>NZ_AHZC01000116.1 GCF_000247475.1 Rhizobium sp. PDO1-076 | reverse complement strand
GTTAGCTCGTTTCGGTAACTGCCTTCGGCCCATTGCATCTGCACGGAGAGACGCTGCAGCACTGCGCCCAGCTTGGCCGCCAGCAGCGTGTTGAACGGCATATAGATGCGATGGCGACGAACGAGAGGACGGCGCTGCCATAACTGCCGAGGAATTCCAGCCCGGTCACGTCGGTTGACGTCTCGATCAGTTTGCTGCCGACGAAGCCGAGGGATAGCAGGACCCCTGCGATACCCATGGCCAATCCTATGGCGCCGCCGGTCATACCTTTGATCGATTCCTGGATTCGCTGGTCGATATTGTCCGGTGCAGGAACGGACAATCCGGCAGCATCGGATCCGATCTGTTGAAGGTGGAAAACCACACGCTCGCCTTGGCGGACAAGGCGGTGAGAACGACGATCGCTATGGTGTGCCCCCAGGCCTCGCGCCACCGTTCGGAAAACCAGTATGCGCGCATCAGTCCCCAGAAACCGCGCATCGAGGCAACCGGACTTGAAGACGACTGCCTGCCATTGCCATCGCCCGAGCGCTCGTTTGTGAACATGTCCTGCGGGCCATCTTGTTGCGGCATTAAGACTTCACCTCTCCGATTGCGTCATGGCTTCTCGCGAAGGGGTATGAGCTGAATTCATCCGTCAGGCCCTTATTCAGTCTCGCGCCAAGACTAAAGGACTGCCAGGCCAAACAGCGCGCGTGCTTTCCATCACCTTTATCGTCGGAGGTGATTGTCGCAATCCACATCACCGATGCTGCTACAGTGCAACCAATGGTCGGGAGCGCCCCGACGAACACATTCTACCATGAGACCGTCTCGGGCCTTGACCTGCATCAAGTGCGAAACTGCGCAACAGGTTTAGTCTAATCCTATGGTGAGAGCGCATGCCGTCACTTACGACGTGGCAAACGCCTTCGTACTTCGTGAGGTTCGTTCCTCAGTCGGGACCCAGCTCGATATCTGCACTGTCTTTTCAGAGAAGGAATACGAGCATGAGCATTCAAACCGTGGACGTGGTGCGTGTACAAGGTCCTGCTGTCTCTACAAAACTCGGTCTGCTGCCTTTGGTAGCGCTGGTCGTCGGCTCCATGATCGGGGGTGGCGTGTTCAGCCTGCCTCAAAACATCGCCAAGGGCGCTTCACCTGCCGCTGTCATGATCGGATGGCTGATTACAGGTGTCGGGATGTTGGCGCTCGCTTTCGTCTACCAGGGTCTTTCGAGGCGAAAGCCGGCACTTGATGCCGGTCCCTATGCTTATGCGCGGGCCGGCTTCGGGGATTTCGTCGGCTTCAATAGTGCTTGGGGTTATTGGCTCAGTGCCTGGATCGGCAACGTATCCTATGTCGTGCTGATCTTCGGGGCGTTGAGCTACTTCTATCCTGCCTTCGGAGCGGAGGGGAACTCGGTGCAGGCGATCGTCGGTGCGTCGGTTCTGCTCTGGGCTACGCATGCGCTGATCCTGATGGGCATTCGGCAGGCTGCCATCATCAACGTATTGACTACCACCGCTAAACTGGCACCGATCCTTCTTCTCATCGTGCTGGTGACAGTGGCCTTTCGTCTGCAGACTTTCGCGATTGACCTCTGGGGGACAGAGACGCCGGAACTCGGCAGCATCCTGACACAGGTGAAAAGCACGATGCTGGTGACACTCTGGGTCTTCATCGGTATCGAAGGAGCCAGCGTCTATTCAGGTCGCGCCGACAAACGCGCTGATATCGGGCGTGCGACCATCATCGGCTTCGTGATCGCCCTTTGCGCCTATCTCGCCGTCTCTCTCTTGTCCTTCGGAGTATTGACCCAGCCTGAACTCGCGGGTCTACCGGCTGCGGCCTCCATGGCAAACGTTATCGAGCAGGTCGCAGGCCCCTGGGCCTCGGTCGCTGTGCGGATCGGCCTCGTTGTTTCCGTCGCCGGCGCGTTCTTGAGCTGGACCCTCTTTGCAGCAGAAATCCCCTATCGTGCGGCGAAGGAAGGGATCCTTCCCGAGGTCTTTGCCATCGAAAACGGGAAAGGCTCACCATCCGGTGCGCTCTGGATCACCAACCTGCTTGTTCAGGCATTTCTGGTCGTAACCTTCTTCGCGAATTCGACCTATCTTGCCCTCTTCTACATCGCATCGACGGCAATCCTGGTGCCTTACGTGCTTTCGGGAGCGTACGCTCTCAAGCTCGCTATGCGCGGTGAAGGATACCGCCCAGGGGAGGGACGCGGACGCGATTTGTTCACGGGGGCCGTCGCCACGGTCTACGGTTGCTGGCTGATCTATGCGGCCGGTCCGCCATACCTCCTGATGTGCGCCATCCTCTATGTGCTGGGCATTCCCGTCTACTGGTGGGCAAAGGGTAAGCAGACACGTGAAGCGTTCTCCGGCCTGGAGGCTCTCCTCGCCGCAGGAATTGTCCTGGCGGCTGCTGCTGCCGGATACCTGATGTGGGCAGGCGCGATCAGTGCCCTCTAGCGCGTTGTTCTAACGCAATTCCGAAGGCGAGACCGCAAACCACTGTCGCTGGAACTGCTCTAACGGCCATTGGCCGAGGAAGACGACCATGAACAATTCCCTCCCACTCGGCGTCCATTCCGAGACTGGCATCTTGCGCCAGGTACTGGTCTGCCGCCCCGGTCTCGCCCATCGGCGCCTCACGCCTTCCAATCGGGAGGAGTTGCTGTTCGACGATGTCTTCTGGGTCAAGCAGGCGCAAAAGGACCATGATGTCTTTACCACCTTAATGCGCGAGCAGGGGATCGAGGTACTCGACGTCAACACCTTACTGGCTGAAGCGCTCGATGTCCCGGAAGCCCGAGCCTTTGTGCTGGATCATCGGATTGTGCCCGATCAGGTGGGCACGGGAATGACTGCCGAACTGCGCACCTGGATGCAGGAACTGTCTGGCTTGAGGTTAGCTGAGTTCCTTCTGGGTGGACTGGCGGTGGACGATCTCCCGTTCAAGCCGGCGGGGCTGTTCGGCAGCTATCTAGGCCATCATGGCTTCATTCTGCCGCCGCTGCCGAACGCCCTGTTCACCCGCGATAACTCGGCCTGGATCTATGGGGGCGTCGCGATCAATCCGATGTACTGGCCAGCCCGACGTCCGGAAACACTGTTGACCACGGCCATCTACAGATTCCATCCGAAGTTCGCCGGCAAGGTCACGGTCCACTGGGGTGGTCCGACTGAGGAGCATGGACTTGCAACGCTTGAGGGCGGCGATGTGATGCCGGTCGGAAACCGCACGGTTCTCGTCGGCATGGGTGAAAGGTCTTCCCCGCAAGGGATTGGACAACTCGCCCAAGCGCTGTTTGCCAGGGGAGTTGTCGATCGCGTGCTTGCCTTTCGAATTCCAAAGTCGCGGGCGGCCATGCATCTCGACACTATCTTCACGCTCTGCGGTGGCGATGTCGTCACCACCTTCAAGGAGGTCGCCGACGAACTCGTCTGCTACGACATCCGACCTGGCGACGGTAAAAATCCCTTGTCCTTCCGCCATGATCCCCGCCCGATCTTCGACATCGTCGCTGAGGTTCTCGGCTATGGAAAACTCCAGATTGTGCCCACGGGTGGCACGACGGAGGAAGAGCGCGCCCGCGAGCAATGGAACGATGGCAACAATGTTCTGGCGCTCAGGCCTGGCGTCGTCGTCGGCTATGACCGCAACGACGACACCAATGCTGCGCTGAAATCCGCCGGCATCGAGGTCCTCACCATCCCCGGCGCAGAACTCAGCCGGGGGCGCGGCGGCGGTCATTGCATGAGCTGCCCGACGATTCGTGATGCGATCTGATTTCAAGGAGCACGTTCATGGCCTTCAACCTGAAAAATCGCAGCCTGCTGACGTTGCGCGACTACACGCCGCGTGAAATCGCCTTCCTGATCAAGCTTGCCGCAGACCTCAAGACGGCGAAATACGCCGGGACCGAGGTCCCGAGACTACAGGGCAAGGACATAGCCCTGATCTTCGAGAAAGATTCGACCCGAACTCGGGTAGGCTTCGAGGTCGCGGCATATGACCAGGGTGCACGCGTTACCTATCTCGGGCCGACGGGCAGCCATATCGGACACAAGGAATCGGTCAAGGACACAGCCCGCGTTCTCGGCCGGATCTATGATGCCATTGAATATCGGGGTTTCGGACAAGCGATCGTCGAGGAACTCGCCAGATATTCCGGCGTGCCGGTCTATAATGGCCTGACGAACGAATTCCACCCCACCCAGATTCTCGCGGACTTCCTGACAATGCAGGAATACTCCGAGAAACCCCTACATCAGGTGGCCTTCGTCTTCATTGGCGATGCCGCCAACAACATGGGCGACAGCTTGCTGATCGGAGGCGCGAAGATGGGCATGGACGTTCGGCTTTGCGCGCCGAAAGCTTGCTGGCCTTCCGCGGAAATCCGCGAGGAGGCGACCAGCATTGCTGCAGAAACCGGTGCCCGGATCATGGTCACGGAGGATATTGGACGGGGCGTCGCAAATGTCGATTTCGTCTACACCGATGTCTGGGTATCCATGGGCGAAGCAAAAGAGAAATGGGCAGAGCGGATCAAGCTTCTCACACCCTATCAGGTCAGCGCTGGCCTGATGGAACGCACGGGAAATCCGCGGGCGCGCTTCATGCATTGCCTGCCGGCCTTTCACAACACGGCCACAACCGTCGGCACTGAGATCCACGAAGAGTTCGGCCTGGATGCGATGGAGGTCACCGAAGAGGTTTTCGAGAGCCCGGCCTCGATCGTCTTCGATCAGGCGGAAAACCGCCTACATACGATCAAGGCGGTTCTCGTCGCAACGCTGGGGGCATGAGAGATGCTCGTCGTGGCAGCGCTCGGCGGCAACGCCCTCCTGCGACGCGGTGAGGCTCTGACCGCCGAAGCGCAACGCACAAACGTTCAGATCGCAGCTAAGTCTCTTGCTGCGATCATTCGGGCCGGCCACAGGCTGGTGGTTACCCATGGCAACGGTCCGCAGGTCGGCCTGCTCGCCCTGCAAGGAGCTGCCTACAAGCCGAATGATGCCTATCCGCTTGATGTCCTCGGTGCAGAAACCGAAGGCATGATCGGATACATGATCGAGCAGGAGCTGGAAAATGAGCTGCAGCATTCCCAACCCGTGGTCACAGTCCTGACCCAGGTGGTTGTCGATCCCAAGGACCCGGCTTTCGAGAAGCCCAGCAAATTTGTGGGCCTGGTCTACGAAAAGATTGAAGCCGAGAACCGCGCCAAGGCGGGAGGGTGGTCGATCGCCAGAGACGGAGACCGGTGGCGTCGGGTCGTCCCATCGCCACGGCCGGTCGAAATCCCCGATTGGAAGGTGCTGAAGCTCCTGCTCGATCAGGGCGTGATCGTTGTCTGCGCGGGGGGCGGTGGAATTCCTGTCGTACGACGCGCCGATGGCAGCCTCGTCGGCATCGAGGCCGTCATCGACAAGGATGCGGCCAGCGCGCTGCTTGCCCGGCAGCTCCATGCCGATGCCTTACTCTTGCTGACCGATGTTGAGGCGGTGTTTCAAGGCTATGGTGAGACAGATGCCGTCGCGCTTTCAAGACTTACACCGGAGAAAGCCCGCGATTTGGGGGCACCGGCAGGCTCAATGGGCCCAAAGCTTGCCGCCGCTGCTGATTTTGCCGAAACCGGTGGCTTTGTTAGTATTGGCCGTCTGGACGATGCCATAGCGATCTTGGAAGCGCGCGCCGGTACCAGGATCGCGAAGGACGAATGATGTCGCCAAAGCAACCAGGCAGGGCGTGGAGGACGTACCGGGTAGCCCGCCAAAAGGACCAGCCGTCTTCAGCCCGTAACCTTATCGCCCCCC
>NZ_AHZC01000117.1 GCF_000247475.1 Rhizobium sp. PDO1-076 | reverse complement strand
TCACTGAACGCACGGTTGCGATCTTCGACCCGTCCCATGAGGGCTCGGTCCGCGTTGCCGAAAAATGCGGATATGTCCGCAGCCATGACGCGAGTTTCATGGATAAGCCGACGCTGGTCATGCAGCGTTTCCGCCCGGCCTGAAGGACGTAAACAACCAGCCAGCAAGACATGAAAAAGGCCCCGATTGGGGCCTTTTTCATTTTCGAATTTCAGCTGCGGCTCAGAAGAAACCGCGCTTCTGCCACCAGCCGCCCTTCTTGGGCTTGGCCGCTTCGCCGTTCTCGTCCGACGCATTCACAGAAGTGACGACGGGCTGTGACGATGTGACATTCGATTCACGGTTGGCGCGGGCCGGCTTGCTCTCGTCGACGACGGCTTCCTCGGCAACCACGTCAGCAACCGGGGTCTCGGCCGGCGCTGCGATCGGTGCCGCAACGGGTTCCACGGCCTCGGCAACAGCCGGTTCCAGGATTTCGGTAACAACCGGTTCAGCGACCACGACCGCCGGAGCGGCTTCGGCAACAGCCGGTTCGGCGGTCTCAGGAGCAACCTTCGCCTTGCGGGTCCGGCGCGCTTTCGGGGCCGGGACCGCAGGGGCCTCTTCCGTCGCTTCGACTGCCGCCATCGACGGAGAGGTCTCGACAACCCGTTCGTCAGCCATTTCCGCGGCGGTTTCGGTCACGCCGTCGGTTTCTTCCCCGTCGTCGCCGTCTTCGCCATTTTCATCGCCAGCCTCCAGCGAGCCTTCTTCGCCCGGACGGTTGCGACGGCCACCGCGCTTGCCGCGACGGCGGCGCTTGCGCTTCTGGCTGTCGTCGCCGTTGGCATCGACATCGCCGGCCACGGCTTCGCTGCCGCCTTCGGCAGCGTCGTCGTCAGCCTCGTCACCTTCGTCCTCGTCGCCATCGTCTTCCATGCCGGAAGCCTGGGCGCCGTTGGTTTCGCCATTCGGGCCGTTCTTGCCGCGACGGCGACGACGGCGCTTGCGCTTGCGATTGCCCTGTTCGTCGCCATTGGCCGATGCGTCAGCCTGCGGAGAAGCCGTGGCGGCAACCGGTGCTGCCACCAACTCTTCGTCATCCTCGTCCTCGGGTTCCGGAACGTATTCGTCTTCTTCCGGCTCCGGCAGGAGCGACATCAGGCTTTCGATCTTGACTGGGTTCGGCACGGCTTCGCCACGCTCGATGGTGAAGTGCTGCGAACCGCTGTGGTCGGCATGATCGGCTTCGACGACGATCGAAACGCCGAAGCGCTGCTCATAGTCGACAATCGTGCCGCGCTTCTGGTTCAGCAGGTAAAGGGCTGTTTCCGGCGTGGAATGCACGATGATGTCGTGGGTCGTGCTCTTCAGCAGGAATTCCTCGATGCCGCGCAGGACATGCAGGGCAACCGACGACTGCGAACGGATCAGGCCGGTGCCCTGGCAGTGCGGGCAGACCTGGGTCGTCGATTCCAGCACCGAGGCGCGAATGCGCTGGCGCGACATCTCAAGCAGGCCGAAATGCGAGATCCGGCCGACCTGGATGCGGGCGCGGTCATTCTTCAGGCAATCCTTCAACTTCTTCTCGACGGAGCGGTTGTTCCGCTTTTCTTCCATGTCGATGAAGTCGATGACGATCAGGCCGGCAAGGTCGCGCAGGCGCAACTGGCGGGCGACTTCTTCTGCCGCTTCCAGGTTGGTCTGCAGCGCGGTGTCTTCGATCGAATATTCGCGGGTCGAGCGCCCGGAGTTCACGTCGATCGATACCAGCGCTTCGGTCTGGTTGATGATGATGTAGCCGCCGGACTTCAGCGTCACCTGCGGCTGCAGCATGCGGTCGAGCTGCGCTTCGATGCCCGAGCGCGCGAAGATCGGATGCAGATCGCGGTAAGGCTGAACCACCTTGGCGTGGCTCGGCATCAGCATCTTCATGAAGTCTTTCGCTTCGCGATAGCCTTCTTCGCCGGACACGACGATCTCGCTGATGTCCTTGTTATACAGGTCACGGATCGAGCGCTTGATCAGCGAGCCTTCCTCATAGACGAGGCAAGGGGCTGTCGAGGCGAGCGTCAGCGTGCGGACGTTTTCCCACAGGCGCATCAGATATTCGAAATCGCGCTTGATCTCGACCTTGGTGCGGTTGGCACCGGCGGTGCGCAGGATCACGCCCATGCCCTGCGGCACTTCGAGGCCGCGGGCGATTTCCTTCAGGCGCTTGCGGTCGGCAGGGTTGGTGATCTTGCGCGAAATGCCGCCACCGCGTGCCGTGTTGGGCATCAGCACCGAGTAGCGGCCTGCCAGCGACAAATAGGTCGTGAGAGCGGCGCCCTTGTTGCCGCGTTCTTCCTTGGCAACCTGAACCAGCAGGATCTGCCGGCGCTTGATCACTTCCTGGATGCGGTACAGCTTGCGCGGCTTGCGCTGAATGCGATCCGGAACCTCTTCCATCGCGTCTTCGGCGCCGACGGATTCGATTTCTTCCTTTTCCTCGATGTGATCGTCGTCATCATCATCACCGTCGTCATCGCGGCCACGGCGACGTCCGGCTTCTTCGGAAATCTCATCCATTTCAACCATGGCGGCGATCGTGCCGCCCGAGGCATCGTCATCACCGGCGCTGTCGTCGGACGCTGCGGCTTCATCGCCAGCGGCAGCCTTCTTGGCGCGCGGCTTGCGAACACGCTTCGGCTTGGCCTTCGGCGCCTCTTCGGCAACCTCGGCTTCCGCGTCCACAACGGCGACTTCGGTGACCGTTTCGACGGCTTCGACAGGGGCGTCTGTCGCGGCAAGCTCTTCGTTGGAGGGGATGCCGATGTCGGGCTGGTCCTGATACGCCGGGTCGGCGCTCACAGGCTCGTCACCCTCGACGTCATTTTCTTTGCGATGCTCCTCGGCTTCGGCACGAAGCAGGGCTTGGCGATCGGCAAGCGGGATCTGGTAGTAATCGGGGTGGATTTCGGCAAAGGCCAGGAAGCCATGGCGGTTGCCGCCGTAATCGACAAAGGCGGCCTGCAGCGAGGGTTCGACCCGCGTTACTTTTGCCAGATAGATGTTGCCGCGAATTTGTTTCTTGTGCTGGGATTCGAAATCGAATTCTTCAATGCGGTTACCGCGTACAACGACAACCCGCGTCTCTTCTTCGTGAGACGCGTCGATAAGCATTTTGTCTGCCATTTAAGCTGTGCTCCTCGGCGCCCTCGGTCGGTGGTCCATCCGCGCGCTGAACTGGGAAGCGGCTGGAACCAAGCGGACTGTGCGCCGGATATGAATGTGGACGCACGGAGGACCGGGCTTGCAACATCCGAACGGGCATCGGGTGATCTATCGATCCCGGTCCGTTCGTGGTCATGTCAACCTGTTGCAAAAACATCAAAAACCGTACGTCAACGACAATGATATGGACCCCTCGGGATCCGATGGATGCTCATTCAAGAGCCTTTGGTGGGGAGCCACCGATGTTTGCCGGCCGTGCCGGCGTTGTTAAACCAGTTTCAGGAACAAATGCGGAGACGGCAGATGAACGTCCGGCTAAACAGGCGCCAATTCCATTGTCAGAGGTTGGCAGCCGTGGCGGAATTTCTATCCCGTTTGCACTTTTTCCCTCACGTGACTTGTATGTTTTCTGTGTCACAATAGCAAGAGCAAACGGATTTATGCCATAATGGCAGTCAATTAGATCAATTCGCTCGCGTACTGCGATTCCCGTTCGAAAGTGGCCTTTTATTCGTATTTTATGTCGTGAATTCATCATGAATGGAGGGTTGCGGGTGGTCGTCAGCGTAAAAAGAAGCGATCGTGCTTCTGTGACGGACATCACTTCCGGCGGCCGCCAACCTGGGGAACAGGCTTGATTTCAGCATTTGTGCATTTAGCCGCGGAGAATGCCACGCGTTTCGGACGAATCGCGGGCGTCATCTTGATATTTGGTGCAGCATTCGGGGCAGGGGGGCAACCTGCCGCCGCAGTCTCTGCGCAGGCGCCGTCCGGGTTGCCATCCACGCTGATGGTCGCCTATGCCGCGCGGGTTGCCGGAGACGATGCCCGCACCCGTGTCGTGCTCGATTTCGATACCCGCCCCACGTTCGAAGCCCGCTACATCGCCAATCCCGATCGCATTGTTGTCGATTTGCCGGCAACGGCCTTCGCTTTTGCCGAAAGTGACCTGAAGGCCACGGGCCTGTTTTGCGACATCCGCTACGGCTCCATGGATGCAAGTTCGGCGCGCCTTGTCCTCACAGCACAGCGTCCCGCCAAACTCGTTTCGGCCGAGGTCCTCGCCAATGAAGATGGCAAGGGGTTTCGCCTTGTGCTTGATGCCGAGTTGATCCCGCAGCAGGATTTCGACCGCCTGGTCAAGGAGCAGGCCTGGAATGCGCAGACCGAGCCGACAGCCATTGCGGCGGATCAGCTTGCAGCCGTGGGGTCCGTTTCGGATGAATACGTCATCGCCATCGATGCCGGCCACGGCGGGATCGATGCCGGTGCGGCTGGTGCGACGACAAAGACGCCGGAAAAGGACATCACGCTGGCTTTTGCCCGGATCCTGCTGGAAAAACTGCAGAAAGAACCGGGCATCCACGCCGTGATGACGCGCGACGGCGATCAGTTTCTATCTCTGTCCCAGCGGGTCGTGCTGGCCCGTCAGAAGGGTGCGAACCTGTTGATCTCGCTGCATGCAGACACTCTGCGCCAGGGCGATATCCGTGGCGCGACCGTCTACACGATCTCCGACAAGGCATCCGACCACATGGCGGCTCAACTGGCCGAGCGTGAGAACTTCTCCGATGCCATCGGTGGCGTCGCGCATTCCGATGAGCCATCCGAGGTCACTGATATCCTCCTCGATCTCACCCGTCGCGAGACGCAGGCCTTTTCGATCTCCATGGCCCAGGCGGTTGTTGGCTCGTTTGAAGGTCAAATCGGCCTGATCAACAATCCGCATCGTTATGCAGGTTTCAGAGTGCTGCAGGCCCATGATGTACCGTCGATCCTGCTGGAACTCGGCTTTCTGTCCAACAAGGAGGACGAGAAACTGTTGCTCGATCCGGTCTGGCGCGACAAGGTTGCCGGCTTGATGGTTGATGCGATCCGGCGCTATCGGGCACCGGTTCTGGCCAATGGCGGGTGAGGATCTGGCTGTGGACGTTGGTGCGGACCATGACGAAGTCTCGCCAACGGCCCTATTTTCCTCACATTCCCGCAGTTACTCGAAATCGAAGGCGCATCTGGTCCGATCGGCGAATCGCCCAGCCCGCGCAGGAGCCTCGCATGTCTTGCCAAGCATCGCTCGACGTGCAAAACGCCACGGGGTGTGCGAAGCTTTTCGCGGCGCGCCGAACCCGAAGCAAGAGCCGGTAGCGAAAACATGATCAGACTGATTGGATATCTCTTCGGATTGGCATCCGTGCTGGCCCTTATTGTGGCCGGCGGCGTTGCCATCTATCTGAACGGGATGACCAAGGACCTTCCCAACTACGAGGTTCTGGCAAGTTACGCACCGCCAGTGACGACACGCATTCATGCCGGCAACGGCGCGCTGATGGCGGAATACGCCCGCGAACGGCGGCTCTTCCTGCCGATCCAAGCAATACCGGACCGGGTCAAGGCAGCTTTCCTCTCGGCCGAAGACAAGAATTTCTACAATCATCCCGGCGTCGATATCTATGGTCTCGGCCGCGCCATTCTCGTCAACCTGCAGAACTTCGGTTCCGGCCGCCGCCCGGTCGGCGCCTCGACGATCACCCAGCAGGTCGCCAAG
>NZ_AHZC01000118.1 GCF_000247475.1 Rhizobium sp. PDO1-076 | reverse complement strand
CTGAGGGTATGTGCCAGTGTTGAATAGGAATGGACGACTTCACCATACCAACTGCTCAGTCTTGGCTGAGGAATTGTTCTGCCTTCAATGCGCACAAAATGTTGCTCCCAGGCAATCTCCTCTCGTAGCCGCGCGTAGAGACCATCGGTCGGAATGCCAAGGTCCGGAGAGGGATGATAAACCACTTCTGCATCAACCAGTGGCAGCCGCCGGGATTCATTGAATAAATCGAGTGTCACGTTACGCCCTTCCACCATAAATCGTTGGAATGGTTTAGCGCCTATTCCGCAAAAACGCACGTCTCGGTAGCTCTCACGTCTTGTTGATCCTATGATTCGAGCGCATTGTAGATCTGCATGCTACTCTGTGTAGCCAGATGTTACATTTATCCTGCTCCTCCTCGGCCTTAACTAGGTGACGGCTGCCCGCTTCGGGACATTCGTGCCCGGCAGGGGTCTGCGCGAATGGATGGGTACACACGTACACTTCACGCCAATAATTCCTGCAACGCCCGGGAGCGTCGCCGTTCGGCATCGGCTTGAACGAGTGGGCCTCAAGATTGCCACCGAGAGCCAGCCAAGAGGAGTGTGTCTTGCTATCTGTTTTAGACGTCAACGGAACGAAAGTGTCCATGGGTGCCAGAGTGTATGCGCTTGCGCTTGCCGTGGTGCTGCTCGCGATCGGAGCCTACTTTCTCTACGGCGGCTACCAGCTTTTGCTGCTTGGTGGATCGCTCTATTACCTTGTTTCTGCCGCCGCCTTGATCGCGACGGCTTACTTTCTGGCGCGGGCTGATGTTCGGGCGGGATACGTTTTCGCAGCCTTTTATCTCGTCACTCTCCTGTGGGCGCTCTGGGAAGTTGGTTTGCAGTTCTGGCCTTTGGCGGCCCGGCTTGGGATGTTTGCCGTACTCGGGCTCATGATTGGCCTGTGCATGCCCAGTTTGCGAGGCGCCTCGCGCGTCCGGCATATTCGCCCGATTTCATATGGCGTTTCTGCCGTCTTGTCCGTCGCGGTGGTCCTGGCCTTTATCAGCGCATTCAGCCCCATCTGGCTCGTGAAGCCGACCTCTACACCGACCGTGGCAGCCGACTACAAGCCCGAAAGAGAGCCTGACAGCTGGGTCGGCTTTGGACGCACGCCATCAGGCGAACAATTTGCTCCTTACAGCCAGATCAATCGGGATAACGTCAAAGAGCTCGAGGTTGCCTGGACGTTTCATACCGGCGACATTACCGGAAACGGCAGCGAAAATCAGAACACACCTCTCCAGATCGGCAACACTCTCTATCCCTGCACGCCGACAAACCAGGTGTTTGCCGTCCGCGGCGATACCGGTGAACAGCTCTGGCATTTCGATCCGGGCGTAAAGCCTGACGCGACCGCCCATTGGATGCGGTGTCGTTCGCTTGCTTATTTCGATGTTCCGGGTCTGGCGGACGACGTACCTGGCAAGAAGCGCCTCTATGTGACGACCGGTGACATGCGCCTGATCGCGCTTGATGCCGTAACTGGACAGCCAGTTGAAAGCTTCGGCGATAGTGGCACGGTCTTCCTGGCCGCTGGCATGGGCGCCGTCATTCCAGGCTTCTACAATCCCACATCCGGACCGCTTCTCGCCGGTAGAAACCTGATTGTCGGTGGCTGGGTGATGGACAATCAGTCCGCTGACGAGCCCTCTGGTGTTGTGCGGGCTTTCGACGCCGTCACGGGCCAGCTGGCCTGGGCCTGGGACGTCGGGCGTCCGGGACAACCCAATCCTCCGCCGGAAGGTCAAAGCTACACCCGCAGCACGCCGAATATGTGGGCTACCCCCAGCTATGATGACGAGTTGAACATGGTCTATCTGCCGACCGGCAATGGAACACCGGACCTCTTTGGTGGCCACCGTACTGCTGAAACTGATCGCGTCGGTTCGTCCGTTGTCGCAGTCGATGCGACGACGGGAGAAGAACGGTGGACATTCCAGCTTGTCCATCACGACGTCTGGGACCTCGACCTCCCCTCGAAACCTGTTCTCTACGACATGCCGGACGGCAAGGGTGGACGGATTCCCGCTCTTGTGCAGGCCGCAAAGAACGGCGAGATCTTCGTTCTTGATCGGCGCACGGGAAAGCCGATCACAGCGGTCGAAGAGCGTCCGGTCCCGACCAATGGCGTGGCCGGCGAAAAGCTTTCCCCCACGCAGCCCTACTCTGTCGGCATGCCGTCTTTCCGTGACTCCGTTTTGACCGAACAAATGATGTGGGGCATCACGCCGATCGATCAGCTCAATTGCCGTATCCAGTTCAAGGAACTGTATTACGTCGGCGACTACACGCCGCCGCAGATGCAGTGGTATCTCCAGAACCCGTCCTGGTATGGCACCACCAATTGGGGTGGTCAGGCGATCGACAAGAGCCGTGACATCATGATCGTCAATGATATGCGCGTTGCGATGAAGGGTCGTTTGCTGAGCCGTGAGGACGAAATCGCCCGCACCAAAGCGTCGGGCAAGGCATCGCATAGCACGGGCGGCGTCGTTCCGATGAAGGAAACGCCCTATGGTGCAGAGCGGGGCATGGTTCAGTCCTTCCTTGGAGTACCATGCACCACTCCTCCATTCGGCACCATGGCTGCGGTCGACATGAAGACCCAGGAAGTTCTCTGGCACCGTTCCATGGGCACCCCCGAGCAGTTCGGCCCGCTCGGGATGAAAACGCATCTGCCGATCGAACTGGGCATGCCGACCCTTGGTGGCGCTACGCCGACGGCTTCGGGTCTGGTGTTCTTCTCTGCGACATCCGACTATTACCTGCGTGCCGTCGATGTCATGACCGGCGAGGTCGTCTGGAAAAGCCCGCTTCCGGTTGGCGCAGGCTCAACGCCGCTGGTCTTCATGTCGCCAGAAGACGGCAGACAGTATGTCGTGGTCACCGCGAATGGCGCTCGTGCGGCTCCAGACTACGGCGATTACATCGTCGCCTACGCGCTTCCCAAGACACAGTGACGGTTCAGTATCCGCAGGATTGGCAAGGGGCCATCCTGCGGTCACATCCCACGTCAGGAGACAGAGTTCGGCATGTCACAGGTTACCCGCATCATCCACCGTCGCGCCAATCCCGGTCAGGAAGCCCATTATGAGCGTCTAGTTCGGGACATGCTCGCCGCCTGCTCGAGATCACCCGGTTATCTGTTCTCGACCGTCATTCCGCCAAGAATGGACGGCGAGGAATTTCATATCGTCCAGTGCTTCACGACGCAGGCGGCCCTCGATATCTGGCGCAACTCGAAGGATGCGGCCGAGTGGCATGAACGCTTGCGGCATGTCTCGGACCATGAGCCCGAGTACCGGGTCTTCAATACGACCGACTTGTGGTTCTCGGCTACGGGTCTGGAAGGTCAGAAACAACCGGCACGCTGGCGGATGGCTGTGGTGACCTGGATGGGAATATTTCCACTGGCGTCCTTGGCCGTGGCCTTCCTGTTTCCCCTCCTGACGGCCCTGCCATTCATTCTCAGAATGATGATCCTGACCGTGTTGATCGTCTTTGCCATGTACTGGATCGTCATGCCGCGCCTGTTGCGCTGGCTGGCCTGGTGGCTGAAGCGGTAAAAAAACGGGTATGGACGTCTGTCTACTCGCCGAGGTTTCCGCGGCGGCCCTCGTCTGCGAGGATCTCAACGACATGCCTGACGCGCGGGAGAAGCTGCTTTGTCGATGGCCAGATGGCGGAGATCTCGATTTTTGCCCCGGTGAACGCCTCCAGAACCGAGACAAGTCTTCCGGCTGTGATATGATTGGCAACCAGCGAACTTGGCATTTGTGCTAGTCCAAGGCTTGCCACTGCAGCATCGACAATCGCCGCGCCGTCACCGATCTCATGGGTCGGCGGTGGTGTAACACGATAGATTGTGCCGTCTGTCGCCTTGACCCGCCATGTGTTTGGGATATCCCGGCGGAAACCAACAATGCAGTCATGCTCCTGCAAGTCCTCGACCGTGACAGGCTCACCGCGTGCTTTGAGATAATCCGGTGAGGCAACGATCAGCGCTCTTTGTTCGGTCAGCTTGCGGGTGATCAGCCCGGTGGTGCTTTTCGTCTCGCCAAACCGGATGGCAAGATCCACACCCTCCTCGACCGGATCGATGATCCTGTCAGTCAGCGACAGGGACAGGCAAAGGCCGGGATGTTGCTTTGTGATCTTCGCAAGCAAGGGCAGCAGAATCTGCCGGCCCCAGGCAGCAGGTGCATCAATCCGCAATCGACCGGCGAGCTGCTGGCTTTTTGCGGCGAGCGCATTTTCCGCAGAACCGATTTCTTCGAGAGCGTGACGGCAACTGGCCAGATAGGCCTCTCCATCGGGCGTCAAAGTCAGCTTGCGGGTGCTGCGATGCAGGAGCTTTACACCGAGCCTCTCTTCCAGCCGGGCAACGCTTTTGCCCACGGCGGACTTCGTCACGCCCAGCTTGTCTGCGGCTGCGGTGAAACTCAGAAGGGTTCCCGCTTCGACAAAGCTGATGATGCCGTTGAGTTGCTCAAGCTGAGCCATTGTAGCAAATTCCTCTACTCATCGTAGATTTCGATCTGTTTATCGTCTTTCAGATTTACATTACCACAGGTTCATCGGCAAGGGTTCACGACGAGCGCGAACTCGTCGCCCAAAATGCAGGGTTTGTGAAATGGCTCAAAAGTTTCTGTCCACAATGAGCGCCTTGTCAGGTCTGCTCTTGTCCGCGAGCATTGCATTCGCGGCACCCGCGATTGAAGTGCTTGGTAAGGACTATGTCTTTCCCAACAAGATTGAAGGCCTGCCGACGAAGCTCTCCGACTTCACCGGGCTACAGATCAACAGCTTTGAGACCAGCGATGCTGTCAAGCTTTCCTATTGGGAGGCGGGCAGCGGCCGGCCGCTGATCTTCATTCCCGGCTGGTCGGCCAACGGCGCTGAATACGTCAATGTCATGTACCTGCTTGCCCAGAAATATCATGTCTATGTGATCGATCCGCGCAATCAGGGCCTCTCCGAGAATGTCCAATACGGTACGCGGATCGCCCGCTTTGGCGCGGATCTGAACGAGTTCATCGGCCATCTCGGTGTCGAGAAAGTTGACCTGTGCGGCTGGTCGATGGGGGCGTCCGTCATCTGGAGCTATATCGATCTGTTCGGCACGGACAATATCCGCAAGGCGGCGTTCATTGACGAGCCGATCTCAATCTACACTCACGCCGACTGGTCGGAGCAAGAACGGCTTGATGCCGGCGGCATGACCACATCGCCTGAGCGCATGATTGCAGCCTTTGGCGGTGCGCCGACAAACGATCAGGTCGTCGATATGAACGCCATGCGACGCTACATGGAAAATGGCTCTCCGGCCTTCCAGAATTCGGAAGCCTTTGCTCGGGAGTTCATCAAGAACGACCCGAAGTTCATGAGCCTTGTCCTCTTCGATCACGCGATGAACGACTGGCGCGATGTCGTCAGCCATAAGATCGATGTGCCAACCGCCATCTTCACCGGTGAAAACAGCAACAATGTGCCAAGCCAACGGTGGATGCAGTCCGTGATCCCGGGCTCGGAGTTACATGTCTACAAGGCCGAAGAGCAGGGTGACCATTTCCTTGCTTTCAAAAACCCCACGAAGTTCACGGACGATCTTGCATCGTTCCTGGAGCGCTGATCGGGCCTCCAATGGCTTGAACTCACACACACACGAGGCGGAAGATGTCCGCCACTGTCATAGGA
>NZ_AHZC01000119.1 GCF_000247475.1 Rhizobium sp. PDO1-076 | reverse complement strand
GGTTGGCGGCACGGCACATTCGCGGGATTGGCCTTGCAGAATTCGTAGTGACCGATCGGCTGCGAAGTCACGCTGCCGGTGATCATCGAGACCAGGGGCTTCGGCGCGCCATAGCCGAAATCAGCCGGTGCCATAACCGCCACCGCGATGAGCAGCGCCTTGATGGCGCGCGAACCGTTCATCATGAAACTGTCCCCTGTATCGTTAACGAAAAGTTAAGATTGTCAGGGGGTATGAGTCAATCGCGCCGGGGGGCAACCCGACGCAATTCCGCGAGTATGGTTAAAATGCGACACATCTAACCAGGGCCGAACGCAAAGGTTCCCGAGAGACCTCAGATCATTGCGGCGATCGCCACTTTCATCCGCGAAATATCCTCCGGCCGCGACAGGCGGTGGTCGCCATCGCGAACCAGGGTCAGGACGACATCGTCCGCTGGCAGGAATTCCATCAGCTTCAGGGCATGCTTGTACGGCACGTCCGGATCCTTCATGCCCTGCAGGATATGCACCGGGCAGCCGGTCTGGATCATCCCGGTCAGGACGCGGTTTTGCCGACCGTCCTCGATCAGGGCGCGGGTAAAGATGTTCGGCTCCGGACTGTATTCAGAAGGTTCCTCGAAATAGCCGCGTTCGGCCAGCGACTGCTTTTCCGCCTCCGACAGATGCGGCTCGATCAGCTCGACGGTGAAATCTGGGGCCGGCGCGATCAGCACCAGGCCGCAGATGTCGAAGGCAAGGCCGAGACGGCGGGCTTCCTGGATGACTCTGAGCGCAATCCAGCCGCCCATCGATGAGCCGACCAGAATGACGCGCCTGGCGTCGGAGGCGGAAATCACCGCCAGCGCCTCTTCCGTCCAGCGCGAGATCGTGCCCAGGCGAAATTCGCCACCGGACACGCCATGGCCGGAATAGTCGAAGCGGATTGCCTGCAATCCATGTTCGGCGGCGAGCAGGTCCATCTCGACCGCCTTGGTGCCGGACATGTCGGAACGATAGCCGCCAAGCCAGACCAGTGCGGCCCTTTCGTCAGCGCTGGTGGCCGGCCGCGTGATGGTCGCGATCTCGCGTTCATCGCCGAGCGGACCCACAGAGATGGCTTTTTCGACGAGGGTATTGGAGATTTCGGGCATTCAGCGGCTCCTTTTTTGCTGATTTGCTGTAAAACACATTCAGGAAGTGACGGACAACAGGTGATTTTCTGTCCGGACCATGGTATTGACACTGCCGCTGTATTCGCCACATAGGCCTTCGGCGCGCATCGCGTCGCCAGACTTTGTCTAGACTTTGCAGTGCATGGAAATAATTCAAGGAGAATACGACCATCCGCAGACCGTTCAAAACCGATGCCCCCGTAAAGGATGGGCCGCGCTCCAATCGAGAAATTCGCGTTCCGAAAGTCCAGCTGATTGATGACGAGGGACAGAACCTCGGCGTCGTGGCGACGGATCAAGCGCTTCGAATGGCGGAAGAGGCCGGACTGGATCTGGTCGAGATTTCCCCGAATGCGGAGCCTCCGGTCTGCAAGATCCTCGATCTCGGCAAGCTGAAATATGCCAACCAGAAGAAGGCAGCTGAAGCGCGCAAGAAGCAGAAGATCGTTGAGGTCAAGGAAATCAAGATGCGCCCCAACATCGACACCCATGACTATGAGGTGAAGATGAAGGCGATGAACCGATTCTTTGAAGAGGGCGACAAGGTCAAGGTGACCCTGAAGTTCCGCGGCCGCGAAATGGCCCACCAGGAACTCGGCATGAAGCTTCTGCTTCAGGTCAAGGAAGACACCGTGGCAATCGCCAAGGTCGAAGCCGAGCCGAAGCTCGAAGGCCGCCAGATGATGATGGTTCTGGCCCCGAAGTGATTGCCTGAACATTGCCTGACAAGGCAGCCGAACAAGAACGCCGAAATCAGCCGCCCGCAAGGCGGCTTTTTTCATGCCCGCCTTTCGGTCGTCTTTTCGAAAGCCCTTGAGGCGGCTTTGTCCGCAGGCAATCGCCGCCTGTGCTTTCCTGACAGCTTGCTGACAAGCCGCGCGGGCATCCTGTCAGCCGCCGTGCTGCATAGTGTGATCATCCAAACGATGGATCTGCAACACGGAGAAACACAATGACCTGTCTTTTGCGTAGAGCCCTGCTGGTCTCCAGCACCGCCGCCGTCGCCCTGACGCTGCTTCCTGCCCTCGGCGCCACGCTGCCGTCGCCCTTTGCCTCGATGATCATTTCGGTCGCCGAAGCCCGCGGCGGTGACGATGATGGTTCCGATGACAATAGTTCCGATGACAATGGGGGGGATCGCTCGGACGACAGCGGCCGGCACGGTTCCGATGACAGCGGGCGCGACGACAGCGACGACCGCGACAGCGATGATGACAACAGTGGCCGTCGCGGAGGCGATGACGACAGCCGTGACGACGATCATGGTCGCCACCACAGCAGCGACGATGACGATGACAGCGACGATGACGATAGCACCGCCGACCGCGGCCGTGGTCGAGGCCGCGACGATGTGCGCCTCGTCGTCAACGATACCCAGCTCAATGGCCTTCGCAACGGCACGATGATGGCCGTTGACCAGAACGGCAACCGCCTGCGCTACGAGGTCGAGCTTGAGCATGGCCAAACCGAGATCAAACTTCGCGCCCCCAAAGGCACGCTCACCAAGGTGACGGTCATCCCCGCCAGCTGACCGGCATCGAAACGCGCGAAGCCCATCCGCCCGGGCAACCCCTTTCGCCGTTTCGCCCCGCCCGGCGCCCCCGGGCGGGGAACCCGTTTTTGCCGGTGGCAAGGCCGGTCAACACGCGCTACGTTCAAGCCGTTGCAGCACTGCATCCAGATCAGTCTGCACTCATGCCAGCGCCAAAAGAGCCCAAAAAAGCAAGGAAAATTCCCGAAAGCCCATGGATCGTCGCACATTTCTTAACCTGCTGCTGAGCCTGCCCACGGCTCTCACCGTGTTGGCACGGACCGAACCCGCCTGGGCTGATGACGACAGCGACAGCGATAGCGACAGTGACAATGACAGCGACAGCAGCGGACGTGGCTCAGGCGGCAGCGACGATTCCGGTGATGACTCCGACAATTCGGGCCATGGCAACAGCGATGACAGGGACGATGACGGCAATGAGGATGACGACGACAATACGGGCAGCGGCAGTGGCTCGAAAGGTCGCGATCGTGACGCCGATCATGTTCGGGCGCGCGACGCTGTCCGGCAGGGACGTATCCTGTCGCTGCGCCAGATCCTCGACAAGGTCGACGAGATGAAGGCGGGGCGTGTGATTTCGGTCGATCTCAACCTCGAGGCTCGCACGCCGTATTACGCCCTGAAGGTCGAAAGCGCCAAGGGCAGCGTGCGCAGCCTGAGGCTGAATGCCGAGACCGGCCGCAAGCTCTCGGCATTTGGGTGGTGATGCATGCGTCTCCTGCTCGCCGAAGATGACCTGGGCATTGCCGAATACACACGCACCAAGCTGGAGGCCGAAGGCTTCGTTGTCGAACACATGACCAGCGGCCCCGAGGTCTGGGCGGAAGGCGAGACGGGCGACTACGCCGCCATCATCCTCGATCTCGGCCTGCCCGGCATGGATGGCCTTTCCATTCTCAAGCGCTGGCGGGCCGCCGGTCTCGACACGCCGATCCTGGTGCTGACGGCGCGCGGCTCATGGATGGAGCGCGTCGACGGTTTTGACGCCGGGGCCGACGACTATCTCCCCAAGCCGTTTCGCAGCGAGGAACTGGTCGCACGGCTGCGCGCCCTCTTGCGCCGCGCCGGCGGTCGGCCGAAGTCCGTCGTGACGGCCGGCCGTTTTGTGCTCGACGATCTGGCCCGGCGGGTGACCTATGACGGACAGGCGCTGGAATTGACGCCGCTCGAATTTCGCCTTCTGGCCCTGATGATCGCCGAACCCGGCCGGGTCTTCGATCCGCTGCAGATTGCCCGCCATGTTCAGGGCCGTGACGATGACCAGGCCAAGAATGCCGTCGAGGCCATGATCGGTCGCATCCGCCGCAAGACCGATGCCGATGCGATCGAGACGCGCCGCGGCTTTGGCTACGTCCTGCTGGATGGCAAGCCATGATGCAGTCGCTGCGGCTTCGTCTCGTCATCGGAGCCATGGTGGCCGTGGTGCTCATCCTGTTGCTGGTCGGCTTCGGCCTGAGCCGCATCTTCTCCGACTATGTCGCCGAACGCTACCGCACCGACATGTCCGCGGTCATCGACCAGCTTGCGGCGGGCCTCGAGCTGAAAGACGGCAAGGCGCTGCTGGATCGCAAGCCGGCCGATCCGCGTTTCGACCTGCCGGGCAGTGGACTGTATTGGCAGATCGTCTCGGAACGCGGCGAGGTCTTCCGCTCGCGCTCGCTCTGGGACCTGGAAATACCGGTCGCAGCACTTGTTCCCGGTGATTATGGCTTCAGCGCCACGGAGGGGCCGGACGGCGCCCAACTCTTCGTCCACAGCCGCCGCATTCTCGTGGAGGAACCGGACGGCTCGCGCAATTTCACCCTGCTGGCCGCCTTCGACCGCTCGGTGATGGACGATGCTCTGCTCGACTATCACAGTGCCATCGGCTTCATGCTGGCGCTGACGGCGGCGGTGCTGGTCGCGGCCGCCTTCCTGCAAATCGGCATTGGCCTTGCGCCGCTCGCCAGCCTTCAGTCAGATGTCGCGCTGGTGCGCTCCGGCTTGAGCCGGGCGGTGAAGGAAGGCGGGCCGCGGGAGCTTCGGCCTCTTGTCGGGGAACTCAATCATCTGCTGCGCGAGCGTGAAACGGCGATCGAGCGGGCACGCGCAAGGGCGAGCGACCTTGCCCATGGCCTGAAGACGCCGCTCACCGTGCTTCTGCAACTGGCCGACAACCTGCCGCTCGCCCAGCGTGATCTCGCCCGCCAGCAGATCGACCTGATCCGCCAGCGCGCCGACCGGCAATTGCAGTCGGCGCGGCTCGGCGTCGAGCAGATGGCGGTCACCGAACTGGCAGCGCTGGTCGGCAAGCTGGTTTCGGTGCTGAAACCGGTGACGGAGCATCGCGGGGTCGCCTGGCGGGTCGAGATCGATGAGGCCCTGACCGTCGACATGGATGCGGCCGATCTGGCCGAGGCGCTCGGCAATGTGCTGGACAATGCCACCCGGTTTGCCGCAACGGCCATCCATGTGAGTGGCCGCATCGAAGGCGAACGCTTGCTGATCGATGTCGAGGATGACGGCGAGGGTGTCGCCGAGGAGGCGTTGTCGGGCATTGCCGGGCGTGGCGTGCATCTCGACGACAAGGATCCGGGCTCCGGCCTTGGCCTGGCGATTTCGCAGGATGTGCTGACGGCCTATGGTGGATCCATGCGCTTCAGCCGTTCATCGATGGGGGGGCTGAAGGTCTCGCTCGCCGTCCCGCGCAACGGTGGATGATACGGCTTTTGAAGATTCCTGCCTGCCCCCGTTGCGCTTTTTCGGTCCTGCGGTTATAAGCCCCCGTCCGAACGGTCCGGCAGGGCATGCCGTGGCCGTTCTTTATGCTTGAAAACAGGCTTCGTCTGCCTGTTTCGATACAAGAACAATGGAGTAGCAAAATGCCCAAGATGAAGACGAAGTCCTCCGCCAAAAAGCGGTTCAAGATCACGGCAACCGGCAAGGTCCGTGCAGCAGCTGCTGGCAAGCGCCACGGCATGATCAAGCGGTCCAACAAGTTCATTCGTGACGCACGCGGCACGATGGTT
>NZ_AHZC01000120.1 GCF_000247475.1 Rhizobium sp. PDO1-076 | reverse complement strand
CGCGAAAGCTTCGCCTGCGTGAAACTGGTCCTCTGGGACGAAAAGCTCGGTCGCCTCGTGTCCTTCCGCGAAGCCAATCGCAAGCCCGTCGCCGTGTGATCGAATATCGACTGATTGAACGAGGGGAGGGCGGATCGCTCTCCCCTTTTTCGTTCTACAATCCCACGGCCTTGCGCAGTGCTTCGTTCATCCGCGATTGCCAGCCATCGCCGGTGGCCCTGAAACGCGCGATCACCTCGGCATCGAGCCGGATGCTGATCGCCTGTTTCGGTGCCTCCGATTTCGGCCGTCCGGCGAGCTTGCGGTCGATCGCTTCGGCGATATCGGGATAAACCTCGCGAAACGGCCGGAATTCCTTCAGCTCTTCTTCTGTCGCTTCCGGATTGTCCGGATCCGATGCAATCATCTTCTGGATTTCTGCTTCTTCCGCATCGGTCAGTGGCCGCTTTGATGAGAATTTCATCGCCATGCCAGTCTCCTTTCCTTGCGGCTCGCCGGCCGCATCGAAATCAGCGAAATCGCCTCGCTGCCAAGAGGGTAAAGATGACCGCGATGACGATCTGTCCATCGAACTCGCCCACGGCCATCGTTCGCCGGTGGCGCACAGGCCTAACCCGAGCAGCCAGAAAGAATTCCAGATCAAGGTCAGCGAAATCGAGACCATGCTTGGCGAGGTTCTGCTGCCGTTTCGGTTCATCCCAGACGATCATCATAATTTATGTATATACGGAAATTTCGCAAGCCGGCATTCCGGTTTTTGAGGGGAAATCGGCCCGAAACGCCCAATATAGCGGCTGGCCGAATCCCTCAGCCGCGCTGCGGCAGCAGGATCACCATGGCGCCGACCAGGCAGATGGCCGCCCCTGACAGATCGAAACGATCCGGTCGCTGGCCCTCGACCAGCCACAGCCACAAAAGCGAGGCGGCGATATAGACGCCGCCATAGGCCGCATAGGCGCGACCTGCCGCATCCGAGGGCACCAGTGTCAGCAGGAATGCAAACAGCGCCAGCGACAAGACGCCGGGCGCCAGCCACACGGGCGAATGGCCCAGGCGCCACCAGGCCCAGAAGGCAAAACAGCCGGCAATTTCGGCAAGGGCGGCGCTGCAATAGATCACGAGAAGCATGGCCGACCCTGCCACGATCCGGGCGGACATGCCAGTGTGTTCAACGGTTTCTGGTCAGTGGTACGCGATCACGCAACAATCAAGCGCTACGACCCTGCAGGTTCAGCACATGACAGACCCGCGGCACCATTTCCGCCTCTTTCGGGAAACAGACGAAATAGCCCTGGATGCTGTCGACCCCGAGCTGCAGGGCGGCTTCCATCTGGGCCTCGCTTTCGACGCCGGACGCGGTGATGGTGATGCCGAGATCATGCCCGAGTCCGATCACATGGCGGATGATCGCCTGGTCGACCGAATTGGTCAGCGCGTTGCGCATCAGACTCGGGTCGATCTTCAGCCGGCTGAAGGGATAGCGGCGCAGCGCCGACAGCCCGGCATAGGTTGCGCCGAAATTGTCGAGCGCCAGCGAAAAGCCCGAATAGCACAGCATTTCGATGGCCAGGCCCACCTCGACGGCGCGTGGCCCGTAAAGCGCATTTTCCGGCACTTCGATCTCGATCATGTCCGGCGACAGGCGGTAGAGGGCGAGCATGGCTTCCAGCCGTCCGGCGAGGTCGCCGGAACACAGGTCGAACGCGGTGGTGTTGATGCTCAAACGGCCAAAATGGTGGCCGTCGTCCTGCCAGGCGGCGGCCTGGCGAATGGTGTTCTCCAACACGAAATTGCGGATCGACAGCGACATCGACGGATCGCGGAAGATGCCGCGGAATTCCTGCGCGGCCGCCAGCTTGCCCGGCTCCATGCGCCAGCGCAGCAGCGTCTCCAGGCTGTCGACCTCTCGGTGGCCGACCGAATAGATCGGCTGGTAGATCAGCTCGAAGCGGCCCTTCTCGAGGGCCCGTCTGGCGTTGTTCACCAGCACGACATGGTTCAGGCCGCTATCCACGTTACACCTCACGCAAAACTGGACAATCGCCAGTCATCGATATTACGCCGATCATAACCCAGTATCCGTTGCGCTTCGGTGAATAACCAGCCCCATTTCACGCTGAGGTTTAACGGGTCAAATATTGTGGTTCGGTTCAACTGTCCTGCTCTGGAACAGCCAAAGCTTTCGCCCGTGTAAAAGCTTTGTCCCCAATATTGAGTAAAAACAGAGACTTTCGCCCTCGCAGCTTGATCTTGTTCAAACGCCATCCCGACCCGCCGAGCCTGCATGCATTTGTCCGCGGCAAGACGTGATCCGCCGTCATGAAGACGACAGCAGGTTGCAGTCGTCTTCGCCGCGATTGCCGTCATCGAAGGGGGGCAGGTCCCGAGCCTGACCGCTAACGCCTGAGGCTTCCCAGGATGCCGCGCACCAGGGCCCGGCCGACGGAGGTCGCCACCGAGCGGGCGGCACTCTTCATCGCCGCCTCGATCACCGTCTCCCGCTGGTAGCCTGACGATTTGCGCGTCGGCTTGCGCTCGCTATCTCCGTCTTGCCGGTCGTCGTCGCCGAAGCCCGGCAGCGTCCAGCGGCCCGACGCGCTGTCCTCTGCCTCGCCGTTTTTCGCCCGCTCCTCGGCGGCCTGCTTGGCAGCGGCGGCCTCTGCCGCCTTGGCCGCGCGGGCATTGAGGATCTCGTAGGCCGATTCCGCGTCGAGATCTGCGTCATACTGGCCGGCGACCGGGCTGAGGCTCATCACCTTCTGCCGCTCCGGGTCGGTCAGCGGTCCGACACGGCCGGACGGCGGGCGCACCAGCGTGCGCTCGACGATCGACGGCGCCCCCTTGGCTTCCAGCGTCGAGACCAGCGCCTCGCCGATGCCGAGTGTGGTGATTGCGGTTGCGCAATCGAACGCCGGGTTCGGCCGGAACGTATCGGCCGCCGTCTTCACGGCCTTCTGCTCGCGCGGCGTATAGGCGCGCAAAGCATGCTGAACCCGGTTGCCGAGCTGGGCGAGCACCGTTTCGGGAACATCAAGCGGGTTCTGGGTCACGAAATAGACGCCGACGCCCTTTGAGCGGATCAGCCGCACCACTTGCTCGACCCGTTCGGTCAGCACCTTCGGCGCGTCGTTGAACAGGAGATGCGCCTCGTCGAAGAAGAACACCAGCTTCGGCTTGTCGAGATCGCCGACTTCCGGCAGTTCCTCGAACAGTTCCGACAGCAGCCATAGCAGGAAGGTCGCGTAGAGACGCGGGTTCATCATCAGCTTGTCGGCGGCCAGCACCGAGATCGCGCCGCGGCCGTCATTGGTGGTGCGCATGATGTCGGTGATCTTCAGGGCAGGTTCGCCGAAAAAGTTCTGCGCACCCTGCTGTTCGAGCACCAGCAGCCCGCGCTGCAGCGTGCCGATCGAGGCCTTGGAGATCAGGCCGAACTGGCTGGAAAGCTCGGAAGCGTTTTCCGCCATATAGGTCAGGAGCGCCTGCAGGTCCTTCAGGTCGAGCAGCGGCAAGCCGCCCTGGTCGGCAATCTTGAAGGCGATGTTGAGAGCACCTTCCTGGGCTTCCGATGCGTTCATCAGCCGCGACAAAAGCAGCGGCCCCATCTCGGCGACGGTGGTGCGCACCCGATGGCCCTTTTCACCGTAGAGGTCCCAGAAGATCACCGGGAATTCGGCGGGCGCATAGTCGGTAAAGCCGATCTGTGTCGCCCGCTGGGTGATCCAGTCCTTCGGCTCGCCCATGGCGGCAATGCCGGAAAGGTCGCCCTTGATATCGGCGGCAAACACCGGAACGCCGGCCTCGGAGAAGCTTTCGGCGAGCACCTGCAGCGTCACGGTCTTGCCGGTGCCGGTGGCGCCGGTGACAAGGCCGTGGTGGTTGCCATATTTCAGCGCCAGATATTCGCCCTTGTTCAGGCTGTCGTCCGGATTGCGGCTGGTGCCGATATAGAGTTCGCCGTCTTTCAGCATATGCACTCATCTCCCTGGCGCTTAACGCATTCGTCCGCTTGCTCTTATAAGGATAGTGTGGAACATCGACAACGCCCGGTATCGGTCATTCTGACCCGTCAACTGAAGCGTCATTGGGCACGGCAACTGGCCTGTTGTCTCGCTTGATGTTTCGCCTGGCATCCGGCAGGCGGCGGAAGGCTTGCCAAGGCACGCGCCGCAAGGCAGAAGCCAGAGTAGGACAGGGCAGGACAGGACTGACAGGGCAGGGGGCGCGCCAATAGACGCGACAGTGAGCGCAACAGTGCAGCCGAAGGGTTTTGCACCGATTATCGGGCCGCACGCGCCAGACTTTGCCTAAGTCCACTTGAGTTCAGTGAAAACATCCATTACGTTGACGTTAACGTCAATATTCCAAGGGCAGGAGGCCTCAAAATCATGAGCGAAATCGTCACCCGCATCGCCGACAATGTCGGTATTTCCCCGGACCTCGCCGAAAAGGCGCTCGGCATGATGCTCGGCTTCCTGCAGCGCGAAGCAGCCGACGGCCCGGTCGCCACGATGATCGAAGCCATCCCGGGGGCTGCCGAACTGGTGGCCAAGTACAACGGCGAAGGTGCCGGCGGCGGCGGCCTTCTCGGCGGCCTGATGAGCGCCATCGGCGGCGGCGGCATCATGGGCCTTGGCCAGCAGCTGATGGCCCAGGGCCTCGGCATGGGCGAGATCACCACGCTCGCCAAGGAAACCATGGCCGTTGCCCGCGAACATGCCGGCGCCGATGTGGTGGACGAGGTTGTGGCCTCGGTTCCGGGTCTGAGCCAGTTCGTCTGAGCTTTTCCGTATACGTGACTTTCAAAAGCCGTCGGGGCAACCCGGCGGCTTTTTGCGTTTTGTCCGTTTGTCGCCGCAGCGCCGGCGACTGCACCTCTCCCCTCGGGGGAGAGGTGGCCGAGCGAAGCGGAGGCCGGGTGAGGGGAACCACAGGCGCAATGCTATCCTGCGGTTGCAGGCAACGAAACGCGCAGCTAGTCTCGCGATCACCTTGAACCTCTGGGGCGACCATGCTGATCCGAACCTATGCCGACATCGAAAGCCTCAAAGGCATAGACGCCCTCAGCCCCGCCGAAAAGAAACTGATCGAGGGCTGTAAGCGTGGCGAACTGACCACCCTTGGCAATGGCACCCGGCCTAAGCGCCCGAGCAAAGCGCGAACAATCCGCGCCGACCTGCTGCGCTATCTGATCCTCGGCGGCTGCGAGCAGTGCCGACTGCACGAGAAGGGCGTGCAACTGGAGGGCGCCTGGATCGTGGGCGAGCTGGACCTTAGCTTTGCGTCTGCCAAGGGCGCGGTTCGGTTGCTCCGATGCGCTTTCGCGGAACCTATCGTGGCTGATCAGGCCAATTTCGATCGCCTGGTCCTCAATGGCAGCAGTCTGCCCAGCCTGAATGCGCAGGGCGCCACGATCAAGGGCCATGCCTTCCTTCGCAAACTGAAGAGCACCGGCGAGGTCTCGTTCGTCGGCACCGAGATCGGCGGTCAACTCACCGCGGAGGAGGCCGAGTTGAATGGCGGCGAGGGCAGTGCCCTGAATGCGCAGGGCGCCACGATCAGGGGCGGCGTCTTCCTCGACAATTTGAAGGGCATCGGCGAGGTCTCGTTTTCCGGCGCCGAGATCGGCGGTCAACTCTCATGCGATGGTGCCGAGTTGCATGGCGGCGAGGGAGAGGCCC
>NZ_AHZC01000121.1 GCF_000247475.1 Rhizobium sp. PDO1-076 | reverse complement strand
CAGGTCTCATAACACGCTCCAGGAGATATACGACAAGCTGTTCGCCAAGCTTACAGGCGCGGGATACGCGCCGAAACGCCAGAACGTTTCCATCAACATCAGGGTCGGCGGCTACGACGTGGACTTGGTCCCGGCCAAGCGGCAGAACGCCTTTTCGAACGATCACAGCCTTTACCGGCGCAAGGCCAGCACCCGGACCAAAACCAACGTCCAGACGCATATCACGACTATCTGGGCGGGCGGCCGGCAGCAGGAGTCGCGCCTCATTAAGCTGTGGCGGGACCAGAAAGGGCTGGATTTTCCGTCCTTCTACGTTGAGCTGACCGTTATCGTGGCGCTGAGCAATACGAATTACCCGACCTTGAGCGATCGGATCGTCGCGTGCCTCACCTATCGTGGACAATCACGGCACGTTCAGTCAGCAGATCGACGTCGTCATTTACGACCGGCAATACACGCCGCTGATTTTCGAAATGCACGGCATCAAAATCATTCCGGCCGAAAGCGTCTATGCCGTATTCGAGGCCAAGCAGACGCTTAACGCGACTTATGTGGGCTATGCCCGCGACAAGGCGGCGAGCGTCCGCAAGCTCGACCGCACCAGCCTGGCGGTGACGTGGCTCGGCGGGAAGTCGGAGCCCAAGAAGCCGCACTGGATTCTCGGCGGCATCCTGACGTTCGAAAGCGAGTGGAGCCCGCCGATGGGCAAAACCATGACGGACCTGCTCGACAGCGCGCCGGATGAAAGTCTGCTCGACATTGGGTGCGTGGCGGCGCACGGCTGGTTCGGCCGCAACGGCGACGGCGTTACGACGGTGTCGCTCAACGGGAAGTCCGTTACCGGCTTTCTATTGGAACTGATCGCCCGGCTGCAGGAGATTGGAACCGTGCCGATGATCGACGTGCGGGCTTATGCACGCTGGCTGGCGGAACACTAGGAGCGTTCAATGCTTAAATTTGACCCTGCATGGCGGTTTTCCAGCCCTGGACCGGCGCCGGCGACGCTGTCGCGCGCATTTTACGATTTCATCGAAAAAATCGCCGCTCAGAGAAACACCTGGGTGATCGTTGAACGCTTTAAGGAAGCGTTCGGTGGTTCGGGGAACAGCAGCAGCCTGAGCTGGGCGTGGTCCGATCTGGATAGCGCGATGCGCCGAGCGGAAGAGAACGCGCCGCTGTTCATCGAGGCGTTTTATAGGGTCTGCATGGAGTGCGCCGATGACGGCCTCGGCGTGCCCGACGTGGCGATGATCAATCGCGTACTTGCGGAACATGGCGCGGGCTATCGGATCGAACCGCCCCATCTGGTCGCCACAAACCCGCAGGCCCCACCGATTCCCGTGCCCGACGCCGCACCCTCCCTCGACGCGCAGGCACGGGCGCTGATTGAAGCATCGCTCGAGGAGTCGCACCGGCTCATCGAGGAAGGGAAAAGCCGCCAGGCGGTTTCTGAAATCCTCTGGCTTCTGGAGTCGGTCGCGACCGTGTTCCGGGGCACCGGCACGAACGATGGCACGGTTCAGGGGAAATATTTCAACAAGATCATTGGCGAAATGAGATCCGGCAATCGTGGAACAGCTCAGGAGCAGATCCTTGACTGGATGACAAAATTGCACGGCTATCTGTCCTCGCCAACCGGCGGCGGCGTACGTCACTGTATGGATCTCAAGGCTGGGGTCGCCATCCAGCAGAATGAGGCGCGGCTGTATTGCAATCTGATCCGGAGCTACATCACCTATCTCATCGAGGAACACGAGCGTCTTCAGAAGATGGGAACCACTGCAGCGTGAAGCGGCGCGAATGCATCGCTTCGGATCGGTCGAATTAGGATCGGAACAGGGCGCATTTTCCGTTCCGATTGGTGTCCGGGCATGTTACAACCGCTTTGCGGTACAAAAAATGACGCTTAAGTATGGAAATTGGCAGCCCCACCCGTCGGGAACGGGGCTTCCCAAGGTAGGGGCGAAATCCGACCAGCAAAGCAGCGTAGACCATATAGCTTTAGTGGTGGACAGAATAGCTTTAGTGGTGGACAGAGCACAATTAACGCAGATAGGGGTAGCCCCTGCGTTTTCCATACCCCCAACAGCCCGGCTCATTGAAAGCTGGTATGCGCCTGCGTATCTTCTTTGCAACCGAAGGAGATTTAAACCATGAGCGCAACCCCTACCGATGCAGAAGTCATCAATTTCCCAAAGCCCGCAGCCAAGAAGCCGTCCTCTACGGAGCGCATCTGGGGCAAGGCTGTTTATAGTCACGGCTATGCGGGCATCCCCTCCATCTTGATCCAGGCGCAGCGGCGCCTCGGCATCAACGCGATGCAGATGAACATCATCATCCAGCTCCTGGATTACTGGCACGAGCCGACGCGCAAGCCGTTTCCCGCCAAAAAGGAACTGGCGAAACGCATGGATGTTACGGAGAAAACCATCCAGAACAATATGCGCGCCCTGGAGAAGGCCGGCTATATCAAGCGCGAAATGCGCAAGACGGCTGCCGGAGACTGGAACAGCAATATCTACCACCTCGACGGCCTGGTGACGAAGATTCAGGCGCTTGAGCCGGAATTCGCGGCTGAAAAGAAGCAGCGGAAGGAAGCCAAGGCGGCTTTGCAAATTCCGAAACACGTCAAGTGATTAGGGCAAAAAATTACCCCGGCCGCATGCCTAGGGCAGAGACGGTACCGGGGTGTACGATTACCAATATAGAAGGGGTGGGGAAAAAATGCAAGGGGAAGTAGGGAAGACAGTTTCCTATGAAGCGCTGGAAATGGCGCTTTCCCTGGAGCGGTTTGGCCGTTACCTCGGCTGGGCGAACGGCGACCGTAGCCGCGCTATTGAGCTATATACGCTGATTTCGGAAAGCCTTTATACGCCGCTGCAGATGCTTGAAGTGGCGCTGCGCAACCGAATCCATGCAGTCATGACCGAAGCGGTCAATGAAAGCTGGTTTCATGAGCCGGGGTTGCTGCTCGGTGAATGGCAGCCCGAACAGCTCGCCAAGGCCATCCAGGACATTGAGGAAGACAAAAAGGAACCGACCCCCGGCCGGATCGTCGCGGCCCTGACCTTCAGCTTCTGGACCGCGATGTTCGGCAAGGACTATGAAACGTTGTGGCAGACGACGCTGCACAAGATCGGCCGTAAGCCAGATGGAAAGGGGCTGCGAAGAAAGGATTTCTCCGGCCCGCTGGCGCAAATCCGCAGCCTGCGCAATCGCATTGCCCATCACGAGCCTGTCATAATGTGGAACCTGCCGAAGCGCTACGAAAGCATGGTGGAAATGACCGGCTGGCTGTCCCCGGCCGCCGCGGCCTGGTGCCAGGCGCACTGCCGGTTCCTAAAGGTCTATCCGGCGGAACCGATCGTGCTGCATCAGCCGCCCAAGGAAACGAAAGCCGGGGAATCCTGATCGGATGAGCAACCGCGACGAATTTTCCCAAAGCACAAAGAATAGGGTAGCGGCGCGCGCCGGGTGGCAGTGCTCCTTTGAAGGATGCACCAGAGGGACCCACGGCCCGAGCGCTGAATCGCCCGAGGCGGTTTCCAACATCGGCGTGGCGGCACATATCTGCGCGGCCGCGCCGGGGCCGGGGGCGCGGCGCTATGACAAAACCATGAGCCGCGAGGAACGGTCGGGCATTGGCAACGCCATCTGGCTTTGCGCCAATCATGCCAAGCTGATCGACCGCGACGAAGTGACTTATACTGCCGCCAGGCTCCGGGCGATGAAGGCGGCGCGCGAAAAGGCCAGTGAAGAGGAGCAGAGATCCGGGAAAGGCGCGAGCCTTTTCGCGATAGGCCCCGATATCGTCTGTACGGGCGAGCTTGCGCAAGTCACGTCCGGGAGCTGGACCCTGCATCTAAAGCATTTTGTGGCGGGCGACCGGCATGCACTGGTCGGCTTTGTTAGCGGATTTGCCAGCCGTGCGGCTGAAGACCGGTATATACTTTCAAACGAGCTGGGCGATGGCCGGGTCCTTTCAGGAGCGCCAGCCCTCGCGATGCAGGGCGGGAACTGCATGGTGACGTGCCCGGTCGCCCCGCCCGTTCCGCGCATCGACGCGCAGAAGCTTGGGAGCGACTTCGCGTTGCACCCCGAAACCAACGACCTCTATGTTGAGAACGGCAGCATCGCCTGGGTTTCTGGCGTCGATTACTTGCCGCAAAAAATACGGGCGCTGCTATCGATGCAGCGCGGGGAAAACGTCTTTGCAGAGATGGCGGGCGTGCGCTTCTATGAATATTTCGAGGCGTTCAAAGGCACGTTCTGGCTACCGCAAATACTGATGCTCGATGTGATCCGTCAGGCGGCAATACCGGTCGGCGGCGGCATCCTAACCGCGCCATGGATGACCCCGCTGCAGTGCGTCACCCGCGTCCGCGGCGTCGAGCTGTTGTCGGGATCGCCCGAAAACAACCGGCTGCCCTTGCGCGTTGACCTCGACGTGCAGGGCGTTGGCCGGTGGCAGCGCGACCTGGAAATTTATATGCCGACCAGGGATCAAATGGAGGAAGGCGCGCGTCGTCTTGCAGAAACAAGACCCACGATCGCAGAGTTTGGGCACTATTCCACTTCATCAGAAACGCGCTAATCCCGATGTCACAAATCGATCGCCTGAACCCCTATCTGCAGGGCCCTGTCAGAATCCGCGCGCCGAAAATGGCGCTCTTGGCCCGGGATTTTGAACCGCCGTTGGCGGAGGGGGAAGGCGAGTTGGAGATCGTGTCGGAGCGGGAATTACGCTATCGGATGACAGGTCTGCCTGCCGATCTGAAGCATAGTCTGCACGCGCTCAATCGCGAGCGGAATGAGCCGTACGAGCCACTCAACAGGTTCCGGCTCGTGATGACTGGCGCGGACGGGATAGAATGGATGGGCGGCTGGACGACCCCTTATATAGATGCGGATGGTGATCAATGGGTGCTCAAAGGCACGGTTCAAAGTCTGAGCGCTGTCGTTCAGGGGCCTGCGTCGGGGGAGGGCGGCGCCGAAGCCCGCTTTCTCATTCCCCGCGATCATAGCGCCTCGATCATTTTCCGTCGCTTTGTGCGAAGCGACGACGGGAAAGGTGGATTACAGGCGACTCGCATGATCGAAGCTCTCGGCGTGCCGGTCAGGTTCGCGTTCGACAACGAAACCAACGTGCTTTCGATTTCGGCTGGTAGCAGCACGGATCTGCCCGCGCACAACGCGGAGAACTGGTTCGGAGAACCGCTCCGGATTCTTTTCGGACAGTTGGTGTTTCCGCGTCTAGTCGAGCGTCGGTTTCCGGACGGGCGGTCGATGCTCTGGGTGCGACACTCGCCCGCCTGGACTGCGGATTCCACATGGACCGCGTTGTGGAACGGTGACGACCGTTTTACGAACGACGGCGATTTCTTTGCTCTTTACGCCGGCCTCCTGACGCTGATCGCGCGTGACGCAGGATGGGAAAGCCATACGATCACCACCTTCTACGAGGAAGTCATCCAATCCGCGCAGGGTTCCAGATGGGTGATGGCATTGACGCTGGCCAGCAGCATCGAGGGCCTGGCGCGTCGTCTGGTTCCTGAAGGGACTCTCAGAACCGACGCCGATCAGGCGGCCATCGATTCCCTAGTCGCTCACATCGAAGAGTGGCAAGGCGCATCGAGGCTACGAGATGCGGCCTTATGAGACCTG
>NZ_AHZC01000122.1 GCF_000247475.1 Rhizobium sp. PDO1-076 | reverse complement strand
GCCGCGATAGACCATGATGCCGAGAGGCCACGGATATTTGCTTTCGGTGTTCAGCATGATCAGCGGCAGGATGTAGCTGTTCCAGCTGTTCACGAAGGTGACGATGCTCACCGTCGCAATGATGGGCCGCGACAAAGGCAGAGACACATACCAGAAGAAGCGGATGTAACCGCAGCCATCGACAAATGCGGCCTGAAACAACTCATCCGGCAGGTTGCGAAAGTAGTTGCGGAACAGAAGGATGCTCATGCCCAGCCCGAAGGCGACCTGGGGCAGGATGACCCCCCAATAGGAGTCCAGCAGGCCAAGGTCTCGGATCCGGATGAACAGCGGCAGGATGGCGGTTGCCACCGGGAACATAAGGCCGATCAGGAAATAGTTCATCAAGTGGCCGGCTCCGAAGAACCTCACATGGGCGAAGGTGAAGGCGGCCATGGCAGAAATGACCACGGTCAGGAATACGGTCATGGTGGCGATGAACAACGAATTCATCATCTGGCGCCAATAGCGCTCACCGAACAGGATGTCGGTGTAGTTGGACCATATCCAGTCGGTCGGCAGTCCGAAGGGACTGGTGCGCAGGTCGCCAAGCGATTTGAATCCCCCGAGCGCCGTCGTCACCAGCGGGATAAGGACAAGGGCCGCGACAATCGAGAGCGAAACATAGAGATAGAGCCTGGTCGCGGCCGTTACTCTGACATCGGATTTCATATCAGTCATGGCGCATAAATATCCGTTTATAGCCGAACGCCAGGGTGACGCAGATGACAAACAGCACCACGCCGACGGCGCTGCCGAGACCCACCTGCATTCGGGTGACACCATAGGTGAAAAGGAATGTGACCATGGTCTGCGTCGCATTGGACGGGCCACCGCCGGTTAGCGGCATGATCAGATCGAAAAGCTGCAGAGATCCGATGATGGCGAAGAAGACAGACAGCCTGACTGTCGACGATAGAAGCGGCAGGGTCACATAGCGGAACTTCTGCCAGCCGGTAGCACCGTCGATTTCCGCGGCTTCCAGGACGCTTTTATCGATGGCCTGCAGGCCGGCGATGTAGAGCATCATGTGAAACCCGAAATATTTCCAGATGATCATGACAAGCACCGCGTAGATCGCCAGGTCGCGATCCGCCAGCACATAGGGCGTCTCGACGCCGAGGAATCCGGCAATCGCCGCAAGCAGGCCATAGTCGCCGTCATAGACAAAGCGCCAGATCAGGCCAGCCGCGACATCGGCCAGGACATAAGGCAGGAAAAACACCAGCCGAAAAGCGACCACGCCCGGCAGCTTGTGCGCGAGCATCATTGCAAGCCAGATGGCGAGTGGAATCTGGGCCAGCAGCGACACCACGATGATCAGCCCGTTGTTGATCAGGGCCTGCGAGAAAGCGGCATTGTTGAACAGGACGGTGAAGTTGCGCAGGCCGACAAATTCGGTCGGGGTGCCATAGCCGTTCCAGCGATATAGGCTGTACCAGGCCGCCTCGCCCATCGGCAAAATGACGAAAAGCGTGAACAGAAGCAGCGCCGGCGGCAGGAAAAGCACCAGGACGGGCAACCGCCCACGGGCTGTGGGGCTTTTGTATTTGGCCTTGCTGACCGGGGCGACCGGTGAAGCGCCTGCCAAGGCGGTGGTTGTTGTCATGCTGATTCCTCCCTGCACGTCGGCCGCTTGAATGTCGCCGGCCAATCTGGTCGGCGACATCGCGTCAAAGCTTTAGTCCAGCTCGCGTGCGTCCTGGATCATCTGCGCACCCTCCTCGGGCGACATCTGTCCAGCCAGGATTTCCACCGAGACGTCATTCACGACGCGTCCCACCGAGGGTCCCAGATCCTGGTCAAAGAAGTTCTGGTGCCATGTCGAGGCGGCCAATTGGTCCGCCGCTTCACGCATCAGCGGGTTCTTCAAAGCGTCCTCGGCACCCAATGCAGCCGGGATGATCATGCCGGCTGCAGCCATCTTGCGCTCCTGTTCCGGGCTGGTCAGGAAGCGGAGGAAGTCGACAGCCTCAGGCGAGGCATTCTTGGTCACGGCCCAACCGTTCAGCCCGCCCAGCGTATCGGTTACCTTGCCGGCCCCACCCTCGACGAGCGGGAATGGAAAACGTCCGATGTTTTCGATCGCGAGACCCTTGCCATCGCCCGCATTGTTGCGCTGGTTTGGTTCCGTGTGCTCGAAGCCCAGCAGCATGGCCGCCTTGCCATCGCCAAACACGCCAAGTGTCTGTGGCCAGGTCGATCCGAGATAACCACCCTGGAAGGGCTCCAGCTTGCCGAGTTCGGCCAGCTGTTCTCCGGCCTTGATGATCGTCGGATCGAGGAAGCCGTCGCCCTCGTTGTTCTTTGCCCTGTCGAAGACCTCCTGGCCGCCATTGCGCATGACCAGATAGCTCCAGTAGAAATGCAGTGGCCACTTGTCGCCACCGCCACCGGCGATCGGGGTAATGCCGGCGTCCTTCAGCGTCTTTACGGCCTGCAGGAAATCGTCCCAGGTCTTGATGTCTTCAGCCTTGACGCCGGCTTTCTCGAACAGTTCTTTGTTGTAGAAAAAGCTGATCGTGCCCATGCGATACGGAACCGCATGGATCTTGTCGTTGAATGTCAGGCCGTTCAAAGCCGCCGGCTTGTAGTCCTTCGCCCAGGCCCCGCCGTCGGCATTCATCGCTTCCGTCAGATCCTTGAGTGCGCCGGTTTCAGACTGCTGGCGCAAGACGCCGCCGCCCCAGCTGTAGAAGAAGTCCGGCGCCGCATCGGATTGCAGAAGCGTCGGCAGCTTCGCCTTGAACGCTTCATTTTCAAGGAACTGCAGCTGGACGTCTACGTCCGGATGCTCGCCTTCATAGGCCGCGGCAATCTCCTCCCAGACCTGGATATAGGCCGGGACTGTCTCGACATGCATCCACTTCACGACCGTCTGAGCCGATGCAAATCCTACTCCGCCCAGAAGGGCGACAGCTGTTGCAGCTGCCAGACCAACGAGACGTTTGGCGCCAACGGGCGCCTCACTAAAAAGATGCGTCATCCGGTTCTCCTCCCAAGGTGCGCATTTATTCCTCAACGCGTACAAAATCAGGCCAAGGACATCGCAATGTCAACTGACAAACTGCAAATTTTTACGAAATCTATTGACAAGGGGCGCCACCTAGCGGCTATTTTTGTCCCGATACCGAATATAATCATCAAGATGCGAGCGCTCACCCAGCAATGAAAACAGCCGATCCGGAATTGATGCGCGCCATCAATCGCTTTACCGTGCTGGATACGATCCGGCGCTTTGGCCCGATATCACGGGTGGAGATCAGCGAACGCTCACAGCTGTCGACCACCACGGTCTCGGCCATCACCGGCTCGCTTCTCGACGACGGACTGATTCTCACACGGCACGAAGGCGATATCCGCAATGTCGCTTCGAGAGGCAGGCCCCGGGTGATGCTGGAGCTGAACCCGGATGCCGCCCGCGTGGTCGGCGCCAAGATTGCCGCCAACCAGATGATTTTTGCTGTGACCAATTTCTGCGGCGAGGTGATTTCCCATCTGTCGCTGCCCGTCAGGATCACCCGGCAGCCGATCAGCGTGATCGCGGATCTGATCGAGGACGGTATCCGCCGGTGTGTCGTCGATGCCGGACTAGCACTGGAGGATGTCGACACCGTTTGCGTCGGCTTCCCGGGGGTCGTCGAACACCGCACGGGGCTGGTGCGCTCGAGCCCGATCCTGAGCGAAGCCGATGTCGATTTCTCCACCGAGATGACCAAGCGGCTGAACGTGACAACGATCGTCGAGAGCGATTCCCACGCCATCACGCTTGCCCATCACTGGTTCGGCAAGGGACGCGATCTCGACGATCTGGTGCTGGTGTCTCTTGAGCAGACACTTGGCCTTGGCGTTCTGCATGGCGGACAACTTTTTCGCGGCGCGGGCGGTCTCAGCCACAATCTCGGCGACCTGGTCATGGGCAGCGGGCTGGCTGAAAGCGTTCGTCTAGCATCGGTTGCCGGCGAGGCAGCGATCCTTGGAGAGCAGGCGCCTTACGGAAGGTTCGCCGATGCCGTGCGGCTTGGACGCGGCATGACGCTTGCCCAGACGCTGATCGCGGCGGAGGACAATACGCTGATCCTCGCCGCCACACGCGCCGGCGAAGCGATCGGCATTGCCGTTGCCAACATCGTCACGCTGTTTGGTCCGCCACGCGTCATCATCGTCGGCTCAAGCCTGTCGCTCGGCCCTTTGTTTATCAAGGCCTTGTCTGATTCCTACAGGGCCGCCATTCCCTCCTCCATCAAGGAAATCGCCGAACTGGTCTTCGACGGATCGGAGGAACAGATGTGGGCCCAAGGTGCAGCCGTCGTGGCGCTTTGCGAACTTTACGAATCCCCTTGGGGGACCACGGGCCCGGCGCCAGCGCCGCAATCGGCAAAAGCCTGATTTTATAAGAAACAACCTTGGGAGGTATTATGGAAAAGGTGGGTATTGGTGTCATTGGCTGCGGAAACATTTCCTCTGCCTATCTGAAGGCGATGACCTCCTTCCCGATCCTGGATGTGAGGGGCATTGCCGATCTCAATCGTGATCTTGCCAACCAGCGCGCGGCAGAATTCAACCTGACGGCGCGATCGGTCGACGAACTGCTTTCAGACCCGGCGATCGAGATCATCGTCAACCTCACCATTCCGAAGGCGCATGTCGCGGTTGCGATGCAGGTCCTGGATGCCGGCAAGCATACCTATTCGGAAAAGCCGCTGGGCATCAATTTCACCGAGGGCCAAGCGCTGGCTGCCGCGGCCAAGGCAAAAGGGCTGCGCATCGGCGCGGCACCGGACACATTCCTCGGCGGCTCGCACCAGACGGCACGCGCGCTGGTTGATTCTGGCGCACTCGGCATTCCTGTCGGGGGAACCGCGACGTTCATGTGTCCCGGCCATGAACGCTGGCACCCGAACCCGGACTTCTACTATGAGACTGGTGGCGGCCCAATGCTCGACATGGGTCCGTATTACATCACCGACCTCGTCAATCTGCTCGGGCCGGTTTCGCAGGTTGCCGGCTTTGCCATCGCACCGCGCAAGGAGCGCCTGATCACCAGCGAACCACGCAAGGGCGAACATATTCCGGTTCATGTTGCGACCCATGTGGCCGGCGTGATGGCGTTTGAATCCGGTGCGATCATCCAGATCGGCATGAGCTTCGATGTGGCCGGTCACAAGCATGTTCCGCTGGAGCTTTACGGCACGGAAGGTACGCTAATCGTGCCGGATCCGAACCACTTCGGTGGTCAGGTCGAACTCTTGAAGAAGGGCGGTACGTTCGAGCCGCAGGAAACCACGCAACCCTATGCCGATGGCAACTACCGCTCCATCGGCGTGGCAGACATGGCCCATGCCATTCGCTCGAACCGGCCGCACCGCGCCAATGGTGACCTCGCCCTGCATGTGCTGGAAGTGATGGAAGCATTTCAGCGGGCGGCTGATAGCGGCACGACGATCAAGATCAACACCAAGACCGAGCGTCCGGCCCCCCTGTCGGATTCGCTGAACGACGGCCAATTGGCCCGCTGATACTGGAGGAGTGAAACATGCGTGAAGCCCTGATCGTCTGGGGTGGCTGGAGCGGCCACGAACCGGAACAATGCGCCGAAATCATCCGCGACATGCTGCAGGAGGATGGTTTCAAGGTCTATGTCGAGCGCAGCACGGAAGCGTTCGCCGACCCTTCGATCCACGATCTGTCACTGATCGTGCCGATCATGACGATGTCGAAGATCGAGAAGGAGGAGGCGAAAAACCTGGCCACTGCTATTGAAAATGGCGTGGGTTTCGCCGGCTATCATGGAGGTGCCGGTGATGCGTTCCGGGAATGCGTCGAATACCAGTTCATCGTCGGGGGACAATGGGTCGCCCATCCGGGTAACATCATCGACTACACGGTCAACATAACGCGACCGGACGACCCCCTGATGCAAGGCATGACGGATTTTCCCTACCGGTCAGAGCAATATTACATGCATGTCGACCCATCTAACGAGGTTCTCGCGACAACCACCTTCACCGGCGATCACGCCTGGTGGATCGACGGTGTCGTCATGCCGGTGGTCTGGAAACGCAACTACGGCAAAGGCCGGGTATTTTATTCGGCGCTCGGGCATGTGGCTGCGGAATTCCAGGTTCCGCAGATGCGCGAGATCTTTCGCCGTGGGGCCGATTGGGCAGCACGTTGATGATGCTGGCCTGAGGCCAGCACCGGCATATCAATGACGGCCTCCCCAACGTTCTAAACCGATCGAAATACGATCGCCGAAGCTTGGGGAGAACGTTGATCGCTCGGCGCGTCGGATGCGAACGACGGCGGAACGGGCACCTTGCTACCCTCTCGTTCTCTTTTAAAGCCGCGTTCGCCTGCCGCTGGCTCCCGGTGCTTTAACCGCACACGAGAGGCAGGGATCACTCCGCAACAACTGGCGAAACTGCATTGCGCGCCTTCAGCTGTCGTTCGCGAAAGAAGATGAAGAGGCCAGACGCCACGATCAGCCCAGCGCCGACAAGCATGCCCAGACGGGGCACGTCGCCGAAGAACATCCAGCCAAACACCACAGCCCACAGAAGCAGCGTGTACTGCAGAGGTGCCACCGTTGCCGCGTCCGAAATCTTCAGGGCGCGATTGACCAGCATATGGGCGGCCATCGCGACGATGCCCAGTAAGCCCAGCAAGGTCAGGTCGACACCCGACGAGATTGGTGCCCAGTCGAAAGGCGCAAAAGCGAGCCCGGCAAGTCCTGCACCTGCGACCTGGAAGAAGACCAGGCTCTTGTCCGGCGTATTGCGCAGGCTACGGCCCGACAGGAGCATGAAGGCGAAGGCGCCGCTGCCGACAATCGATATCAGGGCCGGCAGCGTGAACATTGCCGACGACGGTTCCAGCGTGATGATGACGCCGATGAAGCCGGCGGCGATCGCGCACCAACGTCGCCATCCGACGTTTTCGCCAAGCAACAAGGGTGATGCCGCCGCCACATAGATCGGTGCCGCAAGCCAGTAGGTCATCACGTCCGCCAACGGCAGATACATCACCGCGTAGTAGAAGCAGAACACTTCCAACGTCGATAATACGACACGGGTAAACTGCATCCACGGCTTCTCAACCGAAAGCACGGACCGCAAGCCCGCCTTCCACAGGAAGGGCGCCAGAATGACGAGTGCCGCCAGGCTGCGGACCAGGATGACCTGTCCAAGCCCATAATTTGCCACCAGCCATTTGCCCATCGCGTCATTGAGCGCAAACATCAGCATGCCGAGCAGCATGATCAGCGGCCCAGTCATCGCTGAAACTCCAGCTCCGGCCGCACGGGTTTCTATTGTTGTCACGCAAATCCTCCCAAATTCTCTTTTTATTCACGCACTACAGGCTGGTCACATCCGACATGCGGCGGCTGACAGTAAAGGCCCGATCCAGTTCAGGGTTCAGTTCCATGCCAAGACCCGGGCCTGGCGGCACGGTGATCATGCCGTTTTTCACTTCCGGCAACGCCGTGACCAGATCGCGATACCATGTGCGGTAGAACGCCCGGACACTTTCCTGGACCAACGCGTTGGGTGCATTGAGCGACAGGTGGGTCGAGGCACAAAGCACCACCGGACCAGTGCAGTCATGTGGCGCGACCGGCAGATGCCAGGCCTCCGCCATCGAAGCAATCTTTCGCGCCTCCGACAGGCCGCCGCACCAGGAAATGTCGAGCATCATCACGCCGGCAGCCCCGGTTTCCAGAAGATCGCGGAACGCCCAGCGCGAACCGAGGGTTTCGGACGCCGAAATCGGCGCCGGCGAAACGGCTGCGTAGCGTGCAAGACTGGCCAAGCTGTCCATCTTGATCGGGTCTTCATGCCAGAACGTGTTATAGGGCGTCAGTGCCTTGGCGATCTGCATGGCCGGCAACAGCTGCCACATCGAGTGAAACTCGACCATGATATCCATCTTGTCGCCGACAGCCGCGCGGATCTTTTCAAATGGCTGAAGCGCCTGTTTCAGATCCGGCATCGAGATATACTGGCCGCGGGTCTTTTCAGCGGCCGCATCAAACGGCCAGATCTTCATCGCGGTGATGCCCTCCTCAAGCAACGAATGGGCCAACTCATCGGCATTGTGCAGGAAGCCGTTCAGATCGTCATAGTCGCGACCTTCCGATAGTCCGTAATTGGCAGTTGTCTGCCCTGTCGCCTTTTTGATGTATTCGGTGCCGGCGCATGTATTGTAGGTGCGGATCTCGCGACGGGTGAAGCCGCCCAGCAGTTGGGCAATCGGCATACCCGTCGCCTTGCCGAAAATGTCCCAGAGCGCGATGTCGAAGGCAGAATTGCCGCGTACCTCGGCACCGGACGAGCGAAAACCGAGATAACCAACCAGGTCGGCTGCGAGCAGATCGATCTGCAACGGATCACGACCGATGACCCGTGGTGCGATATATTCATGCACATAGGCTTCGACCGTTTCGGCACCGAAAAAGGTTTCGCCGAGACCGGTAATGCCCTCATCGGTATGCACAAGCAGCCATAGGAGATTGGCGCGTTCGGCAACGCGCACCGTTTCAAGGCTGGTTATCTTCATGGGATTCCTCCTCCGCGATCAAGAGGGCCTGCAGTCAGCACGGCCTTTGTGCCTTGATCAATATTCTTGTCATCGCGGCGCTCGCTGAGAAATTGCCGCCGCCATTTGCAGATACGGTGCATCGGTCGGTCACGCACCATTCATCGCCCGGCGATCACTGCGTGCCACCCGGAAATGAACTACTATAAAAAGGGGACCGAAGCTCATGGCTTCGGTCCCCGCTCTTCTCAGTCAAATGCGGTCAGACGATTACTTGCGGATCGCGGCAAGCTCGGCAATGATCGCATCGACCACGTCGGCGCCGATTTCAGCCTTGTGCTTTTCGTAGACAACCATCGACTTTTCGCGAATACGTGCCTGCTCTTCCGGCGACAGGACGTTCACTTCGAGACCGGCTGCCTTGATCTTTTCGAGCGAGGTCTTGTTCAGTTCCTGGATGACCTTGCGCTCTTCATCGCGACCCACAACGGCACATTCGCGAAGAGCAGCCTGCTCTTCAGGCGTGTAGGTGTCGAAGATTGCCTTGGAGAACAGAAGCAGGAACGGCGTATAGGCGTGGTTGGTCTCGGTGATGTACTTCTGGACTTCATAGAACTTCGACGTGTCGATCGTCACATAGGGATTTTCCTGTGCGTCGATCGCATTGGTTTCCAACGCCGAGAAGACCTCGCCGAATGCCATTGGCGTGGCGTTCGCACCAAGGTTCTGGAAGGTGTCGAGGAAGATGTTGTTCTGCATGACGCGAACCTTCATCCCCGAGAAGTCTTCCCACTTGGTGACCGGTCGAACGGAGTTCGACAGGTTGCGGAAACCGTTCTCCCAGTAGGCCAGATTGACCAGGCCGGCAGCTTCGAGCTTCTCGTTCATCATGTCGCCGAACTTGCCGTCAAGCACGGTATAGGCTTCCTGCGGCGTGCCGAAGAGGAACGGCAGGTCGAAGACGCCAAGTGCCGGGATGATGCCGACGAGCGGCGAAGACGAGGTGACAACGCCTTCCTGAACGCCCGAACGCAGCGCCTGGGTTGCCTGAAGGTCGCCGCCGAGTGCGCCGCCCCAGAATGCAGTGATCTTCAGCTTGCCGCCTGACTTTTCGTCCAGGCAAGCCTGCATCGCCTTGATGCCGTTGCCGACCGGATGGTCGGCATTGATGCCGTTCGAAATGCGGATGTTGCGGTCGTTGAACTCGGCAAATGCCGGAGCAGCAGCGGACAGGCCGAATGCGATCGCGGTGGTGGCTAGAAGCAGTTTTCTCATAATATCCTCCCAGGATGGTTGAGTGAGATTGGTGTTGCCGAAGGCTGCTAATGCAGCCAGCGGGCAGGCACGAGGACAAGGTCCGGGAATAGGACCAAGAGGAACAGCACGATTGTCTGCGCCAGAAGGAACGGCCAGACGCCTGCGGTGACCTTGCCGAGCGGGATGCGACCGACGCCGCTGACGACGTTGAGCACCACGCCAACGGGCGGCGTAATCAGGCCGATACAGTTGTTCATGATGAACATGACGCCGAAATAGACGGGGTCGATGCCCGCCTGCTTGATGATCGGCATCAGGACAGGCGTCAGGATCAGGATGGTCGGTGTCAAGTCGAGTGCTGTGCCGACAACCAGCACGAGGATCATGATGACAAACATCAAAAGCATCGGGCGGTCGATCAACGGCTCAATATAGCCAGCGATTTCAGCCGGGATGTTTGCGGCGGTGATCAGCCATGCAGAAACCAGCGCGGCGCAGACCAGAAACATGATCACCGAGGTCGTCTTGGCGGCCTGCAGGATGACTCGTGGCAGGTCTCTCGGCTTCAGTTCCCGGTAGATGACCATGCCGACAAACATCGCATAGGCGGCCGCGATCACGGCGGCTTCGGTCGGAGTCATGATACCCGCCTTGATGCCGCCGAGGATGATCACCGGCATGCCGAGTGCCCAAAGCGCACGGCCGGTCGCGGTCATGCGTTCCGACATCGGAGCCTTTGGCAGCGGTTGGACATTGTCCTTGCGCACGACGATCAGCCAGGCGACGACAAGCGAAAGGCCCATCATGATGCCAGGCACGATGCCGGCCATGAACAACTGGGTGATGGAGACGTTCGCGGCTACACCGAAGACGATGAAGGCCATCGACGGCGGAATAACCGGAGCAATGATACCGCCGGCTGCAATCAGGCCCCCGGCGCGCGGAACATTATAGCCGGCCTTTGCCATCATCGGCAGCAGAATGGCGGCAAGCGCTGCGGTATCAGCCGCAGCCGAGCCGGAAATGCTGGCCATGATGATGGCTGCCATGATTGCGACGATGCCGAGACCGCCACGGATATGGCCGACACAGGCGATCGCGAAGTCGATGATACGGCGCGACAATCCGCCGGAGTTCATCAGTTCGCCGGCGAGAATGAAGAAGGGGATCGCCAGTAGCGTGAAGGTGTCGGCGCCAGCGATCATGTTCTGCGCGATGATCTGCGTGTTGAACATGCCCATGAACCACATGAGAATGACGCCGCAGAACATGAGAGCGAAGGCGACCGGCACGCCGATCGCCATGGCGCCAAGCAGCGACCCGATAAAAACCAGAAGTGTCATCAGGTACGCTCCGCCAGCTGTTCGATTGTCAGGTTTTCGCCGGCAAAGGCGGAGATTTCCTCATCCGTGACACGCCCAGTCAACAGGCGGATCAGGCGTTCCAGCGCAATGATCGTCATGCCAGCGCCCGTGAAGAGGCCGACGCCATAGACCCAGATCATCGACATGCCGGTGACCGGCGCCGACATGCTGGCATTGATTGGAAACTGCTTCCATGTTCCCCAGAAGAAGATACCCGAACAGACGATGACCACCAGGTTTGAAAGGCCCATGCAGATGATGCGGCCGCGGCGCGACAGGAACATCACCAACGTCTCGATGCCAAGGTGACCATGCTCACGGAATGCCACCACGGCACCGATGAAGGTCAGCCAGACGAAGAAGTAGCGGGACAGTTCCTCGGAGACGTTGATGCCGGAATTGAAGCCGTAACGCATGATCACGTTGACGAAGACCATGATCGCCATGCCCGACAGCAAGAGGATCAGCAGAAGCTCAAGGAAGCGGTAGAAGAGGTCAATTGCCTTTTGCATGGTGTTCCTCACGCCTTTTCCAGAAGACCACGACCGGCCAGATTGCGAATGAGTGCGCTGACGCCAAATGTCCATTCCGGGCAGACATCGCTGCGCTCTACCCAGTTGACCAGACGCCCGAGCTTGCCTGTCGAAATTTCGACCTTGTCGCCAACCTCATGGGTGAAGCCGAGGCCCACGCCACGCCGGTCCTTGACTGGAGCAAACATCGTACCGAGAAAAAGCACCGCGCCATCCGGATACTGATGATTGCGGTTCATCAATTGCGATGCAAGGTTTTCCGGCGAACGGCTGATGGCTTCCATCGGGCTCTCGCCGGTCATTTCAAAGCCGTCGTCACCGGACACCCGCAACGCAACCCGGACACGGCGCAGATCGTCCATCGTGAAGGCGTCATCAAAGAGCCGGATGAACGGGCCGATCGAACAGGATGCATTGTTGTCCTTGGCCTTGCCGAGCAGCAGGGCTGAACGCCCCTCCACATCACGTAGGTTCACGTCATTGCCGAGCGTGGCGCCGACGATCGTTCCGTCGGAACGTAAGGCCAGAACAACTTCAGGCTCGGGGTTGTTCCATTGCGAAATCGGATGAATGCCGACAAGCGCGCCGCAGCCCACGGACGACATCGGCTGGGACTTGGTAAAGATCTCGGCGTCCGGGCCAATACCGACTTCCAGATATTGCGACCACAGGCCCATGTCCTGCAGCAGAGCCTTGACCTTGGCCGCCTGTTCGGAGCCGGCGACAAGTCCGCGCAGACTGTCACCGAGAACGGGGGCAAGCTTGCCACGGATCGCCTGGGCCCTGAGCGGATCGCCCTTGGCCTGCTCTTCGATGACGCGCTCCAGCATGCTGTCGGCAAAGGTCACGCCGGCAGCTTTCACCGCCTGCAGGTCGATCGGCGCCAGGACCATGCCTTTTTCGCCGGACAGGAAGTCATCGAGGCTGCCAAGGTCAGCCAGGCCGGACGCCCGGGAAGCATTGCGCAGGAGATCAGCGAGGTCGTCTTTTTCCAGGAGCGCCGACATGGTTGCGGCAATCGTCGTCAGATCCAGAAGGCGACCGCCGGAGACCATGACCGGGCACGGACCAGCGCTGGCCTTCGACCAGACGCGACCGACCAGAAGCGCATCGGCGGCATCATCGGGCAAGATGGTCTCTGCACGCAGTACACGTTCGGAATTCAAATGCAGTCCTCCACACTATCCAGCACAAGCGCGCCCTCCAGCGCCACTTGCCCTATTGTCAGGATGTCTGACAACGCTCCTCATGCGTTTTTAAAGCGACTTGCCCGGCCTGTCCAGACCCTAAGGCGCAAAGCCCGCCAAAAACCTGTATGCTGCACATATCGACCGGTCGGCCCGTCCGTAGGGCTCAGAAAATTTCCAGCGTCAGGTCGAGTCGGCCGGCGGCCCCCATCAGGTGATCGTGCATTGCTGCGCGCGCTTTCGCGGGATCGCGCGTGACCACGGCATCGCGGATGGCCACATGCTCGGCGATCGTGGTCTCGACGATTTCTTCGAGAACGGCGGCAGCGCGAGCTGCATTGATCGCAAGACTAATGCGCTCGGCGATGAAACCGATGAACAACGGAAAATACTCGTTGTGGGTAGCAGCGGCCAGCGTCCGGTGAAAAATCAGGTCGGCAACGATGCCTTGGTCCGTCCATTTGTCGGCACCGGTCATCTGCGCCAGCGAGTCGTCCAATTTCTTCAGATCGGCGTCATCGTGATGGACGGCAGCAAGACCCGCCGCCTCGATTTCCAACGGGATGCGCAGTTGGAACAGGCTGCGAAAGCTGTCGCGATGATGCAGATCGGTTTGCTCGATACGGATGGAACCACGCCCCATGCCTTCGGTGACGAATGCACCTACACCCTGACGCGTATCGACAAGGCCCTCGTTGCGCAACTGGGCGATTGCCTCGCGAACAACGGAGCGGCTGACGCCGAATGTCTTGGCCAGGATATGCTCGGTCGGCAGCTTTTCTCCGGGCTTGATCCGCCCTTCGGCAATCTCCTTGCCGATATGGCCGGCGATGCGCGCCGGAAGATGTTCGATCCGTCTGATCTGGCTGAAATCCGCCGTCATGTTGGTGTCCGTCCCTGATGATGCCAGACTATTCTACGATATGCCGGGGAAATTCAATTGGCAGCCCGGGTTCATCACCATCGACGGATCGATGGCTTGCTTCAGGGCGGACAGCAATGCGCGGCGCGAGGGATCCAGGCGCGCTTCGAAATCGTCACGCTTCAGGCGACCGATACCGTGCTCGGCGCTGATGCTGCCATGGTATTCGTCAAGAACCCGGTTCACCACCGTCTTCGCCTCGTAGATCCTGGCGGCGATCTCATCCGGCGAACTGCCGGAGGGTGGCAGGACATTCAGGTGCACATTGCCATCGCCGACATGGCCATAGGACACGCTGATGCAATCGGGAAGCGCTTCTGAGACCGCCTGCTCCGCATCGCGAACGAAATCGGCAAGACGCGAAAGCGGCACGGAGATATCGGTGCGCATATGCGGCCCGCGCTTGGCCTGCCCCTCGTTCATGCCCTCGCGAAACAGCCAAAGATTGCGCGCCTGCGCCTGCGATGCGGCAATCACCCCATCGACCACGAGGCCGTCTTCCATGACGCCACCGAGGAAGCGCTCCATCAGGTCGGCGATATCGACGAGGCCAGAGCCCGAAATCTCCATCAGCACGTAGGCCGGATAGTCACCGGCAATCGGCATGGCCAGATCCGGGATCGCTTCCCGCGCCAGAACAAAGGCAAGCGGCGGCATGAACTCGAAGGCCGACATCAGGTCGCAGCAATCGCGGCGGGCGCGTCGGTAAAGCGTGATGGCGTCGTCGAGCGAATTCAGCCCGAGCAGGGCCGTTGCCACCTGGTCGGGGAAAGGCATCAACTTGATCGAAACGGCGGTGATGATGCCAAGCGTGCCTTCGGCGCCGATGAAGATCTGCTTCAGGTCGACGCCACGATTGTCCTTGCGCAGGGTCGACAAGCCGTTGAAGATACTGCCGTCCGGCAGGACGACCTCCAGACCAAGCACCAGTTCGCGGGTCATGCCATAGCGCAGCACATTGATGCCGCCGGCATTGGTCGAGACATTTCCGCCGATCCGGCAAGACCCCTGTGCGCCGAGCGCCAGCGGGAAATACATGTCCTTTTCGGCGACTGCGTCCTTGACCTCCGACAATATGCAGCCCGCCTCGACAACTGCCGAAAAATCATCCGCATCGATGTTGCGGATCGCGTTCATGCGCTCGAGGCTGAGAACCACCTGGCTTGCTGGCTGATCGGGCACGCCACCCAGCACCAGACCGGTATTTCCACCCTGAGGGACAATCGACAGCTTGAGCTCCCGGCAGATCAGAACGGCAGCAGCAACCTCTGCGGTCGAGCGCGGGCGCAACACGGCGATCGCGCCGCTGGCGACATCGCCGTGCCAGTCCCGGCAAAAACGCACCATCTCGTCCGGCTGCGTCAGCACCACGTCGCTGGTGAGTGCTGCACTGAGGGATGCCTGCAATTGCGCGGATGAGCTCATGGCCTCGGCCTTCATTGTCTTGCCTTCCATCGGACTGCCCCATGGAAACCTTCGCTCCGCAGCACTTCCGGGCCGGGCGTGTATTTCGCAGGCAATCAAACTATTCTGTTTTCAAGCGAAGCATATAAGGTTATCAGACAACCTTACAATCAAAATTTTATCTGTCTTTCGTCGAGTCGTCTCGACGAGATCTCAGAATTGAAACAGGGAGGAGAGACCTGATGCATATCCTGATCATCGGTGCCGCCGGCATGGTCGGCCGCAAACTTGCCGCCAGACTGACTGCGGATGGACAACTCGGCGGCAAGCCGATCACCGAAATGACATTGGTCGATGTCGTGACCCCTCAGGGGCCTGAAGGCTTTGCTGGAAAGGTCAATGCCAAAGAGGCTGACCTTTCCTCGCCTGGCGAAGCCGAAGCACTCGTGGCTACCCGGCCCGATGCAATTTTCCACTTGGCCGCGATTGTATCCGGCGAGGCCGAACTCGATTTCGAGAAGGGTTACCGGATCAATCTCGACGGCACGCGCTATCTGTTCGACGCCATCCGCCTGGCCAATGGCGCAGACGGCTACAAGCCGCGCGTCGTCTTCACCTCGTCAATCGCGGTCGTCGGCGCACCCCTGCCCTATCCGATCCCTGACGACTACCACACCACCCCGCTGACCAGCTACGGCACCCAGAAGGCGATCTGTGAACTGCTGCTGTCCGACTACAGCCGCCGCGGCCTCTTCGACGGCATCGCCATCCGCCTGCCGACGATCTGCATTCGACCCGGCACGCCGAACAAGGCAGCCTCTGGCTTCTTCTCCAATATTCTCCGCGAGCCGCTGGTCGGCAAGCAAGCAATTCTGCCGGTGTCCGACGACGTTCGCCATTGGCACACGTCTCCACGTTCCGCCGTTGGCTTCCTCATCCATGGGGCGACCATCGATCTGGAAAAGGTCGGCCCGCGTCGGGCTCTTTCCATGCCGGGGCTTAGCGCGACGGTTGGCGAACAGATCGAAGCGCTGCGCCGCGTCGCGGGTGACAAGGCAGTTGCACTGATCCGCCGCGAGCCGGATGAGATGATCATCAAGATGGTCGCCGGCTGGGCTCCGGGCTTTGAGGCGACGCGCGCAAAAGCACTTGGCTTTACTGCCGAAACCTCCTTTGATGAGATCATCCGCGTGCATATCGAGGATGAACTGGGAGGAAAGCTGTGAGCGAAACTGATCGGGGCGAAGACCATCCGCGCCGGATTGCCTTTCTCGGAACCGGGCTGATGGGCGCACCGATGGCGCGACGGCTGCTGGCCGCCGGCCATCAGGTCACGGTCTGGAATCGTGATCACTCCAAGGCGGATGCCCTCGTCTCCGACGGCGCTATCGTCGCTGCGACGGCTGCTGACGCGGTCAAAGGTTGCGACATCGTTTTCACCATGCTGAGCGACGGCAAAGCCGTCGATCAGGTCTTGTTTGATGGCGGCGTCGCCGGTGCCCTTGCTGAAGGCGCCGTTGTCGTCGACAGCAGTTCCATCTCGCCGCCGATTGCCAAGGATCACGCAGCGCGCCTGAAGGCGCTCGGCATCGCGCATGTCGATGCGCCCGTCTCGGGCGGCGTAGTCGGCGCAGAGGCGGGAACGCTCGCCATCATGGCCGGCGGTGACGCCGATGTGATCGAGGGGCTTGCGGACGTGTTTGCCGCGCTCGGCCGGGTAACCCATGTCGGACCCTCCGGCGCGGGCCAGATCTGCAAGCTCGCCAACCAGCAGATCGTCGCCATTACCATTGGCGCTGTTGCCGAAGCGATGATCCTTGTCGAAGCCGGCGGGGCAAGCCGCGAAAAATTCCGCGATGCCATTCGCGGAGGATTTGCCGAAAGCCGGATCCTGGAACTGCATGGATCGCGCATGGTCAAACGTAATTTCACCCCCGGTGGACCGTCGAAGCTGCAGTTGAAGGACCTGGACGCGGTCAAGGCCATGGCCGATCGGTTTTCACTGGAACTTCCACTAACCGAACAGGTGCGCCGCGAATTCGCCGATTTCGTCACGGGTGGCGGCGGCGACACGGACCACAGCGGCTTGTTGCTGCATCTGGAAGCGATGAATGCCGCCAAAGGCGGGGAGGAAAACAATGGCTGAGGACAACAAGACGTCACGCCGCCTGCGCTCGCAGGACTGGTTCGACAACCCCGATCATCTCGACATGACCGCGCTCTATCTCGAGCGCTTCATGAACTACGGCACAACCCCGGAAGAACTGCGCTCCGGCAAGCCGATCATCGGCATCGCCCAGTCGGGCAGCGACATCAATCCGTGCAATCGTCACCATATCGAGCTTGCCAAGCGCATCCGCGACGGCATTCGTGACGCCGGCGGCATTCCGATCGAGTTTCCGACCCATCCGCTGTTTGAAAACTGCAAGCGACCGACAGCCGCGCTCGACCGCAACCTTGCCTATCTCGGTCTGGTCGAGATCCTCTACGGTTATCCGCTCGATGGTGTCGTTCTGACCACCGGCTGCGACAAGACTACGCCCTCGGCTCTGATGGCTGCCTCGACCGTCGATATTCCGGCGATCGTCTTTTCCGGCGGCCCGATGCTCGACGGCTGGCATGACGGAGACCTGGTCGGATCCGGCACCGTCATCTGGCGGTCGCGGCGCAAATATGCGGCCGGCGAGATCACCCGCGAGGAATTCCTCCAGTCGGCGCTCGATTCGGCACCTTCGATCGGCCATTGCAACACGATGGGTACGGCTTCGACGATGAATGCCATGGCCGAAGCGCTTGGCATGTCGCTGACCGGCTGCGCAGCCATTCCGGCTGCCTATCGCGAACGCGGCCAGATGGCCTATCGCACCGGACGTCGTGCGGTCGAACTGGTGCAGCAGGACATCAAGCCGTCGGATATTCTGACGCGCGAGGCGTTCCTCAATGCAATCCGGGTCAATTCTGCGATCGGCGGCTCAACCAATGCGCAGCCGCATCTGGCCGCCATGGCCAAGCATGCCGGCGTCGATCTGTATCCGGACGACTGGCAGACCCACGGCTTCGATATTCCGCTGCTCGCCAATGTGCAGCCGGCGGGTGCCTATCTCGGCGAGCGTTTCCACCGGGCTGGCGGTGTTCCGGCGATCATGTGGGAGCTCCTGCAGGTCGGTAAACTTGAAGGCAACTGTCCGACGGTGACCGGCAAGACCATGGCGGAAAACCTGGAGGAGCGGCAATCCACCGATCGCGAGGTCATCCTGCCTTTCGATGCGCCGCTGAAAGAGCGCGCCGGGTTCCTGGTGCTAAAGGGCAATTTGTTCGATTTCGCCATCATGAAGATGAGCGTCATCTCGGCCGGCTTCCGCGAAAGGTACCTCAGTGAACCGGGCAAGGAAGGCGTTTTCGACGGCAAGGCCGTGGTCTTCGATGGCTCCGAAGATTATCACAAGCGCATCAACGATCCGGACCTGAACATCGACGAGCGCACGATCCTGGTCATCCGTGGTGCCGGACCGCTCGGCTGGCCGGGCTCTGCCGAGGTGGTCAACATGCAGCCGCCGGATCACCTGATCAAGAAGGGTATCCTCAGCCTGCCGACGATCGGCGACGGTCGCCAGTCCGGCACGGCCGATAGCCCGTCGATCCTCAACGCCTCGCCCGAAAGTGCCGCCGGCGGTGGTCTTGCCTATATCCGCAGCGGCGACATCATCCGCATCGATTTCAACCAGGGGCGCTGCGATATGCTCGTCGAACAGGATGAGATCGATCGCCGCAAGGCAGATGGCCTTCCTGCCGTTCCAGCCGACGCCACGCCCTGGCAGATGCTCTACCGGCGCACCGTTACACAGCTCTCAGATGGTGCCGTCATCGAAGGCGCCCCTGCGTTCCGCAAGCTTGCTGAAAAGCTGCCGCGCCACAACCACTAAACTTCGAAACATCCTGTACAGCAAGGGCAATGACCGCATTGCCCTTGCTGTACCGCTTTGCCGGATTCGGGCAGTTCCATTTTGGTTGCGCGGCAGTCACGGATTCTCCGTCAGGACGATGCCTCGTGAGGCGAAGTATCCCTCCAATGCCTCTATCGACTGGCTACTGTCAGCAAGAGCGACCCAGGTGTCCGGCCGGAGCAGATAAAGCGCATCGCGCGCCAGACCAAGCTTTTCGTGCGCGTCCGTCCATGCAAAGGCATGCAGCGAAAGGCCATGGTCGGTGGCCCATTTCCGCAGCGCGACCGATGGCTCTCCGTAGACATGAACCTGAAATCCGATTTCGGCCAGCGGAGCATAGTTATCCGCTTCACGCACCCACGGTAGACGGTCCCCGCCTTCGATACTCCCGGCCTTCCCCTGGCTCAGTGGGCTCTGGTCGTAACTCAGCGTGGTCTGGGAGATCATCCGGAAGATCATCTCGCGGATACTACCAATCCTGTAGGCGGCGCTCGCCAGCGTCGGTGCGATACGAGTTCTGACAAAGTCTGCAAAACCGCCTTGCGCGGTGACGAAGGTAAAGATCCGGTCCGTCGTATCGACCAGTTTGAGCGCAAAGCTGCGTCGCTCGGCGTCATAGCTGTCGAGCAGACTGTCTGGCGCCCTGCCATTCAGGACCGCAGCCAGCTTCCAGGCAAGGTTGATCGCGTCCAGTACGCCGGTGTTCATGCCCTGCCCACCTGCGGGGCTGTGGACATGCGCAGCGTCGCCAAGCAGAAAAATGCGGCCGTGCCGGAACCGGTCGGTGACGCGGTGGTGAACGCGATAGGTTGAAAACCAGTCGACCTGTCTGATGGTAAGACACATGCTCTCGATCGCCCGATGGCCGACATCTTCGAAGGTGAGAGATTCCGGATGTTCGGTCCGCTCGTCGCGCACGGTGCCAATTAACCGGTATCGGCCACCGCCGTAAGGAAGCACCACGACGAAGTCGTCCGTGTCCAGCGAAATGTGAGCCTGATTTTCTCCGTCCACGGCACCGAGCGCGACGTCGGCGACATAGAAGACCTGTTTGTAGGTGCCGCCCTCGAACTGGTTGCCGACGGCATGACGGACGGGAGACCGCGCGCCGTCGCACCCGGCGACATAGCGGGCTCCATAGATACGTTCCATGCCGTCCTTCGTTCTGACGCGGACCTCGACCTGCTCCACCTTGTCTTCGAGCCCGAGCATCTCGGTTTGGCGCTCGACCTCGACGCCGAGGGACCGGAGATGGTCGACGAGCAGCCGTTCGTGGTGATCCTGCGGATACATCAGGATGTACGGAAAGGGCGTCACGTCTGCCCCGGCGTCGCCGATGACGATTTGCGCCTTTTTCTCGCCCCGCGCCCACAGGTTCATGCTCAGCGTTTTCAGTCCGGCGTCAGAAACCTTGTCGGCAATGCCCAGCTGTCGGTAGAGTTCCAGTGTGCGGGCCTGCACGGCAATGGCGCGTGAGGTCTCGCCAGGACCTGTGCTCTTGTCGATGATGCGGACTCGGATGCCTTGCTTCGTCAGCCAGAGCGCCAAAACCAAGCCGGTCGGCCCCGCCCCCACGATGAGTACGTCATCCATGACTATGATCCCTTCTTCACAATCGCATCGGAGCAGCACTTCAGGAAATGACCCTTGTGTCATTGATGTCAAGGTCGCCTCGATCTCGCCCCTCAGGCGGTAAAACCGCGCGTGAGACTGTGGCGGCGAGCAGCCCCCTCACAGTCGGCGGATGGTTCCGTGCTGAAGTTAAGTTGCCGAAGATCGACCAACCAATCGAAAGAAGACGGTTCGCGCAAAAGTTTGAGTTGACCGCTTTCTACAGCAAGGCGACACTTCAATCTGCAGCAAGGCGGGAGGCAATACGATGGACAAGCCAGACCGGTGGCGCCCTATGGCAAGCGCCCCGAGAGACGGTAGCCGGATCCTCGTCACAATCCGTTCATCCGAACAGGGTCCGGCGGAAGTTGACGTCGCATACTGGTCACATGACGACCGGTTCGGCACCGAAGGCTGGCGTGCCTCCGATTCCTCTCCCGGCCGGATCATTGAATATGCTGAACCGGAATTGAAATGCTGGATGCCGATGCCCTCGGCCGATTTCAGCCGCGCCTCCGCGCCCCTACCCTGGCAGGGTGACGATGCCCAGCAGCTTGACGGGTCGGGAATTTAGCCAATCGCTCCGCAACCCTCTCATCAGGGTAAGCGATGGATCTGCACCTCCGGGACGGCAGCCTTGGCCAACTCGCAGAGATGCCAGTGGTGGGTGAGATAGATCACCTGGCCAATATTCGACATCTCGCCCAGAAGTCGGAAGACCTCGGTCGAGCGGGGATCGTCGAAGCTCTCCATGATGTCGTCGGCAACGAATGGTACGGCGGGACGAACGGCGGCAAACTCCTCGTAGCCTGCCAGGCGCAGCGCCAGATAGAGCTGGAACTGCGTGCCTGTCGACATGGTCTCTGCCAGTTTCGATCCGCCGTCATGTGCAACGCCGATCAGGATCTCCCTGTCCTTGTCGAACTGTGTGGCGAGGCCCGAATAGTTTCCACCTGTAATCAGGCGGAAGGCTTCGGACGCCCGGTTCATCATCGCGCTGCGATGTTTTTCGCGGTAGCTATGCAGGGCCCGTTCGGCCGCAAAAACCCCTGCCTTCAATGTCAGATAACGTCCGGCAAGCTCCTCGATTTCGAGGAAGATTGTCCGCCGTTTGGCCTCGATACGCGCCACGGTGTCGTCACCGCCGACCGCGTCGAGCTTATCCGTGGCGCGGGTCATCTCGGCATAGAGGTCTCGCGCCCGGTCTGTAAGATCCTCGATGCGAGCTGCAAGCTCGGCGGCTTCATGCTCCACGCCGTGGATGTCGGTGTCCGACAGGCGCATTTCAGCCTCCGCAAAGCTGGATGCTCTGAGGCTCTGGGCTATCTGCTCCCTTAGCCCGCTGATACGGGCTTCCATCCTTTCGCGTTCCTTGGCTTGGTCCAGAAAACCAGCAACGGCGGTCAGTGAATCGGTGCCGAAATAGGCTGTCAGTTCGGTTTTGCGCGCAGTGTGCACGGCAAGGTCCGTAACAAGACCAGCCCGCTGCGCCCTCAAGTTTGAAAGCTCGACTTGCTTGTCGTGCACGATCTGCTGATTCCGCAGTGCGGTTTTGTGGCGTTCGAGCAATCGAGCGGCCGCCGACAATGGATCATCCGCTGAACCACCATCATCGAATTGGCTCAGCAAGGCGGCGACTTCGGTTCGAAACTGCGCCTGGTCTCGCTCCATGGCGCTGACACGCTGCGCCATATCCAGGCGTTCCCTCAATATACCGGGGAGTTTCGCCAGAACCTGCAGCATGTCCCGGATCACGGCGACGGAACCGGCCTTGTCGGAGAGCCAGGTGTGGCCAAGCGCCTCGCGCCAGCCGGCCTGCCAGGCCTCAGCCTTTGCCTGCGCTTGGCGCCAGTCACGCTCGCGTTCCGTCAATTCGCGCGAAAGGTCCGTGACCGACGTCTCGTGGCGCGCCCTCGCATCCGAATCCGCCCTGTGTCGGGCCAGTAGCTCGTTTGTTGCCGCAACCAGCACATCAAGAGGTGCGTCACGCAATTTCTTTTCGTCGATCGCTGTCGGCGAGGCTTGGCTCAATCCGGCCAGAAGCTCGGACTGATATCGATCGAGCTCCGCACGGATGTCCGCAATTGCCGCGTCGGCCTGGTGCAGATCGTCTTGTGCAGACAACGCGTCGAGGCGCCGGCCCATCCAGCTCTCCAGCGTCGCCAGCCGCTCCAGCGCATCATCTTGGGTGATCAGCATATCTGGCAGGAAGGCTGCAACCGTCTGTGCCAGTGCCGCATATTCGGACTGCGCCTCATCGAGCAACTGCGCCTGTCTTTCGATGGCGGCCGTGTTTTCAGCCGACCTTTGTTGCAACTGGCGAAGACCGGCCAGGTCGTGGGCATGCGCCAGGCGGCTGGCAGACACCATGTCGTCCCGGCGCATCAGCGCCTCAAATGACGTTGCCGTCTCTCTGTCGAGCGTGCCGACATGCACCTGCCAGGCATTGTCACGCTCCCTGCGCAGAGCGTTCGCCTCGCTGTCGTCGATCGTGCCGCTGGCCATCAAAGACGCAAGGCCAGCCTCTATCGCGACCCGGTCGGTGACAAGGTCGCGGTGACGATTGCGGTGATCCGCCATGCGGCGGTCGATCGCGGTCGCCTGGGACCGCCAGATCTCGATCTGCCGAATGTCCACCGACCGTGTCGCGGCCAAGGCGTCCAGGTCGCCAGACCAAGGCGCCAGCAGCGCCAGCCGACCATCAAGGTTGCGCTGCTGCTGTCGTCGCGCGCGCTCCTCGACAGAAAGCCTAGAGACAAGGTTCGAGCCAGTCAGCCGGGCCAGCGCCGTATCAAGCCGCGCCAGTGCTTCTGCGTCTATGACCCCAGTTTTATCGCCTGCATCGGCTGCTTCCCTACGCAGGCTGTCGAGTGTATTGCGGGTCCGTTCAAACTCACGTTCCGCCGCCGCCAGTTCCGCATCGACGCCAGAGCGCCTTTCGATGAGATCGCCAATGATTGCCGTGCTGGTGGCAGGCAGCACCAGGGCCTGCGGATTGTCGTCACCCGGCCGCTCGAGATCGGTGAGCAACCGTGCCAGCATGGTTTCCTGCTCGGCCAAGACCAGCCGGCGCTTGGGCAGATCCCCTTGGGCCGCGCGAAACCGCGCACTGCCGTCGGCAAGCAATTCCATGTGGCTTGCGATCGACAGGCTCTTCTCATCGACCACGATGCTGTCGATCTCGGCCGCGACCTGATCGATGTTGCGGTCCTTCTCCTGCAACAAAGCCTGCAGGCGTGTTTCGTCGCGCGAAAGCTGCGGCAGCAATGCAAACCATTCGGCGGGCGGGCGCGGCAGATCCGCCTGCATGGCCGGGTCGTCGAGAAGCCGCGCCAGCTCTGAGGCAAGCGGCAGCGCGGTAAGGATGCGCGTCAGCTCCGTGTGCCTGGTCCTTGCTTCGGCAAGTTCGCCCGCCGCACCATCGTAGGCCGCCTTTGCCTGCAGGTAGCTCGCCGTCAGCGCAGCATGGGCTGCGGCAAAGGTATCGGTCGCGTTGCGCTCGGCCTTCAACGTCTCCAGCGAGCGTTTCAGCTCGGCAAGCTTGGTGCTGGACGATCGCTTTTTATAGAACGAAGTGGCTTCTTCCGCAGCAGAAGACAGGACCTTGCTCAGGCCTGCCAGACCGGAGCTGGCAGAAAACAACAGCTCGCCCAGTTCGCCCTTGCTCTGCATGATGGCATTTCCGCCGTCCTTCAGCGACTGGTCGTCGAGCGAAAACATCGTGCGATAGGCCTCACGACTGATGCCGCCCAGCGCGCCGGATACAAGTGCGTCGTTGACCGGCGCGCCGCGGGCATCGATGAGGCTGCCGCTGCGCTGCTTGAGCCGGACCAGTTCATGGGTGGCCCCATCGATCTCCAGCTCGGCACCGATGCGCATCGCGCCGTAGGGGTGCAGGAAGTTATAGGGCGTTTGCGGATGCATCCCGAACAAAAGATCGAGGAACGCGGTGAACGTCGTCGACTTGCCGGCTTCGTTGAGGCCGTAGACAATGTGAAAATCCGGCCGTCCGGCGACAGCCTTGCCGAAGTCGATGACGCAGTCGGTGAATTTTCCGTAGCGCGTGAGATCAAGGCGATTGAGGCGCATCAGCTGTCGTCCCGCTCGGCAGCGCTCATGCGCGCAGAAATGTCTTCGGTTCCCCTGGCAAGCAGTCCGTCGATGAAACGGTCAAAGCCGGCTTGATCGTCACCCGCAAAATTCCGGCTCTCCGGCGGCAGGTCGGCCAGAAGATCGCGGACCATGTCGCTGATCTCGTCGCGAAAATCGGAGCGACCGAGGATATCGTCGCGCATCAACTGCCTGAGTTCGCTGACCGGGTCGGCGGTTGTGCCGCGTGTTGCGGCCGGCGGCTGCACCTCCACTTCCAACTTTTCGATCCAGGTATTGCCGATCCGCTCGCTGCGCTGTTCGGCTTCCGCCTGCATCAGGTCGATATCGCGGCGGATCTTCCAGGCGAGCGCCGTCTCCCCCGTCAGCCGCAATCGCGCAACCAGGTGCGGTGAAGCGGTGCGCTCGCGCTGTGCAAGCAGCGCCGCTTCGATTGCCGCCGCCGCGTCGCGCCATTCGACGACACCGCCGAGGTGAACACTGACCCGCTCGAACTGCGCAACGCTGGTCAGGCGCTCCTCGACGGCAATCGAACGATCGTCGGCGATGGTGACAAGCGATACGGTTTTCGCGCCCGCTTCATTGATATCGCGGCCCTGCGGCATGCCCGGCATGATGACCGTGCGCGCACCCTGATGATGGGTGCGTTGATGGATATGGCCAAGCGCCCAGTAGTCGAAGCCGGCGGCATGCAGATCGGCGACGTTGCAGGGTGCATAGACATCGTGTCCCGGTGCACCGGCAAGACTGGTATGCATGATACCGATATTCACCGCGTCCGGCACGGGCGACTTATAGCGGGGCAAAAGCCCGTCCGGCGCCTGGGGCTTTGAAAAACTCATCCCGTGCATTGCAACCGAAAGGCCCTTGCCGGCGGACTCGACCACCTCGGCGCGCGCGCCAAAGATCTTGACGCTCGGCGGCAGCACCAGTTCCTGCGTAATTCTGGACAAGGCGTCGTGGTTGCCGCGGATGACATAGACGGCGATGCCTGCCTCGTGCAGGCGCTGCAACTGGCTGGCTAGAAACCGCGCGGTCTTCATCGAGGTCTGATCGCCATCGTAGAGATCACCGGCAATCACCAGGGCATCGACCTGTTCTTCAAGGCAGAGATCGACAATGGCAACCAGTGCCTGGCGTGTCGAACCCCCGATGAGTTCCGCCAACTCGCTGTTGCGCAGCGCCAACGAGCGCAGCGGTGAGTCAAGATGGATGTCTGCTGTATGAACGAAGCGAAATGGCATGAAGCAACCCGGAACAGAATCTGTTCACTATAGGGTAAAGCCTCAGCCTTCTGCTAGCGCCGTGCGGGCATGAAAAGGACCGGGAAGCACCGCGTTGGATGTCAGCGGCGATTTACTTCGCGTGCAATTTCGACGAGAACCGCACTGTCGGAATGCTTAGACCTGCATTTGTGCCGCCGAGCCTAGGCATGCAATGTGCCGGTGGCTGCAGGCACACCGACAATATCGTTAATTGACGCGCATTGACCTGGGCAGGCTGCATGATCGAACATACCTCGCTGATCCTCGCAATTGCTCTCGTATGCGCATTTTTTGTCGGTCTTTCCAAGGGTGGCCTGCCTTCTGTCGGGACCCTCGCCGTTCCGCTGCTTGCGCTTGTCATATCGCCGGTAACGGCGGCTGCACTGCTGCTGCCGATCTATATCGCGAGCGACATGGTCGGGCTCTATCTCTACCGCCGCAGCTATTCCGGGAGAAACCTTGCCATACTGGTGCCGGCATCCCTGCTGGGCGTGGTGATCGGCTGGACGTTCAGCGCCTATCTGTCGAGCATGTTCATCGGCATGATCGTCGGACTTGTCGGCGTCATGTTCTGCCTCAATGCCTGGTTCGGCGCGCGCTACAGGACGGTGGCGAAAGAGGCGAATGTTCCAGCGGGCATTTTCTGGGGCACACTGACCGGGCTGACCAGTTTCGTTTCCCATTCGGGCGGCCCGCCCTATCAGATGTATGTCCTGCCGCAGCGTCTCGAAAAGATGAAATTCGCCGGCACCTCGACGATTCTGTTTGCCATCATCAACGCCGCCAAAGTCATCCCCTATTGGGAACTGCAGCAGTTTTCCAATTTTGACAGCACTCTGGTTCTTTGGTTGTTGCCCGCAGCGATCATCGGCACAGTTGTCGGAAAGAGACTGACACAGATCCTCCCCGAAAAGCTGTTTTTCCGAATTGTCGAGATAACCCTGCTTCTGCTGTCGTTGAAGCTCATTGCCGATTACATCTTCAGCATCTGATCGCTTGTCAGCGACACTGACAGCCGGTTGCACTCACGCCGATGGCAGCACGCGTATGGCCGCTTCGGTCATTCCTTCGAACATGGCCGAGAGATCAAGCCAACCATGTGGCCTGCGGCCACTGACATTGGCCGGCCATCCGCACAGGCCGTCACGCTCGACATAGCCGACGCAGCGAGGCGCTGCCTCGTCGAGAAAGAACAAAACCGCCAATCGCCCGGGCTCAAGCGCTTCAATCGGATGCCAATTCACTTATATTTCCTCAATTATGAGGGGTTATTTATAAGTGATCTCCTTGCCTCAACCTTACGGCCGTCGGTGCCGTGCCGTTGCAATGCCCGTGAAGCGCTGATCTTCCCCCTCGAAAGACAGCCGCGTCTGCGCGCAACAAACCGTCTGTTGCGACGCAGAGGGCTTGGGCTCGGGGCTTCGCAAAGGCGCGCGCTGACAAAATGGTATGTTGAGACAGGATACTGCAAAGGCCTGGAGCCTGCCCCTCATTGCACATTCCGGAGGGATGACGTTGCAATATGAAAAAAGCGCGGATGCAGTCGGCTCATGCAGCAACCCTTCCGTTTCCGTTTCAAGCCGTTGAGCAAGCCACGCCTTTGAAACAGAAGGGGTCGAATTTCGGCGCAGTTGCACAGGCTGCTGTGTCAAGCAGCCCATGTTTGGGCAAAGTCAGGTCATTTGTTCTTCAGCAGCCAGATCTTGCCGGCCATGGTAATTTCCTGCCTCAACTGGCCTTCACCTTCATCCGCACCGACCTCACTCAGGAGACCGAAATCCCGCAACTGAACCACAGTTGTCGTGGTGGCAAACCGGATCTTGCGGGCTCGCTCCTTGAAACGATCTGTTTTGGCATAGGTGATCGTGGCATTCAAATGCGTCCACTTGTTGCCTTCCTGAGGATAGAGATCGCCTTCGAGGGCGAGCTTCAGGCCGCGTATCTGCACGGGGGTCATCGTGATCGGCATCGTATCAATCTTGTCGGTTGCGGTGGTCAAAATCAGGTCCTAGCATGCTGGGAATGGGGAGAATTTAAAGGCGGCCCTTGGCCATCTGTGTTTTTGATTAGCACGATGTAGACCTTGGCCACAACGAGCGGGGGCAACTTGGGCTTCCGGGATGGTAAATGCGTTGATTTAAGACGAAGAAATCGCATTAATTCACAATGCGCCTGAACGCGCTACTGCGCCAAAATCCAGATTCCGCGTCAATTTGACAAGCTTCATGCGCCAAAGGGCAAAATTTTCTTGATTGCGGCACGACATCGGTCCGCGTTCGGGTCGCTTTTCCCTTGCGAGGAAGGCTCGCCAGCCCCTGCCCTCAGTCCGCCTTCAACCAGTCTGCGAGCTCCGCTTCCGCCCGCTCCAGCGACGAATAGTTCAAAAGTTTGCGCAAAAGAGCAACGGTCACGGCGCGGGCGCGCAGATTGAACCGGCTGTCGTCATGGTCGTCGGCCGCCATCTGGTAGACATCCAGCTTCTCGTACAGATGCTGCAGCCGGTTCTGCACGCTACGCAGGGACAGGCTGCGCCGCCTTGCAATCGCCCGGTCGGTCAGCCCCAGCGCGATATCGACCAGGATCTCGTATTCCGTGTCGCTGAAACCGTTCACCTGGCCAAGGCTCTTCTGCTGCATGCCCCGCACCTCGCGGTCGATAACACATTGCGCTTCGACGAAAATGCTCCGCAGCGCCAGCCTCAACCGTTCGTCGGATGCCGATTTCAGCACATAGCCATAGGCCGCTCCATCCGGCACGATACGCGAGACCCCCCGCACATAGGCCTCGTCCGAATAGTTGGACCAGAACAGGATCCGGGTATCGGGCCGCTCTTTCCAGATGGTGCGCGCCGCTTCGATCCCGTTGCGGGCCTGCATCTGCAGATCCATCACCACATGGGCGGACTTGTTGTCGCGGGCGAGCTTCTCGCCGGCAGTACCGTTGTCAGCCTCGATCACAGTGTCGCATTCCGGCAGGGCGGCGCAGACCGCCTCATGCAGGTAGGACCGGTGCAGCGGATCATCCTCGACGATCAGCACTTTCATTGGACATCTCCAGCGATTTTCGGTTTTGCCGGGCCGACCGGCAATTGCACGCGCACGACCGTGCCCTTGCCTTCCCGGCAGGGACCCAAGGTGAATTTGGCGGATATCAGCCGGGCCCGCGTCATCATGTTGTCGATGCCGCCGCCGCTGCGGCGCTGCGGCCGGGTCATGCCGCGGCCATCGTCAGAGACTTCGATCACGACACCCAGGGCCTGGCTGCGCAACCGCACCAAAATATGGCCCGCCTGCGCGTGACGCGCGGCATTGTTGATCGCCTCCTGGGTGATCCGAAAGAGGGCGATGCGAAGTGTCTTGTCGAGCGTGTCGATCAGCCCGTCGGTCTCGTCCACCAGTTCCCAGCGCGTCTCGCCGCCGGTATCGCGCAGCGACCGGTCGAGATGGTTTTCCACCGCCTGGGCAAAACCAAAGAGCTGCAGCACGGATGGCTTCGCTTCCTCGATGATCTCGCGCAGATCCTGCATGCAGTGCTGCAGGCTGCGGGCGAGCGGCTCCAGCGCGTCGCCCGGGATCTCCTCTTCGTTGATCAACCGGTCGAGGCGGCGCGAAAGTCGCGTCAGATCAGCGAGCGTCTGGTCGTGCAGGTCCATGCCGATACGCTGGCGCTCCCTTTCAAGGGCCTCGGTCAGGTTCAGCGCACCCAGCCGCAAGCCTTCTTCCCGGGCGCGGGCTTCCGCCTCGACGATGGCCGACTGCTTGGCCTGATCGGCCGCGCGAAGGGCGAAGAAATAGGGCGACAGCAGGTCGGCGACGGAGCATGCATTGGCCACGTCCTCGGCGGAATAGAACGCAACCTGGTGGGACGAACAGGACAGGGCGCCAATGACCTCGCCCTCGACCTTCAACGGCACGTGGATGCGGCTTCTGAGATTGTGCTCGAAAATCGGCCGGGTGAAGGCATCTTCGAAATGAAACCGGTGGTCCACCCGGGCATCCGGCGTGATCATCTGGTCGACCTCGCCCCACAGCAGCGACCGGATCGGACTGTTGCAGATCGGCGCTGGCGCATGCTCGCCCCAGGCGGTGTCGAGGCCCGTTTCATAGGCGGTGTGATACTTGCCGTTGACCATAGTGATGCAGACATCGAGATGGTCGTGGGGAATGATATGTGATACCTCCGCGCCGACAGCCTTGATGGCCGAGCGGAAATCCAGCTGCCCGGCCAACAGGCGCGAGATGCCCAGGTAATGATCGAGCAGCGCCGAGGGCGCTATCTTCAACATGCCGTTCCTCTCCTCCACGACAGCCTGCTCCCGACAGGCGCCGTCCTCACATTCCATAAGATAGAAGCCGTGCTGGCCGCGTCTTGCAGGATCCCGCATCTTCTTGCGTATTTCCCGCAATCACACTGCAGCGGCAAACCTATACAAGCTCTGCATTCTATACCATCCTCACTGGCGTCGAGAGGAGGTGCTCGGCGAGGGAGTTCAGTTTCGTCCGCCAGACTGCGGGCGGCTTGAAATGAGGAAACCGGCCGCCTGAAGGTCGGACAAGAGGGAGAGAGACCATGAAGAAATCCAGAATACTTCTGGCAACGGCTGCACTTTGCCTTGCCATGATGCCCATGGCCGCGCAGGCGGATACCTCGGGCAAGAAGATCGCGCTGTCCAACAACTATGCCGGCAACTCCTGGCGACAGGCCATGCTGACGAGCTGGGAAAAAGTGACGGGCGCTGCCGTCAAGGACGGTAAGGTGGCCGCCGCCGATGCCTTCACCACGGCAGAAAACCAGGCGACCGAGCAGGCCGCGCAGATCCAGAACATGATCCTGCAGGGCTATGACGCCATCGTCGTCAACGCGGCTTCGCCGACAGCGCTGAACGGCGCCATCAAGGAAGCCTGCGATGCGGGCATCACCGTCGTCTCTTTCGACGGCATCGTCACGGAGCCTTGCGCCTGGCGCATCGCCGTCGACTTCAAGGAAATGGGTCGCAGCCAGGTTGAATATCTGTCTGGCAAGCTGCCGGACGGCGGCAACCTGCTCGAGATCCGCGGCCTCGCCGGTGTCTTTGTCGACGACGAGATTTCGGCCGGCATCCACGAAGGCGTGAAGCAGTTCCCGCAGTTCAAGATCGCCGGTTCGGTTCACGGCGACTGGGCGCAGGACGTGGCGCAGAAGGCCGTCGCCGGCATCCTGCCAAGCCTGCCGGACATCGTCGGCGTGGTCACCCAGGGCGGGGACGGCTACGGTGCGGCCCAGGCCATCGCCGCTGCCAATCGCAAGATGCCGATCATCGTCATGGGCAATCGCGAAGACGAATTGAAGTGGTGGAAGGAACAGAAGGACGCCAATGGCTACGAGACCATGTCGGTCTCCATCGCACCGGGCGTCTCGACGCTCGCCTTCTGGGTCGCCCAGCAGATCCTGGATGGCAAGGAGGTCAAGAAAGACCTCGTCGTGCCGTTCCTGCGCATCGACCAGGACAATCTCGAAGCCAATCTGGCCAATACCCAGGCCGGCGGCGTCGCCAATGTCGAATACGCATTGGAAGATGCCCAGAAGGTGATCGAGGGCGCGAAGTAAGCCCCCTGAAGAACCCCTCCCTGTTCCGTCCGGCGATGCGCCGGGCGGGGCAGGCGGTCATATCGACCTGCATTTTGGCCAGGCAAGCCTGCAGCGTCATTTTCAATGGGATCAAGATACATGACACAGGCCGGTTCGACGCAAACGGTCGTCAGCGTCTCCGACGCCAAGGTGGTTTTCGGCGCGGTCAAGGCGCTGGACGGCGTCACGCTTGCCATTCGCTCCGGTGAATGTGTGGGACTTGTCGGCCACAATGGCGCGGGCAAATCGACGATCGTCAATGTCATCAATGGCGGGCTTACGCCGCATCAGGGCAGCGTCGTCTATGGTGACGATCCGACGCTTGGCATCGGCGCAGCGCGGCACAGCGGCATACGGTGCGTGTTCCAGGAGCTTTCGCTCTGCCCCAACCTCACCGTGGTGGAAAATACCCGGGTCATGCACAAGCCGCTTTCCGGCTGGGGCTGGCGCCGGCGTGGCGCCGATATCATTGGCCGCAAGCTGGACGAGATCTTCCCCGGCCACGGCATCGACAGCGGCGAGAATGTCGGCAATCTGTCGATCGCCGAACGCCAGATGGTGGAAATCGCTATCACTTTTTGCGAGATCGGTCATCCGGTGCGGCTGGTCATTCTCGACGAGCCAACGTCATCGCTGGACTCGCGACTGGCTGGTCAACTGCTTGCCTATGTCCACCGCTTCGTCGCGGCCGGCGGCTCCGTCATCTTCATTTCCCATATCCTTTCCGAAATCCTCGGCATCGCCGACCGCATCATCGTGATGAAGGACGGCCGGGTCGTGACCGAGCGCGCCGCATCCGGCTTTTCCGAACACAGCCTGATCGAGGCGATGGGCAGTGTGGTCAAGGAACACCGCGCGGCGCGGGTCGTTGCGGACAAGAGAACTGGCCCGCCTGCCCTAGCCGCAGCACCCGTGCGCGGACGCGGGCTGGCCTTTGAGGCCTTTCCGGGCGAGATCGTCGGTTTCGCCGGCCTCAGCGGCCACGGCCAAACCGACATGCTGGTCAAGCTCTACCTGTCCTTAAGCGGTGACTGGTTCGGCAGGCGTGATCCGGCCGCAATGTTTGTTGCCGGCGACCGCGCGGTCAACGGCACCTTTCCGCTGTGGAGTATCCTGAAGAACATGAGCGTCGCGTTGCTGCCCGACCTTTCGCACCGTGGCCTGCTCGATGAGGCCCGCGAACAGGCGCTCGGCCGGTCATGGCGGGAGAAGATAGAGATCCGCACACCAGACATGGACAATAACATCCTGTCGCTTTCCGGCGGCAACCAGCAGAAGGTGCTGTTTGCCCGTGCCCTGGCAAGCCGTGCGCCGGTTGTCCTGATGGACGATCCCATGCGCGGCGTCGACATCGGCACCAAGCAGGAGGTCTACGGCATTCTCAGGACCGAAGCCGATCAGGGGCGTACCTTCATCTGGTACTCGACCGAAATGGACGAGGTCTGCCTTTGCGACCGGGTCTATGTGTTCAACAATGGCGCGATTGTCGCCGAGCTCAAGGGCAAGGCGGTGACGGAGGAAAATATCCTGGCCGCCTCCTTCACCGAGGTCGCAGCGTGAAAAAATTCTTCTCCCCCGATACGATCCGGCTCATCGTTCCGGCGCTGTCGCTGACGGTGCTGCTGATCGCAGTGTTCTATCTTCAGCCGCGCGCCATGAGCTATACGGGCCTTAACCTGCTCTTCAATCTCGCGGTGCCGATTGCGCTGGCCACCATCGCCCAGATGCTGATCATGACGGTCAACGATCTCGATCTCTCCATGGGCACCTTTGTCAGCTTCGTCGCCTGTGTCACCGCCACCTTCCTGCAGGCCTCTCCGCTTCTCGGCATCGTCATCCTGCTCGCGGCCATCGCCACCTACGCCGTCATCGGCGTGCTGATCCATCTGCGCGACCTGCCCTCGATCGTCGTCACGCTCGGCATGAGCTTTGTCTGGGGTGGGCTTGCGGTGCTGATCCTGCCGGCACCGGGCGGTCAGGCGCCCGAATGGATACGCGCCATCATGACGTCCAAGCCTCCGATCATGCCGATGGCGATCGTTGCCAGCATCCTGATCGCGGTGTTTTCGCATCTGCTGATCATGCGCTCGTCATTCGGCGTGGTGCTGCGCGGTGTCGGCGGCAATGCCCGCTCCGTCGAGCGCGCCGGCTGGTCGATCATCCGGGCGCGGGCTGCTGTCTATGCGCTGGCCGCCTTTTTCGCGATCCTGGCCGGCATTGCGCTGGTCGGACTGACCACCGCGGCCGATGCCAATATCGCCCTGCGCTACACGTTGCTGTCGATCGCCGGCGTCATCCTTGGCGGCGGCGAATTCGTCGGCGGCCGGGTGTCGCCGATCGGCGCGGTTATCGGCGCGCTGACGCTGACGCTGGCCGGCTCGTTCCTCTCCTTTCTCCGGATTTCGCCGGACTGGCAGATTGGCGCACAAGGCGCGATCCTGATCATCGTGCTGGCGCTGAGGCTGCTGCTCAATCGCTTTGAAGCAAGGAGGACGCGCCGATGACCGCCCTGATGCGCAAGCCCTGGATCTGGTCCTTCATTGCCACGGCCCTGGTGTTCCTGACGACCATCCTCGTCACCGGCGGAGCAAGCATGGCGGGCCTTGCCCAGGCGACGCTGACATTTGCCGCCTTCTCGGTCATCGTCGGCATCGGCCAGATGCTGGTGATCACGCTTGGCCCGGGCAATATCGATCTTTCAGTGCCTGCCACCATGACGCTGGCCGGCACGGTGGCGCTCAAGCTGATGGGTGTCGAAGACGGCATGGTCGTGCCGGGCCTGCTTGTCGCCATCGGCATCGGTGTCTTGATTGGAACAGGCAATTACGCCCTGATCAAGCTGCTGCGCATTCCGCCGATCATCGCGACCTTGTCGATGAGCTTCGTGGTGCAGTCTACCGCCATCTGGACCAATCGCGGCCTGCGCATCAAGCCGCCGCCGGTGCTGGCGGATTTCACCACTTCGACCACGGCCGGCATCCCCAATGTCGCGATCATCGCGCTCATCCTCTCGGCCATTGTCTGGGTGCTCCTGCAAAAGACCGTCTATGGACGCTGGATCGCCGCCATCGGCCAGAGCATTCGCGCTGCCCGCATGGCCGGCATCCCCATCGACGGCATCCGCTTCATCACCTATGTGCTTTGCGCGGTGCTTGCCTCCATCTGCGGCTATCTGCTGGCGAGCTTCTCAGGCGGCGCGGCACTCAACATGGGATCGGAATATCTGCTGATGTCGATCGCTGTCGTGGTTATCGGCGGCACGGCGGTTGCCGGCGGCGATTCCAACGTACCAGGCATCTGGGGCGCCTCGCTCTTCATGTTCCTGGTGGTCTCCATGCTCAATACCTATGGGTTTGGCGCCGGTGTCCGCCTCATTCTCACAGGTCTCATCATCATCGCCGTCATCATGCTCGCCGGCGGGCGAACGGTCGGAAAACGCTAGGCAGGACAGTATCATGTCGCAGAACCCCAACTATGAGATTTTCGACCCGCGCTTCCGCTCGCTGGTCATCAGCAGCGCCGATCTGGAGGAACTCCATTCCGACTGCCGTTGGGCCGAAGGTCCTGTCTGGTTTGACGATGGCGGATATCTGCTGTTCAGCGATATCCCAAACCAGCGGATGCTGCGTTATGTCGAGGGTGGCGGGATCTCGGTGTTTCGCACACCGTCAAATTTCACCAACGGCAATACCCGCGACCGGCAGGGCCGGCTTGTCTCCTGCGAACATGGCCTTCGCCGGGTCACCCGCACTGAGGTCGACGGCACGATCACGGTGCTGGCAGACAGCTTTAATGGCCGGCGTTTGAACTCGCCGAACGATGTGGTGGTGCACTCTGACGGTTCAGTCTGGTTCACCGATCCGACTTACGGCATCCTGTCCGACTACGAGGGATACAAGGCAGACCCCGAACAGAAGACACGCAATGTCTACCGGCTGGAGCCGGATACCGGCGTGATCGAAGTCATGGTGGACGATTTCCTACAGCCGAACGGGCTCGCCTTTTCACCCGATGAAAGCCTGCTCTATGTCGCCGATTCCGGCGCGAGCCATGTAGAGGGCGCGCCACGCCATATCCGCGTCTTCGATGTTGTCGATGGTCGCAAGCTCGCCAATGGCCGCGTCTTCGCCGAGATCGACAATGGCATACCCGATGGCATCCGCCTCGATATGTCCGGCAATCTCTGGTCCAGCGCCGCAGACGGAGTCCACTGCTTTGCGCCCGATGGCACCCTGCTTGGCAAAATACTGGTGCCGCAGACCGTTGCCAATCTCACCTTCGGTGGCCCACGTCGCAACCGGCTGTTCATCACCGCGACGAAATCACTGTATTCGATCTATGTCACGGCGACGGGTGCGCAAAGGCCGTAAATCCAGCCACGGGTTTGGTGGAGAGGCCCGAGATTGCCGCAGCGTGGCGATAGTCAGTCGATGGTCTCGTCGTCTGGTCCTGAAGCCCGAACCTCGGCATCCCCGATTTCGGCATCTTGCATCTCGGCATCCCGGCTCTTGCCATCGTCGAGCTGGGCCGCTCGCCGCTCTGCCGTATCCCGACGCAGGAGATCGAGAAGTCTCCAGCGCATCTCGGGCATCGTGATCGAACCGGCAATCCACAGTTCGAGCAGATCGCGAAACTGCGGATGCGTGTCGATCGGCCTGCCACGATCCCTGCATCGGGCGATGATGCGTTCCGCTATTTCCCGGCGCGAGTCCATGAGCGACAGTCGTCCTTGTATCAAAATGGAGGCGGTTGATATCAATGGCGAACAGCCAGCGCCACCGACAATCCTAATATTTGAGCAATTGCCACAGCTTGTTTCGCCCGACTGACCCATGGTCGGTCTGCAGTCGCGGTGAGCGTTCGTTCCGGCCGCCAACAGCGATGCCCGTGTGTCCGAACATCGCAAGGGCGCCGGCATCTGACGGCACACGGGCTGTCATTGTTGCCATCTCGGGGTCCAGCATTCAATTCCTCCAAAAGGACGAAACTCCGTTCTTCAACGCATGCCTGCGGGCAGACCAAAGGAACCAGCGCGCGTCCCTTGCGAGGGTCGACAACGCATTCCCGTCCGTCTTTGTTTCCTCATGAATTGACAATGGGTTCGAAATGCGACCCGCCGATCCTTGGGTCCGGCCCAAAGCCTGCGTCACCACGACAGGACGGTCGAGTCTACGCGACCGCGCCCAGCCGGATGTGACGCCACAGCCAGAAGATAACAGGACTTTATCGGCAGGCTGCCGCGCGTCGTTTACGTCGACGGCATTCCATCCGGCCGAAGATACCGTCTGAGTGCCGCGATGCGGAAGATGGCATTGGCTGCACCATAACCCTGGTAACCGCGGCGCTCGACGATCTCGAAGAAGAAGCCTTCGCCATAGGTGGGTGAATAGAGCTGGAAATATTCGCCATGCTCGTCGCGGTCATAGAGGATATTGCTGCGTTTCAGGTCGTCGACCAGCGCCGGGTCCAGTCCGAAGCGCACTTCGACATCGTCATAATAGTTCGGCGAGATGGTCAGCGGGACAAATCCGTTTCGCCTGAGGGCCTCTGCCGTGGCGAAGATGTCGTCGGTCCGGAAGGCAAGGTGCTGGATGCCCGATCCAAATGTTTCCGCGATGAAATGTCCAGCCAGCGTATTGCGGTTTTCCGCACCGTTCAGCGTGATCCGCAGGCTTCCGGACGCGTTCTCCACGACCTGGCTGCGGACCACGCCGGCCGGATCGATGATATCGACCATCGGTGTCTTTCGGGTTTTCAGTTGCGATGTGTAGAACAGCAGCCAGGTTAGCATCTCGTCATACTTGACCGTCTGCGCGACGTGATCGAAACCCGTCAGCCCGACATTCTTCGGGTTTTCATCGATCCCTGGCAGAGGCTCAAAATCCACATCCCATAGGCGGCCGAGATCGCTCTTGCGATCGAGGAAGTATAGCAGGCCACCGCCGACACCGCGGATCGCAGGCACAGCCAGTTCTCCTGGCACCACCGGTTGCTGGAACGCCTCCGCGCCGAGTGCGATGGCGCGTTCCATCGCGGCATTGGCATCGTCGACCATCAATGCAATCGCATAGGCATTTGCCCCATGCACCAGATAGGAAGCGCTGGCAAAGCCGGTTTCATCCCGATTGAGGATCAGGTTGACGCCGCCTTGGCTAAACCGGGTCACGGCCTTGGACTTGTGCCTGGCGACCGCCTGGAAACCCAGGACTTCCAGAAGCGCCTCCAACTGGCGTGCATCGTCGTCACTCACGGCGAATTCGACAAAAGCGATCTCTTCGACCTCTGCACGATCCGGCATGACCGGCACATTGATCGCAACGGCCGGCTCTGCCCGCTTCACCTGGTCCATCAGATAGACCAGCGAACGATGACCGTCGGCCGAAATCGCCGTGGGAGAGCCGCCACGGAACTGGTCGTTGAAGATTTCGAGCGACAGATAGCCACGATAGCCGGTCGCGGCCACTGCGCGCATGAAGTCGGTCACCGGCAGGTCGCCCTCACCCGGCATGTTGCGGAAGTGGCGCGACCAGTAGAGCAGGTCCATATCGATCTGCGGCGCATCGGCCAGCTGCACGATGAAAATACGGTCGCCGGGGATGGAACGAATGGAATTGACGTCAATCTTGCGCGCCAACGTGTGGAAGCTGTCGAGGATCAGACCGATGCTCGGGTGATCGGCCCGGCGGACGATTTCCCAGGCGTCCCGGTGATCATGAATGTGCCGCCCCCAGGCCAGCGCCTCGTAACCGACGCGCAAACCGCGTCGGGCCGCCCTTTCACCCAATTCCCGGAAATCGTCGGCGGCTCTGTCAATCCCCCCCAGCGAGACCGCCGAAGTATTCGAGCAGATCAGCATGAGGTCCGTGCCGAGTTCGGTCATCAGGTCGAACTTTCGCTCGGCCCGGTCGAAATTGCGGCTTCTGAATGGTTCGGGCATGCCTTCGAAATCACGGAAGGGCTGGAACAAGGTGACCTCGAGACCGTGATCGCGAACCATGCGCCCGACATCTGCGGGAGACCGGTCATAGGCGAGGAAATCGTTCTCGAAAATTTCGATGCCATCAAAGCCCGCGCGCGCAATGGCCGCCAGCTTTTCTTCAAAATTCCCGCTGATCGATACGGTTGCGATCGATGTTTTCATCTGCAGCTCCTGGCGTATCGAGACATCCTGACGTCATGCCTGGGGACGGCGGCTAGCGCTTGCCTTCGGAAATCAATAATTCGAGCGCTTTCACGGCGATCGGATAACCTTTGGCGCCAAGCCCTGCCATGACGGTGGTTGCCGTCATGGAAACGTAAGAGCGATGATAGATCGCCTCGCGTCTATGCACATTGCTGATGTGGAACTCGATGATCGGCCCCTTGAACATCTTCAGCGCATCAAGCAGTGCCAGCGAGGTGAAGGTGAATGCGGCCGGATTGATGATGATGCCGACACCTTCATCGATTGCCTCATGCACAAGGTCGATCAGCTTTTCCTCGCTGTTCGTCTGCATGAACACCACCGGCCTCAGGCCTGCCGCCTCCCGGCACCAGGCCTCGACGTCCGCAAGCGTGTCGTGCCCGTAAATCTCCGGCTCGCGTTTTCCGAGCCGGTTCAGATTGGGTCCATTGAGGACGTAGATCGGCTTCATCTCGCTCATCGACGTCATCCCTGATACCCCATCAGCCGCGGCAGCCACAGAACCAGATCCGGAATGAAGGTGATCAGGATCAGGCACAAAAACATGCCGCCGATAAAGGGCAGAGCATCCCGGATGATGTGGCGCACCGGAACGCCGGAGATGTTCGTCATGATGAACAGCAGCAGGCCGTAGGGTGGGGTGACCAGTCCGAGCATGATGTTGATGACGACCACGACACCGAAATGCACCATGTCGATGCCCAGAGCCTGGGCCGTCGGAATGAAGACCGGCACGATGATCAACAGGATCGCCGTCCCTTCCAGCACACATCCGAGCAGAAGCAGCACGATGTTGACGAGGATGAGGAAGGTCGTCGGCGTGAGCTCCCAGCCCGTCAACAGCACGCGCAGGCCATCGGGAATGTTTTCGATCGTGACGACGTAGTTGAACACGAGCGCACCCGCGATCAGCATGCCGATCGACGTGGACGACTTGGCGCTGAGCAAGAGCGAATCGTAAAATGCGCCCCAGCTAATGCTGCGATAGATCACCACGGACACGAGCAGCGCATAGGCGGCAGCAAGTGCTGCGGCTTCGGTCGGTGTCGTCACACCGGAATAGATGCAGCCGAGCAACAGGACCGGCATCATCAATGCCGGAAAGGCGCGCCAGGTAATGCGCGGAATTTCCTTGAGCGGAACCGGCGCCTCGACCGGAAAATTGCGTCGGCGGGCGTCATAGGCGACCTGTACCATCTGCAGTCCGGCCATCAGCAGGCCCGGCACCATGCCGGCGAGAAACAGATAGCCGATCGACGCATCCGACACCAAGGCGTAGACGATCATTGGAATTGACGGCGGAATGATCGGGCCGATCACCGAGGTAACGGCGGTAAGAGCCGCCGCATAGCTCGCCGGATAGCGGTCGTCGCGCGTCATCATGTTCTGCATCATGCGACCGCTGCCTGCCGCATCGGCAACGGCCGAACCCGACATGCCGGCAAAGATGATGCTCTGGACGACATTGACCTGTGCCAGGCCGCCACGAAAACGGCCGACCAGCACATTGCAGAATGCCAGCAGCCGCTCCGTCATCGAGCCGATATTCATGAATTCGGCCGCGAGGATGAACAATGGCACCGAGAGGATGACATAGTTGGAATACATGCCGTTCAGGAACTGCTCGGCGACGGTGCCCATGTCAGCGCCGACAAGAAAGAGATAGAGAACCGATCCCGTCATCATGGACAGACCAATCGGCAGGCCGAGAAAGGCCAGGCCGGTGATGACGAAGATGGATATCGAAAAAGGACTGGTAAGGTTCATACGCCGGAGCCCGCTTTGGTGGGATCGAAGGCTTCAGGTGCCTTGCCGCGGATGGCGGCGACACCGAGCCAGATGTAGCGGACGATCATGGCGACCGCGAAGACGATGTAGATCGAATAGAGATAGTCGAAGCGGATCTTGAGATAAGCCGTGCTTTCGACCTTCATGAAGGCGATGTAGTCGATCACCGCCGGCAGAGAGATGCCGAAAGCTGCGACCAGTGCGACCGCGCAGATGATCTGCATGACGCGGCGCGCACCAGCGCTTGCACTGGCCCAGAAGAAATCGAAGCGGATTTCCTCAACTTCGCGGATGACGAGAGCGGAACCGAAAAGCACGATCCAGATCCACAGGGCCACGCTCGCCTCATGGGTCCAGCCAATGGACAGGTTCAGCAGGTAGCGGAAGGCAATCTGCAGCAGAAAGATCACGAACATGCTGAGCAGCATGTAGGCAAGCACGTCTTCGGCCCGACGTCTCAACCATTCGGCAATCAGGGGGATTTTGTGGGTCATCCAGCGTCACTTTCCTGTTGGTTGATGCGAGCCGGAAAACCGGCCCGCATCAATGGGTGACGAACGATCAGAGAGCCGCGACCTTTTCCAGAATACCGGCCGGCCAGCTCTTGGCGAGATCAGAAGCAAGATACTTTTCCTGCGCGAACTTGCGGAAGGCATCGAGATCCGGCTCATAGACCTGAAGGCCGGCGGCCTTGAACTCCTCGACCAGGGTCGCTTCCTGGGCAAGGTGCTGCTCTTCGCTCCACATCATCGCCTTGTCGGCAGCGGCCTGGATCTTTGCCTGCTGGTCGGGCGTGAGGCCCTTCCAGACGTCGGCGGACACCGTCAAAAGATCATAGCCGATCAGATGCGAGGTCATGACGATCTGCGACATGACTTCATAGAACTTCATGTTCTTGACGTTGGGCAGCGGATTGTCCTGACCGTCGATCGCGCCGGTCTGAAGACCGGTATAGACCTCGGCATAGGCCATCGGGATCGGGTTTGCGCCGAGCGATTCACCGAGGAACTGCCAGGCATCGCCGCCCGGCATGCGCAGCTTGACGCCTGCGAGATCGGCGGGACCGGTGATCTTCTTTTCAGGCTTGAGGCCAACCTGGCGCGCGCCGAAATAGGTCGGTCCGAGAATATGAACGCCGGCCTTATCCTCTGCCATCTGCTTGAATTCCGCGCCGACATCGCTGGCGAAGAAGGCCCGGACATGGGCTGCATCGCGAAACAGATAGGCCGACGTCAGCACGGACCATTCCGGCACCTGCTTGGAAATATCCTGCGGCGCGATATTACCCATCTGCAGGTTGCCGCGCTGGAGTGCTACCAGTTCCGTGCCCTGCTTGAACAGCGTGCCACCATAGAAGGGCTCGACCTTGAAGCTGTCCTTCAGCTCCTCGGCAAACATCTTCACCATGCCTGCTCGAATATCCTGCTCGGAGAATACCGCCGAGAATTTCAGCGTGACCGCATCCTGAGCGAAGACGGCTGTAGAACCTGCCATGACCGTGGCCGTGGCAGCTAGGGACGCGCCAAGGAAATGGCGCCGCGAAAGTTCGAGTGTCATGTCTTTCCTCCTCAATGTCCCATCCGCCTCCACGGTCGCGGGACTTCTCCTCATCAGAGCGGCCGCCTGGCCGCCCTTTCAATTCAGCTTGCGAGATCGACTTTCCCGCAGGATCGAACATCAGCCATGACGCTCGCCCCGCATCGGATCCGGATTGGTCAGCGCCAGAAAATGCGCGAGCATGCGATCAACATCCGGCTCGCGTCCGGTAAAAAGCCGGAATGCGCCGACCGCTTGAAACACAGCCATATCGCCGCCATGCGCCACATGGCAACCGCGCGTGCGGGCTTCGGCCAGCAAGGCGGTTTCCAGCGGAAAATAGACGACCTCCGATACCCAGACTTCGCGCCGCAAGTAGCGTGCGGGCAGCGGCAGACCGGGACGTTTGTCCATGCCGGTGGGCGTCGCATGCACAAGACCGGTCGCCGTGCGCATCGCCTGCTCAAGATCACTGCCGGCTCTAACGCTTGCCTGTGGGAAATGGCCTGCCATCGTGTCTGCCAATTGGCTGGCACGATCACTGTCGACATCGAAGATGGTCAGCAGTTCCGCACCCATCTTCAAGATCGCAAAGGCGGTTGCGGCACCGGCACCGCCGGCACCCAACTGTACGACGCTTGCCAGATCGGCGTGTGGCAACTGGCGACGGAAGCCCTCGGCAAAACCCCACCAGTCGGTATTGTGGCCGAAGCGTTTGCCGTCGCGCAACACCACGGTGTTGACCGCACCTAGCCTTGCGGCATCGTCGGACAATTCGTCCAGCAACGGCATGACCGTCTGCTTGCAGGGATAGGTGATGTTCAGACCACAGAAACCTTTGTTCTCCGCATCGCGGATCAGGTCATTCAACATGTCTGGTGTGTGGCCCAGTGTATCCAGGTCGATGAGCACATAGTCATAGTCGAGCCCCTGTGCTGCCCCCTCCGCCATATGCATGGCAGGCGTGAGCGAGCGCTGGATTCCCGAACCGATAAGGCCCGCAAACTTTGTCTCGACGATGATGGCCCTGCCCTCCCTGCTCACATGCGTGATCCCTGTGACGGCCTGAGCCGCCAGTGCGATCTGCTGCCCGATCCTCCATCAGTCAGCACGCATCCTCAGATCAACGAATAATGTACGAACTAGTTCGTGTCAATTCTCCAGCTGTTGAATCAAAGCGTCAAGATGACTAAGAAATGCGGAGAGGCAGCAGCCAAACGGCGCGCTTGGCAGCGCGCGCTTGAGCCCGCACCGAATACAGGGAGTAGGGACGACCATGGCCAGAACAGCCAGCGATGCACGCAAGAACGATCCGGAAAAGACCAAGGAGAATATCCTGGACATCGCGACTGCGGAATTTGCCGAGTTTGGCCTGTCGGGAGGCCGCGTCGATGCGATCGCCGAGAAGACCCGCACCTCCAAGCGCATGATTTATTACTACTACGGCAGCAAGGAGGGCCTGTATCTGGCCGTGCTGGAGAAGGCCTATCGAAAAATCCGTTCGCTGGAGGCAGATCTGGAATTAGCCGACATGCCCGCGGAGCAGGCCCTGCGGCAGTTGATCTCAACGACCTTTGACCACGACGAACGCAATCCCGATTTCGTTCGCCTGGTCAGCATCGAGAACATTCATCATGCCATGCATATGAAACGTTCAACCGAGATCGGTGACCTCAACATCTCCGTCATCCGCACCATCCAGACAATACTGGATCGCGGCCTGCGCGAAGCCACCTTCACACGCAAGGCCGACGCAATCGACCTGCATATGCTGATCAGCGCCTTCTGTTTCTTCCGCGTGTCCAACCGCTACACATTCGGCACGATCTTTCATCGGGATCTCTCCGAACCGGGCCTCTACGCGCGTCACAAGCAGATGATCTCCGATGCGGTGATCGCCTACCTGCAAAACCCGTAGCACCGCATCGTGCAATCTGATCATCGGACATTCCCGGAAGAAGCGGGCAGACCACCCGGCAATATTGCCTATGTGCAACACCTGCCCGACTATATGCGCCAGGCACAGAATACGCGTTGCGCATATTCCACCGGCTAACCAATTGGCTGGCCAACCGGAATGGGGATCGAGGCCATAGCAACAGCAAACGTGATGCCGCTCGTGGCTGCATCGTCGGTCTTGCCGTTTGGAGCAGGTCCGCCCTATAAGGCCCGATGACGTCTGATTCAAAGATCTTCGTGGGCCTGAAGCCTACTCGTAAAAAGCCGACACCGCATCGCAAACCAAGTGGTCCAGCATGCCAATGGGACGGTTGCGAAGCCGTTGGTACGCATCGCGCTCCTGTCGGGAGGGATGCGGAAGGGCTCTATCTGCGGTTCTGTCCTGATCATGTCAGGGAATACAACAAGGGTTACAACTTCGCGACGAACCTGTCGGATCCAGTGACTGCGCGCTACCAGAAGGAAGCGGCAAACGGCACCCGCGCGACCGAAGGGACCAGCATCAAACCGCCGTCCGAAACCCCGCTCCCGTCCACGGAGCGCTCGGGTTCGGCGAAAGCGACCAATGCCCGCAAGACTGCGCAACAGCGCCAGGCTGCGGTAGCTGAACTCCAGCGGCGCCGGCTCAAGGTGCTTGAAGCCAAGGCATTCGATACCCTCGGCCTGTCGCCGGATGCAACGCCGGAAGAAATCAGAAGCCGCTACAAGCAGATGCTCAAGATGCATCATCCGGACGCGAACCACGGCGATCGCAATTCGGAAGACAAGCTTCGCGCTTCGATCGACGCACACAAGATCCTGAAGCTGAACGGCTTCTGCTGAACGCTCAATCTTGTGCTGTTCCTTGGCATGCCGGGACCACAATCCGCACTACGGATCGAAGCTTGACGGGGGCGGCTCTCTTGGAGGCGCCCGACGCGCCGTCACACGTCGCAATCGTGCTTGCCACTGGTGATTTTCGCAGGTTTCAACGCATTGATTTTGCTTGGCGCAATTTCCCATACGAAATTGAAGTGGGGCTTTGGTTTCGCCACTGCGTATGCGGTTATGGTTAACCGAATTTGACCGGATTGCTGGAAATTGATGGGCTACGCGCCCATGAAGCGATTCCGTTTCCTTAGTTCAGTTAGATTGCCACAGATGACTGGAATTTCCAAGGGCCCAACGCACACTGACGAAAAAAATACGTAAATGCGCTCGAAGACGTAGCTTTCCATGATTGAAGAAAGCGGCCGGCGCTACGTTACCGTTTGGCCTTCTTGTCGTGCGACGTTACCAAACGACAAGTGTCCTTACCGCAGCACCATCGCAAGGGCGTCCGGGTAGACGTCCAATGCGGCACGACAGCCCCATCCAGCGCGAACGGCCTCAACCGCACTTCTGATGCAGCAGTAAAATGCTGCATTCGAAAACCGCATACGAGTTCATAACGACCATCACCTGAAACGCGCGAACCTTCCCCCCCTCTCCCCTTCCCCGCAGAGACCGGGCACCAATCATCCCGACCGGGAGAGTGTGCATCGCCGACCGCCTAGCCCAGGCTTTGTGAATAAGCCTATTTATAAGATGGCGAACTATACCGCGCTTCCGCCGCTTTCCGTGCGGCTTGCCGCCAAGCCAACTGGGCGTCGACAACAACAAGCGGTTCTTGCGATCGCAGAATTATAGTTCGGCTGCTCGATCGATGATCGTTTGCCGCATCCCGTGAACTACAGTTGGCCTCTTAGATCTCCAATGGGGCAGCACCAACAGCGCGACTCATAAACCGCGACCCACTTATGTTGACAGCTGTCAACAGTCGTTCTTGCCAACCCACTTGATAGAGCTTGCCGCTCTCAATCGCCATGCCCGGCAGCTTGGAGGCAGTGCCTGCAGGGCCGCAGCTGGAACTCACATCATCGACCTACAGCAAGCCCACACCCTCCCAATCGATCAGCCATCCCCGCAAGACACGAGCAATGAAGGAGCCGTCAAGAACGACGGCTTGGCCAGCACACCCACCCGCTGGACCAACTCTATACGTCATCTTTGCCGTGCGCCGAAAGCGCGCCCCGCGAATGGTTTGTTAACGGTCGTATATCACAATAGGCCACAACTCTGGCGCGCCTTGTTTCAGGGTTTTCTTTCATGAGATATATTGACAACCAACTTCTGACATTTTATTGCTGACGAAATTCAATATTCGTCATCATTCAGGAATGCAGATGCCTCACGTCATTGAAGCTGATCAGGAGCAGACGCGTCACGACAATGTCGTGCGTATTCTCGCAGCGGCTGAGCGCCTGTTCAGACACTACGGATATGCCAAGACGACGGTCGCCGACATTGCCAAGGATCTCGGCATGTCGCCGGCCAATATCTACCGTTTCTTCGCGTCAAAAGTGGAAATCCATCAGGCGCTGTGCGCCCGGATGCTGAACGAGAGCCTTGAGCTGGCGCGCGCATGCGCTGCCCTGCCACTCAGCGCCGAAGAACGGCTGCGGCGCTATTCCATGGGCCACTATCAGTATACAGTCGAAACCATGCTCGATGCCGAAAAGGTGCATGAGATGGTCATCGTCGCCATCGAGCGAGACTGGCAGGTGGTGGACCAGCATATCGACCAACTTCAGGCTATCGTGCGCGACATAATCGCTGACGGCATGGCAAACGGTGAATTTACGAAGGGTGACCCGGAACTGGCATCTCGCTGTTTTGGCGCTGCCACATCCGCGCTGCATCACCCGCAACTCGTGGCCCAGTGCATTGGCAAGGGCAATCGCGCCAATGCCGAACAATTGACTGAATTTTCGATCCGGGCCCTCAAGGCCTGACCCGAGAGCGAGCCTCGGAGGCTCGACCCGGCATCCAGTGTTTCAGGAGAGTATGTTTATGACACCGCGTCCAATCGAACTATCGACCCCCGGCCGCAACAAGCGTGGGCGAATTGTGCGCCTGCTTGCGCCGTTGGTGATGACAATCGCGCTGGCTGCCTGCTCCGACGACAAGGCCGAAGTTTCCGAGGCACCGGCAATGCGCCCGGTCAAGGTCGTCGAGGTTGACGCCGCCTCACCGGCCCGCGAAATGCGCTATTCCGGCGCGGTAAAAGCCCGCAGCGAGGCCGCGACCGGCTTTCGTGTTGCCGGAAAGATCATCGAGCGAAATGTCGATATCGGCGACAGGGTCAATCCCGGCGACGTTCTCGCCCGCATCGACGCGACAGATTATGAACTGCAGGTGCGCAGCGCAGAAGCCAGCCTTGCATCGGCCCAGCGTCAGGTCGAGACCACCGAATTTGCCCTGAGGCGCGCTGAAGCGCTCTACAAGCAGCAGGTTACCACCAAGGCCCAGCTTGAGCAGGCGCAGCTTTCCTACAACCAGGCGACATCGACGCGTGACAGTGCCCGCTCGAGCCTCGAGCAGGCACGGAACCAGGTTGGCTACAGTGAACTCAAGGCAGACAAGCCCGGCATCGTGACCGCGATCAACGCGGATGCCGGTCAGGTAGTCTCGGCCGGCAGCCCCGTCGTGACGGTTGCCGCTGACGGCGAAAAGGAAGTCCTGATCGCCGTTCCGGAGAACGAGATTTTCGCCTTCACCACCGGCAAGGTCGTCGACGTGACGTTTTGGTCGAATGCCGGCGTCACGCTCAAGGGTACCGTTCGCGAAGTCGCCGGCTCCGCCGATGCCAGCTCTAGGACATTCGCCGTTCGCATTTCGCTTCCCGAAGATGCCCGCGTACTGCTCGGCATGACCGCCGGCGTGATAGCGACAACCCCGACCGCCGACAATCACTACAGCCTGCCATTGTCTGCTTTGGCACGCGACCCGGGCCAGCAGACGATTGTCTGGACGGTCGAACGGCTCGACGGCACGGTCCATGCCCGGCCAGTCAAGGTTGCCGAATTCACCGACGTCGGGATCAAGGTCTCGGAAGGCATCCGCCCCGGCGATCTGGTGGTTGCAGCAGGCACGCAATTCATGGCGGAAGACATGAAGGTCAAGCTTCCCGAGGGCGTATTGTCCCATTCGGCAGAAGCCGCGGAGCCTGCCGTCACCGGCAGCACCAGCGAAACGCCCTGATCCCGATCCCTTCCCGTTCCTCCCGCGCGGACCATTGCCATGAACACCCCACCCGTCGACCACGGCTCCTTCAATTTGTCGCGTTGGGCGATCGGCCATCCCAGCATGGCACGCTTTCTGTTCGGCCTCATCCTGATCGCAGGTCTTTTCGGCCTGATGCGCATGGGCCAGAAGGAAGATCCTGATTTCACCTTCCGCGTCATGGTCGTGCAGGCCTTCTGGCCCGGCGCGTCGTTGACCGATATGCAGGATCAGGTGGTCAACAAGATCGAGCGCAAGCTGCAGGAGACGCCCTATCTCGACTGGGTCAAATCCTACACTCGCGCCGGCTCGGCCATCATCACGCTTCAGGTCAAGGGCAATACGGACGCAAACGACGTGGCCGATGCCTTCTACCAGGTGCGCAAGAAGATCAGCGACATCGAGAACGAACTGCCCGAGGGCTTGCTCGGCCCCTATTTCAATGACGAATTCGGCGACACCTATATCACACTCTATTCACTGACCGGGAACGGCTACAGCTATCCGGAACTGAAGAACTACGCGATCCAGGCCCGCGACGTACTGCTCTCGACGGCGGGCGTGGAAAAGGCGGTGATCCTCGGCGATCAGCCGCAGAAGATCTTCATTGAAGTGTCTTCCAAGGCACTTGCGGAGCGCGGTCTCACCTTCACCGATCTGCAGAATGCGCTGGCTGGCCAGAATGCGATTGACGCCACTGGCACGATCGATACCGGCGAACGCTCGGTGCGCATCGCCGTCGACGGCGGTTTCAGCGCCGCCGAAGACATTCGCGAACTCCGCCTTAAGGCAGGCGACCAGATCACACGCCTCGGCGACATTGCCACAGTCACCGAAGGCCTCGAGGATCCCTATCAGCGCAAGTTCCGCTTCAACGGCCAGGATTCCGTCCAGGTCGGCGTGGTGATGACCAAGGGCTTCAAGGTCACGGATGTCGGCAAATCCGTCGAAGAGACACTGTCCCGTTTCGAGGCAAGCCTGCCGCTTGGCGTCGAGGTATCACAGATCTCCAACCAGCCGGAAGTCGTGGAAGAGGCCGTCGGCGAATTCATGAAGGCTCTAGGCGAGGCCCTGCTGATCGTGCTGGTCGTGTCGTTCATCTCGATCGGCTGGCGCTCGGGCCTGGTTATCGCCATTGCGATCCCGCTGGTGCTGGCGGCCACTTTTGCCGTCATGTACCAGTTCGGGCTCGACCTTCAGCGCATTTCGCTTGGCGCCCTGATCATCGCGCTCGGGCTTCTTGTCGATGACGCGATGATTGTCGTGGAACTGATGGAACGAAAACTGGAGGAGGGGCTGCACAAGATCGACGCGGCGAGTTTCGCCTATTCGTCGACCGCCTTCCCGATGTTGACCGGGACACTGATCACCATCGCCGGCTTCATTCCCGTCGGCTTTGCGGAATCGACCGCAGGCGAATATGTCCGGTCGCTCTTCTATGTCGTCGGCATCTCGCTGGTCATATCCTGGTTCGTGGCCGTCTATTTCACGCCTTGGCTCGGCTACATGATCCTCAAGCAGAGACACCATGCCGGCAACCATCACGATGCTTTCGATACGCCGTTTTATCATCGGCTGCGCTCCACCGTTGTCTGGGCGGTCAAGCATCGGCTCATCGTGATCCTGCTGACGCTCACGGCGTTCGTCACCAGTCTTTGGGCCTTCCAGTTCATTCCGCAGAATTTCTTCCCGCAATCCTCGCGACCGGAAATCCTCGTCGATCTTTGGCTCCCGGAAGGCACGTCGATTTCTGAAGTCGAACGCCAGGCGACCATTCTCGAAGACAGGATCCTCAAGGAAGACGATCAACGTTTCGTTGCGACCTATATCGGAGAGGGGGCACCGCGCTTCTTCCTGCCGCTCGACCAGCAACTGCGCAATCCGAACTACGCCCAGCTTCTGGTCATGGCCAAGGACGAAGAGGGACGCGAGCGTTTGATCACCAAGATCCGCGACATGCTCGCAGCCGACTTCCCGGACATCCGCGGCAAGGTCGACCGTCTGTTCCTCGGCCCGCCGACGGGTTGGCCGGTGCAATTGCGCGTCTCGGGACCGGACCGCGCCGAGGTTCGCCGAATTGCCGACGAGGTGAAGAAGGCCTTCAACGCCAACCCCGTCCTGCAGGCCGTTCACGACGATTGGCTGGAGCCGGTTGCAGCCATGAAGCTGGTGGTTGACCAGGATCGCGCCCGCGCGCTTGGCGTCACTTCGCAGCGGCTTCGTCAGATGCTGCAGGCGACAATGAGTGGAGCGCCGCTGGCGGATGTGCGGGCAGGGGAGGAGACAATCTCGATTGTCGCTCGCGAACCGGAGGAAAGTCGCAAGCTGTTGACAGCTGTCAACTCGATCTACATCCCGACCGACAACGGAACTTTCGTGCCCCTGTCGCAGGTCGCCAAAGTTGTTCCGACCCTGGAGCAGGGCGTCGAATGGCGGCGCAATCGCCTGCCGACGATCACGGTCCGCGCCACCCTTCCGGATGACGTACAGTCGAACGACGTGACGATGAAGATGTATGCCGAACTCCAGCCTCTGCGTGATCGGCTACCCGCCGGATACCTCGTCGAGATCCAGGGCGGGGCAGAAGACAGCGCCGAGAGCCAGAACTCCATTGCCGCCAAAGCTCCGGTCATGCTGCTGGTCATCGTCGTACTCCTGATGATCCAGCTCCAGCATTTCGGCAAGTCAATGCTTGTCCTGGCCACCGGCCCGCTCGGCATCATTGGAGCGTCGGCGGCCCTGCTGATCTCCGGCGCACCCTTCGGCTTCGTCGCGATCCTCGGGGTCATCGCGCTTCTCGGCATCATCATCCGCAATTCGATCATCCTCATCGACCAGATTGATCAGGACATTGCCGCCGGCATGGAGCGTTCGGAAGCCATTGTCGGCTCAGCCG
>NZ_AHZC01000123.1 GCF_000247475.1 Rhizobium sp. PDO1-076 | reverse complement strand
CGCGTATAGGTCTCGCGCGGACGGTGCAGCACGTCGTCGACAGCCCCCGCCTCGATCAGCCTGCCGCGTTCCAGCACCACGACTTTTTTGGCATATTGGGCTACGAGCCCGAGATTGTGGGTGATGAGCAGCACGGCCGTCCCGAAGGTTCGGGTCAGGTCAACCATGACCTCCAGCACTTCGCGCTGCGTCAGCGTATCCAGCGCCGTCGTCGGCTCATCGGCAATCAGGAGCTTTGGACGCAGCAGCATGACCGAGGCGAGCATGATGCGCTGGCGCATGCCTCCGGAAAACTGATGCGGGAATGCGGCGAGGCAGGCTGCAGGATCGGCGATCCTGACCCGTTCGAGCATGTCGGTGGCGCGGGTCAGGGCGGCGTCGATGCCGAGCTTTTCATGCAGCCGCAAGCCCTCTATCAGCTGGGCGCCGATGGTCATGGCCGGGTTGAGCGACACCATCGGTTCCTGGAACACCATGCCGATCTGCGCGCCGCGTATGGCGCGGATCTCGGCATCGGTCATCTTCAGCACGTCACGCTGGTTGAACAGGATCTCGCCCGCCACGGGACGGATGACCTTGGGCAGCAATCGCATCGTCGCGCGGGCCGCAACGGTCTTGCCGCTGCCGCTTTCGCCGACGAGCGCGACGATTTCGCCTGCCCCGACGTCGAAGGAGACGCCGTCTAGGATCGGCAGGCCGGTCGAGGTTTTGATGCAGAGGTCGCGCACGCTGAGCAGCGGCTGCTTGAGGTCGGGCACCGTCATCTTTGCTCCATTCTCGGGTCGAAGCGATCGCGCAATGCGTCGCCCAGCAGGTTGACGCCCAGCAGCGTCATCGAGATGCAGATGCCGGGTGCCAGCCCAAGCCACGGCGCCTTTTCGATATAGGGTCGCGCCGAGGCCAGCATATTGCCCCAGGTCGGCGCCGGCGGCGGCACGCCGAGACCGAGGAAGCTCAACCCACTTTCCGCCAGGACGACCCAGCCGAACATCGAGGTAGCCAGCACGACGATGGGGGCGATGCAATTGGGCAGGACGTGGCGCAGCATGGTGTCCAGTTCCGAATTGCCGATGACGCGCGACGCCTCAACATATTCGCGCTCCCTGGCAGACAGCACGCTGCCGCGGACGACGCGCAGCACCGATGGCGAATAGGCGATGCCGAGCGCGAGGATGATGCCGTATTTGTTCGGGCCGGCGATCACCATCAGCCCGAGAGCGAGCAGCGTGCCGGGAAAGGCGAGCAGGGCGTCGCTGAACACCATCAGCACGCGGTCGAACAGGCCGCGGACATAGCCGGCCAGCAACCCGGCGAAGGTGCCGACGATGACGGCGAAGGCGACGGTCAGCGTGGCCACGATCATGCTCTGCAGCGCGCCCGCCATCAGCCGCGAAACCACGTCGCGGCCGAATTCGTCCGTGCCAAGCCAGAATTGTGTCGAGGGAGCCTGCAGCTTTGCCGACAGCTTGATCGCGGCCGGGACATGCGGCGTCCAGAACAGGGCGGTCACGGCCATGCAGGCGATAAGGCCGATGAGAAACGAACCGATGACGAGATTGGCGGGCTGCCGGTTCATGAGGCCGCGACCCTTGGATCGAACAGCGGATAGCAGAGATCGACGATGAGATTGACGAGCACGTAGATCAGCGCCGTGAACAGCAGACATCCTTGCACCACCGGGTAATCGCGCGCGAAGATCGCGTCGACGAGGAGACGCCCGAGGCCGGGCAGGGTAAAGACGGTTTCCAGCACAGCGATGCCCCCGAGCAGACCGCCGAGCACGAGGCCGATCATCGTCCATGTCGGTGCAAAGGCATTGGGCAGCACATGGCGCAGCAGCACCTTGCGTTCCGAAAGCCCCTTGGCGCGGGCATGCATGACATATTCCAGCCGCAGCACCTCTATGGCGCTGGCCCGCATCATGCGCGTCAGCACGCCCACTTCGATTAGCATCAGCGTCACGACCGGCAGCACGATATAGGTCAGCGCGGTCCAGGGGTTTTCGGTGAAGGGCACATAGCCGATGACCGGCAACCAGCCAAGTTTCAGCCCGAAGACCAGCAACAGCAGCAGCCCGAGCCAGAAGCTCGGCACCGACATCAGCAGCGTCGACAGCGCGACGATCGCGACATCGCCGGCCTCGTTCTGGCGCCAGGCGGCGAATAGGCCGGCGGGCACGGCGATCATCGTTGCAAGGACGACCGCCACCAGCACGATTGTGGCACTCACCTGGAAGCGGTCGAGCATCACCGAGAGGACCGGCGCACCGTTGGAGATCGACGTGCCGAGATCGCCGCGCAGCACGTTTTCAAGCCAATAGACGAACTGCACCGGCACAGGCTCACCAAGCCCAAGCGCGTCGCGCAGCCCGGCAAGCTCTTCCGGGCTCGCCCCGTCACCCAGGATGAGCTGTGCCGGATCGCCGGGGATCATGCGAACCATGAAGAACACGATCACCGCGACGATCAGCAGGGTCGGAAGCGTCCAAAGCAGACGCTTCGCGACATATTTCATCAGGGCGCCCACGGGCTACTGGCCTGCGGCGAAGGAAACGCCCCACATGCGCGGATAGCCGACCGGCCACGTCTTGTAGCCTTCCACATTGGCGCGGACCGCACCGATGCGGGTGCCGGAATAGAGCGGAATGAGCGGTACGTCGGCGCGCATCATGCCTTCGAGCTGGTCGAACATCGCCTGGCGCTTGGCCTGATCGGTGACCGAGGCGCTTTCGGCGATCAGCTTCAGGCCATCGGGATTGTCCCAGACCTTATTGGCGCTTTTGTCCTTGCTGCCGCTGACCATGTCAAATGACAGCGTGGGGTCCAGGCGAGCCGAATAGGTGAACGACATGGCCGAATAATTGCCGGCCGTATAGCGATCGAGCAGGCTCGCCCAGTCAAGGGTTTCGATTTCGATGTTGATGCCGGCTTCTTGTGCCATCGCCTGGACCAGGATGGCGGCGTCGAACAGCGAAGGATAGAACTTGGTGGCGAGCCACTTGATGGTCTCGCCCTTGTAGCCTGCCTCGGCCAGCAGTTTCTTTGCCTCTTCGATATTGCGGGCCGGCACTTCCGATTGGGTTTTGCCATAGTAGGGGCTGGGAGTCGGAATGACTGAGAGGCTTGAGGTGGCCTGGCCATTGGTCAGTGCCTGCGCGATCTCGGGCAGGTCGAGCGTCAAAAGCAGCGCCTTGCGGATGCGGACATCCCCAAGCAGCGGGTCGCGGGTCTGCAGCAGCAGCCCTGTCAGCCCCATGCTCGGAACCTTGTCGACCTTGAGCTGGTCGCTGCCGGAGAATTCCTCGATATCGGCATTGTTGACGTCGCTCAGCACATCGATATCGCCCGAGTAAAGAGCGGCCTTGGCGGCGGCGTCGTCCGGCACGATCATGAAGCGCACGGCATCGACCTTCGGTGTCTTGTCGCCGACATAGCCGGTGCGGTCGCCGCCCGGAGAAACATAGTTGGCGTTGGCGGCGAGTTCCACATACTGGCCACTGCGCCATTCACTGAGCGTGAAGGGACCCGTGCCGACCGGCTTGACCCACTTGCCCTCGGCATCGAGCGAACTCTTGTGATAGATGCCGGTGCCGCCGCAATCGGTGCGGGCAAGCGTGGTCAGGAACAACGCGGTCGGCTTTTCAAGCGTAAAGACCACCGTTGAGGCATCTGGAGCCTCCACGCCGGTCACATTGGAGACGCCCTTGCCGGTCACGTCGTTCAGGCAGCGCCATGCCGTTTTGGGATCGGTGTAGCGCTGCCAGGCAGCCAGCACGTCGGCCGAGGTGAGCGCCTCGCCATTGCTGAACTTCAGGCCGTCGCGCAGCTTGAACGTATAGGTCTTGCCATCGGGGGGATACGTCGACCGATTTGGCGAGCAGCGGCGCCACTGAGGCATCGTCGCGGTAGCCCACCAGGCCCTCGACCATGTGCAGCACGATGGCATCGCTGTTGGCATCACGATTGACCCCGGGATCGGTGGAACGGATATCGGCATTGATCCTGACACGCATGGCCTTGTCCTGCGCCGCGGCTGATGCTGCGCCAACCGCAGCAAGTGCCGCAGCAATTGCGGTCGTCTTCAGAAAAACATGATATTTCATTGGAAGCTCCCGTTTTTTGTTCCCTTATGGATTTCTTGTCACGCAGCGTCGGTTTGCGCCTGCGCGGGCGGTCCGGCTGATGCAATGCGCATGTCGAGGTCATAGCTGGTGAAATGCGGATTGATCGCCGGCAGAAGTGCGACTTCCATCCGGCCTTCCGCCGGAACCATCACGATCATCGCGACCGTGGCCGACTGGTTGCTGGACAGCGACTGGCGTGGCGGCCGGCAGACAGACCAAGGCGCTTCGAAATTGTCGAACAGCGCGTCCTTGACGTGGTTGACCGTGACCTTGCCGAGATGCGGTTCGATCAGGCCGCGGACGCGCAGGTCGCGATAGAGCGAGTCCGGCATGTTGACGACGCCCTTGTCCAGCAGCTTCGCCAGCGCCACTTGGCTCTGGAAATGGTTGGCATGCACCAGCAGGCCCCTGTCCGGATAGACCAGGAAGGTCTCGTCCGGTGCGCATTCGAAATCGATTGCGATGCCATGGGCATGACCGACCATGATGTTGTTCGACGCGGATTTCCGTGTGCCGTAGACCGCCTGCATCGACAGCGCCAGATGGGTCTGTTCCAGGACCTTGCGGCGGATGATCGCGAGCGGCACGCCAAGTTCGCGGTAGTCGCGATCGGTCTCCAGGTAGTTGCCGCTGATGGTGATGCCGGCGGCGTTGAAGCCGGTGCGCGCAAGGCCGCCGGCCTCGGTGAAGGTGATGATGTCGGGACCGTCCTTTCGCGTGATCTTCAGCACAACGGAGGTTTCGGCGCATTCGGCTTTCCAGTCCCAGTTCTGGGCATGGATGAATTTTCCGTCGCGGGTCGCCGAGGGCATGACAAAGACGCCGGTGCATTCGTCGGACTGGATGAAATCATCCTGCCCATGCTGCCTGCGCCGCGCCAGCTTGAGGATCTCGGTGCGGGCATTGAGCAGCAGGATCGCTGACAGGTTGGTGTTGACTGCCTTCGCGATACCGCGCATTTCCTCGATATACTGGCTGCCATAGGCTTCGACGGCGCCGGCGAAGCGCTCGATCATCTCCGCCAGGTCCTCGTCGGCCAAGCCGGAAGCATGCAGTTGGTGCTTGTAATGATCGATGCCCTTGAGGATGCGGTCGGCGGCCTGTTCGCCATATTGTTGACCACACTCGAATGGCGTACCGGAAACTTCGACAAAGGGGCAGGAAAGGGGAAGGGTCATGGCAACCTTGCAAGGAATGATGGACGTGTTCTGCGGACAGAGCTCTTGTCTGCTCCAAAAAAGTATTTTATAAAACAAAAACGCAAAATGAGCGAGAAGGCAAGCGAAAAAATGTCTAGTGCGAGCACGCCGCTTCAGCAGGACCTGATGCGCCGCATCATTGATCTGATCCATGAGGACAATCTTGAGCCCGGAGCAAAGCTCCGCCAGGGTCATCTTGCCGAACGATTGCGTGTTTCCCGGACGCCGGTGCGAATGGCGCTGGAATTGCTGGAGGCAAGGGGGTTCGTGCAACATGAACTCAACCGGGGAATGACGCTTGTCTCCGTCCCGCCGCGTCTAGAGGCCGAGGACGC
>NZ_AHZC01000124.1 GCF_000247475.1 Rhizobium sp. PDO1-076 | reverse complement strand
TCGACATCGCGCGGATCATGGCTGACGAGCACGATCGTCGCCCCGGTCTCGCCGTGCAGATCGGCGAGCAGTTCGACCATCACCGCCCGCAGCCCCGGATCGAGCGCCGCAAACGGCTCGTCGAGCAGCAGCACCGGCTTGTCGCGCACCAGCGCCCGGGCAAAGGCCGCCCGCTGGCGCTCGCCACCCGACAAGGAGCCCGGCAGCCGCCGCTCGAAGCCACCGAGCCCGACCCGGTCCAGCGCAAGCGACACCGCCTGGCGGTCCGCCGCCGTCAGCCGCAGCGCCGGATGAATGCCGAGCCCGATATTGGTGTAGAGGTCGAGATGGGCAAACAGATTGTTGTCCTGGAACACCAGCGACACCGGCCGCCCTGCGGGTGCAAGAGCCGTGACATCCTGATCGCCGATCAGCACGCGGCCGCTGTCTGGCCGCTCGAAGCCGGAGATCAGATTGAGCAAGGTCGATTTGCCCGAGCCCGAAGGCCCGACGACCGCCGTGATCGCCCCCGCCTCGAAGCGGCAGTCGAAGTCAAAGGACATCGCGCCGAGCGTCAGCCGCAGCTGGTCGAGGCGGATCGCCGCCGCTCTTTCCGTCATCATCGGCGCATGTCCTTTCCTTGCGGCGCGCCGATCAGCGCCAGCACTAGGCAGATCGCCCCCAGAATGAGTGCAAGGCCATCGGCGTCATGGCTGCGATAGCTGCCCATGCGCGCATAGATCAGCGACGGCAGCGTCGAGATGTTTTCCGAACCGAACAGCGCCACCGCCCCGAGATCCCCAAGCGACAGCGCCATGGCAAAGGCCAGCGCCATCGCAAGCGGCCGCTTCAGCACCGGCCAGTCGACCAGCCGGAAGCGTGAAATCCCACTCAGCCCGAGCGAAGTCGCAAGCCTCGTGGTGCGGGCCTGATGCTCGACAAAGGCCGGCTCCAGCACCCGCATGACAAACGGCAGCGCCATCAGCGCATTGATGCCGACGACGATGACCGGCGCAAAGCTGGCGATGTCGCCGGTCTTGCGCAGGGCCAGGAACCAGCCGGTCGCCAGCACGCTGGTCGGCACCAGCAGCACCAGCGACGAACTTGCCCCGAGTGCCGCCGACAACAACCGCGATCCAATGGCAGCAGTGCGCGCCGACGAAAGCGCGGCCCGTGCCGAAACCACCCCATAGGCGCAGGCAAGCGACAGCAGGCCGGCGGACGATGCGACGATCAGGCTGGTGCCCGCCGCCTGCCGGAATGCCGGCTCCCGCAACAGCTTGACCAGATCGGCATTCACCCCCGAGACGATCACCTGCGCCAGCGGCAGCACGAGAAACAATGTGGCCAGCAGCAGGACGACAGCATCCAGCAGCCGGATCGCCAGCCCCATGCCGTCAAATCGCACAAACCGCCGTCCGCTGGTCTGGCCGGTATCGACCGCCGCCGGCAGCAGGCTCAAAGCCGCAAGGATGGCGCCGGTGACGACGATCTGCATCAGCGCCAGCGACACCGCCCGTTCGGGGTCGAAATCGAAGCGCAGCGCCTGATAGATCGCCACCTCGATCGTCGTGGCCGCCGGCCCGCCGCCAAACACCAGAACCAAGGTGAAACTGGTGGCGCAGAGCATGAAGATCAAGCCGCTGGCACCCGGAATGACCCGCGCCAGCACCGGCCATTCGATGAACCGGAAGATCGACAGCGGCGACAGGCCGAGGCTCGCCGCCGAACGCCAGTATTCCGCCGGCACCCGCTCCAGCGCCGACAGCATCAGCCGGGTCGCCAGCGGCAGGTTGAAGAACACATGCGCGATCAGGATGCCGGAAAGTCCGTAGATCGACACCGGCTCGGCAAGGCCGACAAGGGCCAGGCCATCATTGATGATGCCTTGGCGCCCGAAGATACCGATCAGCCCGAGCGCCCCGATCAGCACCGGCAGGCCCATCGGCACCGCCATCAGCCGGATCAGCCAGCGGCGACCGGCAAAACCCGGCTGGCGCGCCAGCGCACTGGCGACCGGCAGGGCAAGCATGACCGACAGAGCCGTCGAAAGGGCTGCCTGAAACAGCGTGAAGCGCAGCACCGAATGCACCACCGGATCGCCGATCACGCCGAGGAATGCGCCGTCCATCCGGCCGCAGAGCAAGGCTGCCAGCGCCGTGCCGATAAAACCCGCCACCAGCGCAAGCACCAGAAGACCGCCGGCCAGAGCCGGCAGTCTTTCCGCGTTTGCCAGGATGCGCGGGCGGGCCATGCCGCGAGGCTCAGTTCAGCGTCATCGCGGCCAGCCATTCGTCGATCCACGCCTTGCGGTTGGCGGCGACCTCGGCCGAACTCATCAGGAACGTCGTCTTCGGCTGCACCAGCGTGCCGAAAGCGTCCGGCAGCGGCTCGGATGTCGCAGCCGCCGGCATCATCCAGTTGTTCGTCGGGATCGTGTCCTGGAAACCAGGCTCCAGCATGAAGGCGAGAAACTGCCGGGCCAGATCCTTTTGCGGCGCGTTTTTCAACAGGCCCGCGACCTCGATCTGGATGTAATGGCCCTCGGAGAATTCCGCCGCCTGATAGCGATCGGTCTCTTCCGCCACCATGTGATAGGCCGGCGAGGTGGTATAGGACAGCACCATCGGCACCTCGCCCTTGGTGAACAGGCCGTAGGCCTCCGACCAGCCGGGCGTCACCGTCAGCACGCGGCCCTTGAGCTTGGCCCAGGCCTCCGGTGCCTTGTCGCCATAGACCGACTTGACCCAGAGCAGCAGGCCGAGCCCCGGCGTCGAGGTGCGTGGATCCTCGATGACGATCTTCTGGCTCGGATCGCCCTCGACCAGCTCCTTCAGGCTCTTCGGCGGATTTCTCAGCGTCTCACTGTCGTAGACCACGGCGAAATGCCCGTAGTCATAGGGCACAAAGACATCGTCGGAAAAGCCGCCCGGCACCTTGGCCTTGGCAAGATCGGTGCCCGAGGCTTCAAAGAGACCGGTCTGCTTGGCTTCTTCGGTCAGGCTGGTGTCGAGGCCGAGAACCACATCGGCCTTCGAGCCTTCGCCTTCCAGCTTCAGCCGGGTCAGCAGCGCCACGCCATCGGCGACGCCGACAAAATTGACCGTGCAGCCGCAGCTCTTCTCAAACGCTTCCTTGACCTTCGGTCCCGGACCCCATTCGGAAATGAAGCTCTCATAGGTATAGACGGTCAGGGTCTTTTCGGCGGCATGCGCCGGCAGCACAAGGCCTGTGGCAAGCAGCGCTGCGGCAAGGCCGGAACGCAAGGTGTCGACGAGATATGATGGCATGACGCCCTCCTCCTAAAAAACAATTGATCTCGGGATAGGGCGCTTTGCGATCGACGCGTCTAATCCCTCCGCCGGTGTTAACCGGATCAGGTTCCGCGGGTTGGCTTTCGCCTCTCAGCATTTCGTCCCGATGGAACAAAAGGCACCCCGTTAGAGCAGCCTTGAGATAGCGCGCCGCGCGGGTCGGCGCAAGATGTGCCTTGCGTATCGTGCACGGCAGAGCCGCGTCAAAGGGTAAGGGAAACGCAAGCCCTGCGTGCTAGAGCTTGTCTGCGATGGATGGGATGAGTGCGCATGGTAACCTTTCATACGGAACAGCAGACCGCCGCCGAGGGCACGTTGCCGGCCGCCGAACTGAGCTTCAACCGCCAGCTTTCGATAGCGCTGGACAGTTTCTGGCAGTCGGCGGTGCGCAACCGCATTCTCGCCTTCGCCACCGCCCTGCTCGGCATCATCCTCCTGACCGCCTATGGCACGGTGCTGCTCAATCAGTGGAACGCACCCTTCTACAACGCACTGGAACGGCGGGATCTTTCAGCCTTCCTGAACGAATTGCGCAACTTCGCCATCATTGCCGGCTTCCTGCTGCTGCTCAATGTCATTCAGACCTGGCTCAACCAGATGACCGCGCTCTACATGCGCGAGGGCCTGTCGCGCGACGTCGTCGACCAGTGGCTCAAGCACAAGCGGGCCTTCCGCCTGTCGATGTCGAGCCCGCTCGGCGTCAATCCCGACCAGCGCCTGCATGAAGACGCCCGCAAGCTCGCCGAAATGACCACTTCGCTGACGATAGGCCTGGTCCAGTCGACCATTCTTCTGGTCAGCTTCATCGGCGTATTGTGGAACCTGTCGAGCAATTTCACCTTCCATGTCGGCACATACAGCTTTGCCATCCCCGGCTACATGGTCTGGGGCGCCATCCTCTATGCGCTCGCAGCCTCCCTGCTCAGCCAGCTGGTCGGGCGCCGCCTGTCGCGATTGAATGCCGATCGTTATGCCCGCGAAGCCGACCTGCGTTTCTCGCTGATGCGGGCGAATGAAAATCTCGAAGCGATCGCGCTGGCGCGCGGCGAGGAAACCGAGCGCCGCCATATCCACCAGACGCTCGACACGGTGATTGGCTCGATCCGCCATCTGGCGATGGCGCTGACCAATCTCACTTGGGTCACTGCAGGCTTCGGTTGGCTGGCGATCATCGTGCCGATCCTGATTGCATCGCCCGCCTATTTTGCCGGCCCGATGAGTTTCGGCGGCCTGATGATGGCGGCCGCGGCCTTCACCCAGGTCTATTCGGCGCTGCGCTGGTATGTCGACAATTTCGGCGCCATCGCCGACTGGCGCGCCGCCCTGATGCGCGTCACCGTCTTTCGCGCCGCCCTGATGGATCTCGACCAGCAGGTGCAGACCGCCGGTCGCATCACGATGGCAAGCGGCAAACCGGGACAGATCGATCTGCAGGCGCTCGAAATCTGCGTGCGGGTCAACGGTGATGCCTGCGAAAGCGCCTTCCGCCTCAAGGAACGCGATATCACCATCAAGTCCGGCGAAAAGATCATGGTCAATGGCGACCAAGGCGTGAACCGCAAGCTATTGTTCAACGCGCTGGCCGGCCTCTGGCCGTTCGGTGAAGGCAAGGTGACCTTGCCCGCCAATGAGGAAATCCTCTTCGTGCCGCAGGTCGGTTATCTGCCGGAAGGGCGATTGCGCAGCCTGCTTGCCTATCCCGCACCCTCCGCCAGCTTCTCCGACACCGAACTGCGCGCCGTGCTCGCCCGCGTCGGCCTCAATGAACTGGTTGACCGTCTCGACGACCGCGCCCGCTGGGACCGCGCGCTCGACAAGGACGAACAGATGGCGCTGGCCTTCGCCAACATCCTCCTGCGCAAGCCGCGCTGGGTGGTCTTCTACGACGTGCTGGAAGGCCTGGAACCCGCCACCGAAGAGCGGCTATGCCGCATTCTCGGCGAACTCGGCGACACGACGCTCCTCTACATCGGCCGCTCCGCCGCCTATCTCCAGGCCACCAATCCGAGGCTGCTGCATCTGGAACGCACTGGTCATGCTGCCGAAGCGCTGGTGGATTGATCGACGTCTGTCCGCCGTCCCGTATACCGGTTTTACAAGGCCGGCGCGCGGCCCCGCGCCGCCTGAGCGGAAGAAGTCGGCGCAAAGCGGACGGCAAGGTGGGCGGTGACTTCCTTCTCCCCCCGAGGGAGAAGGTGCCCGAAGGGCGGATGAGGGGGCTCACGCGCACAAACCACCCCAAAACCTACTCCCAGGGGGGATGAACTTTCCAAATCCCCCAACGTTTTCAATAAAACGCACCCCATTTCATCCCCCTCCTTTCCACCCGTGCCATAATCCCCCC
>NZ_AHZC01000125.1 GCF_000247475.1 Rhizobium sp. PDO1-076 | reverse complement strand
GGATGTGGTTGGAGGAAGAGGGGGGAAGGGATGTTCGTGGCGGGTTGAGGTTGTCGGAGAGAGGCTCCGGCCAGCCCGCTACGGAGAAACGGCATGGCACAAGCCATTCAGAAAATCACGCTCAACGCCGGGCGCGACGTCCCCTTCAACAAGCTCGTTCTCAGCCAGCAGAATGTGCGGAAGACCAAGGCGGGCGTCTCGATCGAGGAGCTTGCCGAGGATATCGCCCATCGCGGACTGCTGACCAGTCTCAACGTCCGCGCTGAAGTCGATGGCGACGGCAACGAGACCGGCATGTACCGTATTCCGGCTGGCGGCCGTCCGCTATCGCGCGTTGGAGCTGCTGGTCGCACAGAAGAAACTGTCGAAGACGGCAGCCATTCCCTGCATCGTCAGCAAGGGTGACACTCTCGAAGTGGAGGATTCGCTTGCCGAGAACAGCAAACGCGTCGATCTGCACCCGCTGGACGAGTTTCGAGCCATCATGACACTGCGCGAACAGGGGCTCGACGAGGAAGAGATTGCCGCGCGCTTCCATATGTCGGTCGCAACTGTGAGGCAGCGCCTGCGGCTGGCGTCGGTCTCGCCGCGTCTGCTCGATCTCTACGCCAATGATGAGATGAAGCTCGGGCAAGTCATGGCATTCTCGATCACCAATGATCACGTTCGGCAGGAACAGGTCTGGGACACGATCTCGCGGTCGCACAACCAGGATCCCTATTACATCCGGCGGATGCTGACCGAAACCGCGGTCCGCGCCTCCGATCGCCGCGCCGTCTACGTCGGTATTGACGTCTATGAGGCAGCAGGTGGTGTCGTGATGCGCGACCTGTTCGAGCAGGACAATGGCGGATGGCTGCAGGATCCGGCACTGCTCGAACAGCTCGTGCTCGAAAAGCTGACAACCGACGCCGAAACGCTGAAGGCCGAAGAGGGCTGGAAGTGGGTCGAGGCCGCGTTCGACTTCTCCTACGGCCACACCTCCGGTCTTCGCCGATTTTACGGCGAACGTGCCGAATACACGGACGAAGAGCTTGCACGTCACGATGCGCTGAAGGCGGAATACGACAGGCTCGATGCAGAATATGCCGAGGCGGAGGACCACTCAGAGGAAACCGAGGCGCGGCTTGAGGAGCTCGGTAACGAGCTGGATGCCCTCAATGACCGGCCCTACGTCTTCGACAGGCAAGACGTCGCCCGCGGCGGAGCCTTCATCTCGCTCGGTGCCAATGGCGAATTGAAGATCGAGCGCGGCTTCATCCGGCCGGAAGACGAAGCCGTCGTAGAGTCGAACAGCGGTGATGCCGATGATGGCGGCAGCGATCGGGACGATGGTGGCGAATCCATTGTCGCCTCGGCGAACGGCGGCATCTTGGTCAACGGCAAGCCGGTCGGCGTCGAAGAACCGGAAGAAGACGACGGCAAGGTTCGTCCGCTTTCCGATCGCGTCATCGAGGATCTGACGGCCGCCCGCACCGTCGCGCTCCGCAATGCTTTGGCCAATGACCCGGTGATGGCCTTCATTGCCGTCCTGCATGTCGCGGTCCTGAAGATCTTCTACAGATACGGGGCTGACTCGTGCCTCGAGATCACGCTGCAGCACACCGCGTTCAGCCAGACGCAGGGGCTCGGCGATACGGTCTGGGCAAAGGAGATCGAACAGCGGCAGGAATCCTGGGGCTATGATCTTCCCGGAAATGCGGATGAGGTCTGGGATTATCTGATCGCCCTCGACCAAGATAGCCGCATGGCACTGTTTGCCCATTGTGTCTCGCTTTCAGTAAACACGACCGTCCAGGCGTGGAATCGGCGGTCCAAGGAAAATGCCCACGCCAGACAGCTGGCGCGTTCGCTTGGCTTCGGCATGGTCGCCGCCGGCTGGACGCCGACGGTCGACAACTATCTCGGCCGCGTGACCAAGGCGCATATCCTGCAGGCGGTCCGCGAGACAAAGGGCGAACAGTCCGCGCAACTGATCGATCATCTGAAGAAGCCCGACATGGCCCGCGAAGCCGCCCGGCTGCTGGAAGGCAGCGGATGGCTCCCCGAAGTGCTGCGGCTCCCTGTCGATCAGATCCCGGCGGAAGCAGAGTTGGATGCGGTGCTATCAGACGCTGTTATCGAGGACGATACCACTGAGGCCGCCGACATCGGTCTGCCAGCCTTCCTGACGGAAAATGAGGAAGCCGCAGAAGCGGCCACCGACCCGATCGATGGCGACGGCGAGCATCTCGAAGCCGCCGAGTAACCACTCAAAAACGCACACTCACGAAAGCCCGGCCACTGCGCCGGGCTTCTTTGTTCTTTAGGAGCGCCGTCATGCCTGCCTATACGATTGAAATGACCTACACCCTGCCGCTATTTCGGCATGGGACCTATATCGCCGACACGCCCGAAGCTGCCTGCAAGGCGGCCCTTGGCGACAACAACTGGGAGTCTTCGCAGAAAGACTACGACTCCTCAGGCGAGATCCATGTGACCGGCATTTGGGAGGGCGAGGACACCGCCTATGCCGGATCGCCAATCACGATACCGTCGCAGTTCGATGAAGAAATTCAGCGCCGGGCTCACCACTTCGAGATCCTGCTCGGTCTGCTGAAAATGCTGTTCCACGATGTCCAGGCGGGGCGATCTCCGTCGGTCGAATGGCATGCCAAATCAGCCTGGGCGATTGCGCGGGGCGAGGCTATACTCGCCTATGCGCCCGATCCCGCCGAGCCGACCGACGGGCCAAAGCCGAGCCATGTCCTTGCACGTTTGCAGGAAGAACGCGTCCGAAGCGCGTTCGCCGCTGTGCTTGATATCGATCGCGACTTCGAGGGGCTTTCACCAGGTTCTGTGAGCGATGCGGAGATCCGATCGGCTTGCGAGTCCATCGCAACAACGATGGACTACTCCGATGCGGTGAGCAATGCCGAGTTTCATGCGGCAATAGCAGCAATCCGGGCGACGCAGCGTCGCCTTCATCCGGATTAAGTCCCCTCGGACCGCTCTGACATTTGAACGCCGTCCCGCGTCCATCAAGTACCCCGCTTTCCATTCCATTCCATCCGTCCCGACCGTCGCGTCGGGCTTCTGCGTGTTGTCGATCAGCGAACCCGCGTCTGCATTTGTCGTCCTGCGCGCAGGCAAAAGGTTGCGGCTGCGGCCAGCCTCAAAGGGAAGAGTGGGGCCGGGGAAGGGGCGAGGCCAGGCTCTGGAGAGAGGGGCGCCTGGTTGGAATCCTGTTTCCTCTCTGGAGAACGATCGATGTCGATATCTGAAGTCACACCCCAAACTGCCTCCATCGTCACTGACGAGCGCCGCCTGGAATTCCTGCCTACCCTATTTGGGCGCTCGCTCCTGATGATCGGCGAGAACGCGGTCTACAGCCTCATGGAGCGGCTCAGCCCCCTCGATTATCGTGGCGGGATCTGGGATTTCTACGAACATGGGGGCAAACCGTTGTTTCTGGCGCCGAGCTCCAAATCGCGTTTCCGGATCACCGGGGAGATCACCGGATTTCAGGGGGAAGTCTCGGCGGAGGCTGCCGGGATTATTGCCACGCTTTTTGCCTTCTCGCATCTCTCCTTCCAGCATCAATCCGAGCATTTCTTGGAAGGCTACAGCCGCCTCTACGCCTATTCGGCTGACCACCCCGAGGCTGCGGAGATCTTTCAGGCTATTGACTGACCAGTTGCCCCGCGTCGCCTTCGGGCGGCGCGCTTGTCTGTCCTGACCGCGCCCCGTCAGACAGATCTTGCTGCCGCAATTCATCGTCCATCTCACCAGCCCGGTTGTCGCAGGAGCGGTCAGCCGGGCTCTTTCGTTTCAGGAGATTTCATCATGAACACCATGATTTCCAACCCGCAACCGACATCGTCTGGATTTAAGGTCGATATATCCCGCGGCGAACGCATCGGCCGCGTTTCGTCAGAATGGTTTTTGCGTCCCGACGACGAGCGTTATCTGTCGCTTTCCGATTTGCATCGCGCCGTTAGCGCCAGGACGGAACGCGCTCGCGTTCGCACAGTCGAGACTGCCGAGATCCGCGTCGAGGCGACCCGCGACAATACTGAGCGCTTGTCCCTGATCGTTCCCGGCGGGCGCGAACCGTTGACCCCGACGCACTGGAGCTACGGTCAGCTCTGCAGCCTGGTCGGCGCTCCTGCGAGCTACATGCGCCAGTTGCCTGCGCCGCTGGCGGCGATCAATCTCCAGCACGGCCTCCTCAATCATGATGCCGAAATGGTCAAAACGCTCGAGATGGACGACGGCCGCCTTGAACTGCGGGCAGTGACCGGTCCCGAATACGGCCGGATTTGGGATAAGGATCTGATCGCAGCGATTATGAACATTGCTGGCAATGGCACAGGCGACACGATCTGGAAGGTCCCCGGTCTGCTCGATTGGTCTACGATGACCCACAATCCCTTCGTCGACATCACGAAGGACACCACGACGCTGTACGGCAGCGATCGCGATGTGTTCGTCTTTCTTTGCGATGACACTCACCCGATCGAAGCTGGGCGGCTGCCGAACGGCGAACCTGATTTGTATTTCCGCGGTTTCTATGCCTGGAATAGCGAGGTCGGTTCGAAAACACTTGGAATTGCCAGCTTTTACCTGCGGGCAGTGTGTGCCAACAGGAATCTTTGGGGCACCGAGAATTTCGAGGAAATCACTATTCGCCACTCGAAGTTCGCCGCTCAACGCTTCGCGCACGAAGCAGCCCCGGCGTTGACGAACTTCGCCAATTCTTCGCCTGCGCCGTTCATTGCCGGCATTCGGGCCGCCCGTGAACGTATCGTCGCCCGCAGCGAAGACGATCGCTCGGAGTTCCTGCGCAAGCGCGGCTTCTCGAAGGCCGAAACCGGCAAGATCATCGAGACCGTTCTCAGCGAGGAGGGCAGACCACCGGAGTCGATTTTTGATTTTGTGCAGGGGATCACCGCCCTTGCGCGGCGAAAGGCGCATCAGGACAGCCGGCTCGAACTTGAAGGCAAGGCGAAGAGGCTGCTCGAAAGCGCGGCCTGACCGCGCAATCCCCGGCAGCCCCTCATCCATCTCTCAGGCGCCGAAGGCAGGACGTCGCCGCGCGAACCGCATCGGACTTCACCCCGCCTTTATGCCAGGTCGACTGATGAGGAGAGGCGCTCGCCAGCCGACCCGTGGGTTTGCGGATCAAGGCAGCCGCGGGATATCGCCTTCCGCGACCCGCCAGACCCAGGGTGTGATCTCCAGCCTTGCCGCGATCATTTCCGCAAGCGCCTGCTCATGTTCCTCTCCGGCGCTCGCCGGCACGATGAACATGGCGACCGGAGCCGGTTTCTGTTCGGGCAATGTCACTGAGACGATCGGCGCATCGCGCGGCAGATTGAACCGCAAGCCTTTGACGCTCTTTCGCTTGAGGTGGCTGAGCTTCTCCAGAAGCCGCAGCTCGTGAATGTCCTCGAACGGCAGCCAATTCTCGTTGACCACCATCAGGGCGACCTCTTCGACCGCTGCAATGCCGGCGGCCGAGACTCCGAAGGTGGCGATGACGATCAGGTGGAATGCCTCGTTCGAGCGCCACAGTTCGAGTTCTGTCTC
>NZ_AHZC01000126.1 GCF_000247475.1 Rhizobium sp. PDO1-076 | reverse complement strand
CCTCCACAACATCTGGAGCGGGAATTTCTCTTCCGATGGTCAACATACCGTTAAACGCAGAAATTTGCGACAGGCCCGTTTTGGGCACGTATGATTTCGCGGTTTTGTGCGGCGCATCTTGGCAAGTTGAGATGGCGTCACATTTTTCCAAGCGCCGCAGGCTCATTCCGCACGTTAACTTACCAATATATTCGCACCCATCGGCGTGCGCGCATAAAGATCAATAACGTCCTGATTGAGCATGCGAATACAGCCTGACGAAATCTCTCTCCCAATGCTCCACCACTCCGGCGTTCCGTGAACGCGATTGAGTGTATCCAGGGCTCCCTTATAGATGTACAGCGCCCGGGCACCCAATGGGTTCTCGACCCCCCCCTCCTTGCCACTGCTATACACGGACAACCCTGGGTCGCGCGCTTTCATCTCGGCCGTCGGCGTCCAGCGGGGCCAAGACGTCTTGCGACCAATGACACCCGCCCCTGACCACGCGAACCCATCTGCGCCAATCCCGACACCGTATCTAATGGCAGTACCGTCACCGCGACTAAAATAAAGATGATATTCTTCCAGGCGAACGACAATCGTCCCGGCCTGGGCCGCGGTTGGATCCACAACTATCTGGCGGTGAAGATCCGGCCTAAGCTTTTGGTAATTGACGGCCGGAAGGACAATATCCCGATCGCTTGTTGCTCCGTAGATTTCCTGCGGATTGAAATCCAAGATTGCAGGTCCACTTGGCACGGGGGGCTGAGAAGGCTTTGTGTCTTGTTGTTTCACGCGGAAACATCCAGACGCCATCAGCGCGGGCGCGCCTAAGATGAATGCGCGCCTTGCAAGGAGACAAGGATCTCGGCTTTTCCCTGGTTGGTGCGGCCATCCCGCTTTACTGCTGCAAGGATCTTTTTCCATGATCAGTACTTACCAACGAGATTTACGAAAACGCCTTGGTCATTGAGGGTCAGATCGCGAAGGTCATCGCTGAAATCACCGAAGTTGTATCCGGCTCCCAATTTAAAGCTGTCGCCAATATGGCGATAACCAGACACCAGAAATCCGAAATCGCTTGTGCCGGCGCTGGGAGAATCCAGCAATCGCCCTTCGAGAAGAACGTCCCATTTGCTGATGATATGGAAGTCCGCCCGCGCCGCGAGCAATTGAGAGAACGAATCATTCCATTCCGACGATGCTTCCTCCCGATCCCTGACGTCCCCAATACGGAAACCGTATTTTCCACCGATGGTAACCCAGGGCAACAGGTCGTAGCTGGTATCTGCTGACAGGATATGGCTGCGCTGATCAACACCCAGTTCTGTTCCACTCGCGGCGTTCACCTGATTATTTCCGGGTAAATCCGCAAGGTAAGTGTATTTGAAAAGCGAATTCCATCGATCATTGTCAATCGGCCGATAAGCAAAGCCCAATGATGCTTCGAGGTAGTGCCCATTCCAGAAAGAGCCAGAGGTTCCACTCGAGACCACCCCGTCGAGACCAGCGAGGATTCTCCAATTGGGCTCCGCATTCCAGGACAATGCGGTAGATAGCAGATAAGTGTTCAGATCACGTGTGGCGTCATCGGAATCTTCGAACCGCGCCTCACCTCGGATTCGGCCGCGTGTGTTTGTGTCCGGGTCGTGATAGGTTGTGCCGAATGCGCCTGCATTGCGTTCAAAGTCAGAACGTTCCTTCCCGGTTTTGCTGTCAATCGTGTCGTCCTGCACCAACCCCGTTTCGAAGTTGGTGCTGATGGTCCATAGATCATCTGGAGTGTAAGTTACGCCGTAGGTTTGCGCCAGAGACATGCGCCGACCAAACATATCGTAGTTGCTTTCGGCATAAGCCGTCGCCTGTTCGTTGATTTTTCGTCGCGTGCCGCCCACGATCGTGCCGGAATCGGTCCCGTCGAGATCGTCGTCACGGCTCAAGTCGTGCGATCGATCAGGATCAAGACGATAGCCGATATAGTAACTGTCATCCACCGTCGGGTCGTAACTGACCGTCGCTGCGGCGCCTGGCCCGTGTGTCCCGTAGGAGGCTTCACCGGAAATTCCAACCTTCTCGGTCAGTCGATAGTTCGTACCGAGGCCCACCCTGTCATTGCGGTCAATATCGCCGGACTGAGCCACCGTGCCCTGGACAAAGCCGTAGTAGGAGTGGTCATCATCGGATTTGTAGTCCAAGCGCAGTCCAGAATCCAAGCGTCTACCGTCATAGCCGGACTTGCCTGCAGCGGTAGCGCGCAGTGAATGCAAATTCGTGTAAGAGGCTCCTAATGTGACCTTCTTGCTATTGTCTATCTGCCAGCTTGTCGAAACCTCACTATTGCGCTTCACCTGTCCTTCGCCGTCAGCCAGGTCCCGGTGCCTCACATTGAGATTGACACTATCACTCAATTCAAGAGTGCCATGCGCACCCCAGATCCTTTTGTCCACGGAGGCTTGTCTGCCTGCGGCCGAGAAGCCTCCCTGCTTTTCCTCATAAAAGCCATCTATGCTGCCGCGAAGCCCTCCCAGATTGAGGTCTGCGAGATCGACTTTGCCTTTGACCCGCCAGGCATTGGCAGAGTTGCCACCCACTGGATCTTCATCCGACATGGTGATCCCCCCGTCGGCCGAGCGAGTGACGCCAAATCCTAGTCCTTTCGAATTTCCGATCTCACCCTCGATGAAGCTCTTGGTCGTCAATTTCAGCTTGAAATCGGCACCGAGGACCATTTGATCTGCGGTCTCCGTTTTTTCACCGAGGTGGGAGAAACCAAGCCTCAGGCTGTCGCTAACCCAATGCTGGATCCGTCCTCCGTGAACATATCCGTCAATGTCTTCGAGAAGGGGCGCATATTCGTATTCAACGATAAGATAGACTCTGTTTGCACCATCGCGCACAGCGGTCGGTGCGAACGTCAACGAGGATAGAGGTTTCTTCAAGATCACGACTCCCTGCAGGTAGTCGATCGAGTAATCCTCCCCTTCGATCAAGGTCACACGCTGACCAGACTCATTCGTCATACTGTCGCGGATTTCCACCGTCAGTGTTTCTGATCCCAATGTTACGTCTTGGTGTTTCAGGAAATAGACGGACCCGCCGGTCGCCAAAAATTCGTCGCGTTGCGGCAGGGTCTCTGGCAGTGCCGCATAGGCAACCGCCTCCGTGCGATGTTCACCGGCGGAAGTTACGCCTGGCGACAAATAGACCGCGTTGGCGCCATACAGTCCACGATTGGAGCGCATGAATTCCGTACCCGAGATCCTGGTCTTGTAGTTGCCCCACATGACGTGACTATCACCGCGGTCGAGCCGGACATAAAATTTACCGCTGGTCGGTGCGTCCTCGAGTATGACGGAATCGTCTCCGTACACCGGATAATAATCGTCGGGATCGATCCTGCGAAGCAACTGCTTTGGATCTTTGGCGTCGAGACCCCGGAACACGTTTTTGATATCGTCCTCACCTGTGTCTGCTGCGGCCGTGAGCAGATATTTTCCCCTGATTTTCCCCTTCAGGTAAAAAGCGGCGCGTCCCTTGGTATAAACCCGGTCGTATTCACCGTCCCGGACTGTTTCGATCGCCTGGCCGCCGAAGCGCCGGCCGACAGTCAGATCCGCGAGTGCTATATAGAACCAATCATTGTCGGGGATGTTGATCGCACGATTGAAATTCAATCCACCACTCTTCGACACCCCTTTTACCGCAATGTCGATCTGGTGATCCCCCGGAGGAAGAATGCGCTGGATGACAAATGTGCGATTCTGATCCACGGGGACGCGTTCATGAAAGACTTCCGGATGGTAGCCGGGCGGCACATTCCGACCGAATACCGTTACCGCGCCACCAAAGACCGGAATGTTTTGCACGGCTGTACGGTCTTCGGCAGCGCCTGGGGAGACCGCTTCTGTTCCTAGTTTAGGTTTGATTTCCCTGGTTGTCCGTTTGATCACCAATGGTTTGGTTTCATCAAACCTGCCTTTTTCATCGAAAACCCTCAAGACATAACTATAATCATCATCTTCACCATCGGGCATGATCCAAGTCGCGTTGTTGTTCACGGCGATCGGCAGGGTCGTGACAGGAGTATCAGTCGAATATCGATCAGATTTCGAAATTCGAACTTCCGCGCGCTTGATGAATGCGGGATAATTCGATGTCGCCAGAAACGTAACTGGTTCTCCCCCGCGATAAGTGAGCCTGATCGGCATGGTGGAGACATTGAGAAGCGTGCGCTGTTCAAGACCATCGAATTTCACTTGAATATCGACAGCGTGTAGATCGGCGTCAGTTTTGCGTGACTGGTCCACCACCGAACTTGCGGTTGAGGACGAAAGGGTATTTCGCTCCGGCACGCCGCTCTCGTCAACGACTTGCCCATCGACACTGATTGAAAACGGTATCTTTTCCGGCGTGGCTTCGGAGACCTTCGCGGCAGTCGCTACCGAAGCCTCCCCTCCCGCAGCCTTGGATACCTGGGGGAAAGCAGAATCCGCGGCAAGGGACGATGAGGCTATTGTCGCGATGAAGACCACCGCCTGACGCAGGGCGTCAGTCGCGGAGCTCGATTCCCGAAGGGCATTTTTAGGGGTCATCAGTTTCATTGAACGATCTCCACGCGTGTTTCTATTTCGAGCCGGTAATGACTGCCCTCTTCAATCCATAGGTCATTGATTTTACGTTTTATTTCCTCGACGCGACGTGCGATCAAGTCGCCATCGGCTCGGGCATCGAGATAGATTAGGCGCAAGGTGGACTGCTCTTTGCCAAGAATGTTGATCAAGGTACCCAGAGCCTCGGCCCAGTAAGGGGTCAACTCGATGCTGTCGGGCTGGAAAGCCTCATCCGAAACAGCAAGGGTCACGACACGCCCGATCGAGGCCCCGAAATTGAGTTTTGTCATCATTCCGCTCGTGAGCCGCACCACTCGAGGGTTTTCACTGGTCAGCGAGTAACCCGTCGGCAGCGTCCGCGTATCTAGCTTCAGGATGAAGTTCGAACCAATACGAGGATCGGGAGTTTCGGCGCAAGGGATGTGGTAGCGCCCGTAGCTATCCGTCGTAATCAACAACCCGGTAACGGTTGCCAATCGAACGCCCGCCAAACCGATCTCGCCGTCATCCTGATACCCGTCACGGTTCGCATCATCAAAAACCTTACCGATGACTTCACTGCAGTCGAAAACGGCATCGTTGAGCACCACGACATCTGCAACTGCGTCCGGACCAACTGCTTGCCCTGCGCCATCCAAAGCATTTGCGAAATTTCGGTGCCGACCTGCCTCGACAGAACTCAAAATGAGAAGGCTGAGTTTGACTTCAATGGTTCTTCCTGCAGGTACGGAAACACTCTCAAAAGAGAAGAGTCTCCCTGAAATCGTCGGATCCCGCTTGACGCCATCAACCGAGCCGGAACTTGGCACGTATCTGAATCCCGAGGGGACAAGATCCGTGATTGTCACGACTGGATTGCCTAGAGCGGCATTGTTGGTTACCAGAATCGTATACGGAACTTGATCGCCCCGACTGGACTTGTTGCAAACCAGCTTGTTTGACGACTGTAAAATCGC
>NZ_AHZC01000127.1 GCF_000247475.1 Rhizobium sp. PDO1-076 | reverse complement strand
GAAGGCACCGACAGCACCAATCCGCTGGCCTATCGCCACTACAACCCCGATGAAGTGGTCGCCGGCAAGCGCATGGAAGACCATCTGCGCTTTGCGATTGCCTATTGGCACACATTCGCCTGGGAAGGTGGAGACCCCTTTGGTGGTCGCACGTTCGACCGCCCCTGGTATGGCAGCGGCATGGACAAGGCGAAGCTGAAGGCGGATGTCGCCTTTGAAATGTTCAGCCTGCTCGGCACGCCTTACTATTGCTTCCACGATGCCGATGCGCGTCCGGAAGGCGACAGCTTTGCCGAGAACACAAAGAACCTGAACGAGATCGTCGACTACTTCGCGCAGAAGCAGGCCGAGACCGGCGTCAAGCTGCTCTGGGGCACGGCGAACCTGTTTTCGCATCGCCGCTACATGTCGGGCGCCTCGACCAATCCGGATCCGGATGTGTTTGCCTTCAGTGCCGCGACGGTCAAGACCTGCATGGATGCGACCATGCGTCTGGGCGGCGAGAACTACGTGCTCTGGGGTGGTCGCGAGGGTTATGAGACCCTGCTAAACACCGACCTGAAGCGGGAACTGGACCAGATGGGCCGCTTCCTCAACCTGGTGGTCGAATACAAGCACAAGATCGGCTTCAAGGGCGCGCTGCTGATCGAGCCGAAGCCGCAGGAGCCGACCAAGCACCAGTATGACTACGACGTCGCGACCGTCTACGGCTTCCTCAAGACCTACGGTCTGGAGAAGGAAGTGAAGGTCAATATCGAACAGGGCCATGCGATCCTGGCCGGCCATACGTTCGAGCACGAACTGGCGCTGGCCAATGCGCTCGGCATCTTCGGCTCGATCGACATGAACCGCAACGACTACCAGTCCGGCTGGGATACCGACCAGTTCCCCAACAATGTGCCGGAAATGGCGCTGGCCTATTACCAGGTTCTCGCCGGCGGCGGCTTTACCACCGGTGGCACCAATTTCGACGCCAAGCTGCGCCGCCAGTCGATCGATCCGGCCGACCTGCTGATCGGCCATATCGGCGGCATGGATTGCTGCGCCCGTGGCCTGAAGGCCGCGGCGAAGATGATCGAGGACAAGGCGCTGTCGGGTCCGCTGGCCTCGCGCTATGCCGGTTGGGACAAGGCCGAAAACCAGACGATGCTGCGCGGCGAGGAAAGCCTCGAGGCGATCGCCGCCCGCGTCGAGGCCAAGGGCATCAATCCGCAGCCGAAGTCGGGTCAGCAGGAACTGCTGGAGAATGTGGTCAATCGCTACGTCTGAGATGTCGGTGTATCCGAATGGCGGGGCCGGGGCACGGGAGTGCTCCGGCCTTTGCATGTTTGCCTGGAATGCCTTGTCGTCATCGCAGAATCGGCTAATCTCGAGCGATGCTTTTTACGCCCGATGCTAAGTCCCAGTGATGCAGCTCCGCACCGACTTCAGCGGGGAAAACGATGCGTTTCGTCAATCCTATTCCATTCGTTGAAGACATTGGTCGCTCCAAGGCATTTTACCAGGAGAGGCTCGGCCTCCGGATCATCGAGGATTTCGGCAACTTCGTTATGTTTGAAACGGGTTTTGCAATCCATGAGGGGCAGTCCCTCGAGCAGACAATCTGGCGGCAGGTCTCCGAAGGGGGCGCGGCCTACGGGCGAAGGAACCTGCTGCTCTATTTCGAACACGACGATCTCGACTGGATTTTTCAGGCAATTTCGCCGCATGTCGAGTTGATACATCCGATTGAGCGGCAGGCATGGGGACAGCGGGTCTTCCGTTTCTATGATCCGGATGGACACGCGATCGAGATAGGCGAGCCGCAGGATCCGTGCGCCGAGAATGGCAGTCTTATGACGTCGGATGGCCACTAGAAAGCCGTGCTGGGTTGAGAATTTTGGCACGCGACGACAATTCTCCGCATGCTTCGTCGGACTGCAGGTATCGTCCTATCTTTTGCCCGGTCCCGTCACCGAGCCCCTGACGATCAGGTCCGGCATGATCAGGATCTCGCGCCGCTCGGTCGGGCGCTCGGCGAGTGTTTCCAGCAGCAGTGCCATGGCCTGGCGGCCGATGGCGCTGCGCGGCTGGCGGATCGTGGTCAAGGCCGGGTTGACATAGGTTGCCTGCGGCACGTCGTCGAAGCCGATGATCGAAAAGTCGCGCGGCAGGTCGTAGCCGCGAGCGGTCAGGCCGTTGATGACGCCGACGGCTGTCGCGTCGTTGACGCACATGAAGGCAGTCGGCAGCGTGTCGCGCATGAACAGTTGTTCGACGGCGAGGCGGCCGCTTTCGATCGTGCCGTCGCCTTCCAGGACCAGCCGGTGGTCCGGCGGAATGCGGGCGGCGTCGAGGGCGAGGTCGTAGCCCTGGCGGCGTCGCTGATGGCCGAGCCGGGTTTTCGCATCGCCGATGAAGGCGATGCGGCGGTGGCCGGCCGAGAGAAGATGTTCGGCCGCCTTGCGGGCGCCGGCCGTGTCATCGACGCCGACATAGGAGGTCTTCGAGCCGAAGACCGGTTCGAAGACGGCAACGGACGGCGGTAGGCGCTGGCCGAGCACTTGGTGGCCAAAGGGTTCGTGGCCGGTGAACAGCACGAGGCCGGCAGCCTGGCCGGAGCTCAGGAATTTCAGATATTCCAGCCCGCGCTCGGGGTCGTTCTGTGTATGGCCGATCAGCACGCCGAAACCATGGGCGCGTGCCTCGTTTTCAAGCCCGATCAGCGTGGTGGAGAAATTCGGGTCGCCAATGTCCGGCGCCAGGATCAGGATCATGTTGGAGCGGCCCATGCGCAGCGAGCGGGCCATGGCATTGGTGGTGTAGCCGGTGATCGCAATCGCCTGATTGACGCGTTGGCGGGTGGTCTTCGCCACCTTGTCGGGGGTATGGATGGCACGGCTCACCGTGGCGATCGACACCTCGGCAATGCGTGCAACATCGTCAATCGTGGCCGGCGCTGAATTCGGCACGCTGCCCCATCCCCCTATCCATATGGAATCGTTGGAGACCTTATCTGCTGTGCTGCGGCTGCGAAAGCCGAGAGGGCGGTAAAACATCCCTGTGAATGGATGATGTAAACCTTTACATAGATCATGTAAACCTTTACATAGGTCCGTATAGCGGTTGAGGAGCCGCCGGGAGGATTGCATGACTGGGACCGGGAACGACGCGCGCAAAGCCGTGCTCGTGGCAGAGCGTATCTCTAAATCGTTTGGTGATGTGCAGGTGCTGTTCAGCGTCGATTTCGACGTGCTGCCCGGTGAAGTGCATGCGCTGATGGGTGAGAACGGCGCTGGAAAGTCGACGCTGGTGAAGATCCTGTCGGGTTTTGAGCAGGCAACCGCCGGGCGCATCCTGCTGGACGGCCAGCCGGTGATCTTGCCGCCCAATGGTGCGGCGGAAGCGCTGGGCATCGTGCTGATCCACCAGGAATTCAATCTTGCAGAGCATCTGACGGTCACCGAAAGCCTGTTTCTCGGGCGTGAAGTCACGCGTTTTGGCGTGCTCGACCGCAAGTTCATGCGCGCCGAGACGGTGCGGGCGCTCGAGCAGCTCGGCTCGCCGATCGATCCGGATGCGCTGATCAGCTCGCTGGCGGTGGCCGACAAGCAGATGGTCGAGATCGCCAAGGCAATCAGCCGCAAGGCGCGCATCGTGTTCATGGACGAGCCGACCGCCGTTTTGTCGCGCGAAGAGACCGATGTGCTGTTTGCCCAGGTGCGCAAGCTGCGCGCCCAGGGCACGAGCTTCGTCTTTGTCAGCCACAAGCTGGACGAGGTGATGGAACTGACCGACCGGGTCACGGTCTTGCGGGACGGCCAGTGGGTGAAGACGGCGCCGACCGCCGTGCTTGATGGCGAATCCATCGCTCAGCTGATGGTCGGGCGCGAGCTTTCCAGCCTCTATCCGACCAAGCATGAGCCGAATGTCGATGAAGAGGTGGTGCTTTCGGTCAAGGATCTGAGCACCGGTTATGTGAAGCATGTCAGCTTCGAGCTGAAAAAGGGCGAAGTGCTCGGCTTTTCCGGTCTGATCGGTTCCGGCCGCACGGAGCTGATGGAGGCGGTTGCCGGTTTGCGGCCGCGTCTCTCAGGTGTCGTCCAGCTCAAGGGCGCGGACCTGTTGCCGGAGGATTTCCGCGAGGCCAACCGACGCGGGCTGGCCTACATGACCAAGGACCGCAAGGGCAAGGGCCTGCTGCTCGGCGAAGGCATGACGGCGAACCTGACGCTGCAGGCGATCGATCAGCATATCCGTCACGGCTATCTCGACCCGTCGAGCGAGGCGAAGGCGATGGCGCGGGCCAAGCGCCGCTTCGATATCCGCGTGCGTGATGACCGGGTGCGGGTCGGGCGCATGTCGGGTGGCAACCAGCAGAAGCTGCTGCTGGCGAAGATCATGGAGATCGAGCCGCAGATCATCATCATCGACGAGCCCACGCGCGGCATCGATGTCGGGACCAAGCAGCAGATCTATCATTTCATTGCAGCACTCGCCCGCGAAGGGCGCTCGATCATCGTGATTTCCTCGGAAATGCCGGAAGTGATCGGGCTTTGCACCCGGGTGGCGGTGATGCGCGAGGGGCGGATGGTCGGCATACTGGAAGGCGAGGAGATCAGCGAACAGGTGATCATGCGCTACGCCGCCGGACTAAAGAGACAACTGGCCAGCTGACGGGTCCGACTCTGCCGGATCACGCATCGCGCCACAGACAAGAGACATGGGGCAGGGCCGCTTAAAAAGCGCTCGCCCGGGAGGAGACGACCCGTGAACACGACTGCCGAGACTGAGAGCACACCTGAAATCCGCGGCCGGCGCACCTGGCGCGATGTCGATCTGCGTGCCGTTGCGCCCTTTGCGGCCTTGCTGCTGCTTTTGATCGTTGGCGCCATGGTCAATCCGAATTTCATCGGCCTCAACAACCTGGCCAATGTCGCGACCCGCTCGGCTTTCATCGCGATCATCGCGGTTGGCGCAACCTTCGTGATCTCCTCGGGCGACCTTGATCTCTCGGTCGGTTCGATGGTCGCGTTCGTCGCCAGCCTGATGATCCTGTTCATGAACTCCGGCGTGATTGCCGATCCGGCGCTGATGCTGGCGGCGGCAGTCGTTCTGACCGTCATCATCGGCTCGCTCTGCGGCCTGGCCAATGGCCTGATCACCACGGTCGGCAAGATCGAACCGTTTATCGCGACGCTCGGCACGATGGGCATCTATCGCGGCCTTACCACCTGGCTCTCCCAGGGCGGGGCGATCACCCTGCGTTCCCCCGAACAGCAGGAACTGTATCGCCCCGTCTATTTTGGTTCGTTCCTCGGCATGCCGCTGCCGATCCTGATCATCCTGATCGTGACGGCGATCGCCGCCTTCATCCTCTATCGCACGCGTTACGGTCGCCATGTGGTGGCTGTCGGTTCGAGCCGCGACGTGGCACGTTATTCCGGCATCGCCGTCGACCGGGTGCGCACCATCGCCTTCATCATCCAGGGTCTCTGCGTTGCGATCGCCGTGCTGCTCTATGTGCCGCGGCTCGGAT
>NZ_AHZC01000128.1 GCF_000247475.1 Rhizobium sp. PDO1-076 | reverse complement strand
ATAGCGCAGGACGGTCATCAACAGGCCCATTTCACTGGCAATGATCGACAGGCCGAAGGCGGCAAGGCCGAGATAGATCAGGATGCCGAAGACTGTGCCGATGCCATAGGCGATACCCGACGCGGGACCATGTGAGACCGTCCGCGCAACGATGGTCATGTTGTCAGGGCCTGGAGAGGCGGCAAACAGGAAAAAGGCCAAAGCAAAGGCAAGCAGCGACATCGTGTCCATGGCAGGTTCCGATCACATTGTTGCCTGCAATCATTGGGCGAAACGGTGCTCGCGTCAATTGATGAGGGTGGTCAATTTCATGCCGGCATTGAGAAAGCGGATCGGATCGACCGCTTCCTTGCCGCGGCGGACCTCGTAATGCAGGTGCGGTCCGGTGGAGCGGCCGGTGGAGCCGGACAGGCCGATCAGGTCTCCGGCTTCGACCCTGTCGCCTTCCTTGACCAGGATGCGCGACATGTGTCCGTAGCGGGTTGACAGGCCGTAGCCATGGTCGATCTCGACCATGTTGCCATACCCGCCGGAGAGGCCGGCGGTGACGACTTTGCCAGTGCCTGTTGAATGAACTTCGGTTCCTGTCGGTGCGCGAAAGTCGATGCCGGCATGCATGGCGAGGCCCCCGAAGAACGGATCTGGACGGTTGCCGAACCGGCTGGTAATCTCGCGCCCCGGAGCCGGATTGGCAAATGGCAGGCGCCTTGCCGTGTCGCGTACGGTCTCAAGCCGTGTCAGCGCGGCGTCGAGCGTGTTCAAGGTCGCGTTGAAGTCGCGTTCGGAGCTTGGCGCAATGTAGGGGCCGCCGATTGCATCATTGGCATTCGCACCCGATGCTTCGTCGAGTTCCACGCCGCTGCGTTCCAGGATCGAGGCGATTTCCGCCGCCGTTTCCGTTGCTCCCGATGCCAGCGTGGCGATGCGCTCCAACTGCTCGCTTTCGATGTCCTTGAGCGAAAGCGTCATGTGCGAAAACAGCTTATCGGCCCGGTCGGCGACGTTGTCGACCGTCATCGGCACATAACCCAGTGCGAGATTTGTCTTTCCTGCTTTCGATTGCGGCTTCGTGCCCAGGAGCGCAGCAAACGCATGGGTGCTCGTCGTCGCCATGGATGCTTCGTCCTTGGTGCCGACCGTCGGCCGATCTGCCGGCAGGGGGCCGTCGCTTGGCAGGCTGTCGATGCTGGCCGCCCCTTCGAGCAGCGCGTCGATACGGCCATGGCGGGACGTCAGTGCCATCTGCTGCTCGAGCAGTTTTTCGACTTTTTCCTCGACCACCTGCTGGTCGAGCAGTTGGCGCGACGTGACGCGGTCGACCTGAGCGCGCAGGGAAGCGATCCGGTCCTCGTAGTCGTGCTGCATGCGTGCCTGGCGTGCCATGGTGGCGCCGATCAGGTTGTCGCGCAAAACGAGATAGGTTGTCGCGCCGAGATAGCCGATCGACATGACGCCGAGAAAGCAGAAGGTAAGCGCAGCCATCCACGGACGAATCGTCATGTGGCGGATCTTGTCGCCGCTGGCGAGAATCACGACGTGCTGCTCACGGCGCTTTCCAAAGACCTGGTTGCTTGCCTTGACTGTCACGTCTGTCCCCATCGTGTCTCAGTGCCGTTTTAAGGCGCCGGAAGATGGCGAAGCCTGTTCACATGGCTCCGCTCGTCCATGCGCATTTACGCATGATTAGGGTTAACAAACGTTTAGTTCTGCTGCGCCGCCTCGGTGATCATGATGCGTTTTTCGACGAAAGCGATCGGTAGAACGACGGCGTCAGGCCGGCTTCGGCGCGGGCAACGTCATTGAACGGCGCCTTGAGATTGCCGCGAAAATTGGCTCGGACCAGATCCTGGAATGTCTTGGCCGGATCGCGCTTTTCACGCGCGCAGAGAAAGCGGAACCACTTGGCGCCCACGGCGACATGTCCTTTTTCGTCTTCATAGATCACGCTCAACACATCGGCGCTTTCAATGTCACCGGTTTCGCGCATCTTTTCCTGCAGGGCGGGCGTCACATCGAGACCACGCGCCTCCAGGATCAGCGGGACCACGGCAAGGCGAGCGGTCAGGTCGTTGCGGGTGGAATGGGCAGCCTGCCACAATCCGTCATGGGCCGGCATGTCGCCATAGTCCGCACCGAGGCTGCGCAACCGGTCGCGGACCATGCGGAAATGCTTGGCTTCCTCAAAGGCGACTTTCATCCAGCCGTCGAAAAAGGAATGCGGCACGGGTTGCGAGGCGAAGCGGGCGACGATGTCGAGCGCGAGATCGACGGCATTGAGTTCGATATGCGCCAGCGCATGCAGCGTGGCGATGCGTCCGGGCAGGGTGTGAAGCGAGCGCTTCTCGGTACCTTTCGGCGGGACGAGAACCGGTTTTTCCGGACGCCCGGGACGATCCGGCAGGGCAGGGTCGAGAGGAGAGCGCAGTGACAGACGCCGCTCCTGCCAGCGGATCGCAGCTGTCTGGGCAAGGCTGGTCTTTTCGTCGAGATCGGCGCTCATGATGGCAAGCGTCGCTGCCTCGCGCAGGGAGCGGAACGGCGTCGCAGGCTCTTTCACGGTGAGGTTCATCCGAGGGCTCGAACAGCCTGGAGCACAGCTTCCGCGTGGCCAGCCACTTTTACCTTGGGCCAGATCTGGACGATCTTGCCGGTTGCGTCGATCAGCACGGTCGTGCGCTCGACGCCCATGTAAGTCTTGCCGTACATGCTCTTTTCTTTCCACACACCATATGCTTCGAGCATTCGATGCTCTTCGTCCGCGGCGAGGATCACGGACAGATTGTGCTTGGCGGCAAATTTGTCGTGGCTTTTCACCGAGTCGGGCGATACGCCGACGATGGCTGCGCCGGCTTTCGCGAAGCTTTCTGAAAGCGCCGTGAAATCAATTGCTTCCGTGGTACATGCAGGGGTGCTGTCCTTGGGGTAGAAATAGATGACGAGTGGCTTTCCGGTGAAATCGGCGAGAGAAACGGTGCCGCCGCCATTGCTGGGCAGGGAGAAATCCGGAGCTGCTGTTCCAACTGCCAAATCCGTCATGGGAAAACCTTTCTTTTGCCCGCTTTTTGGATGATTGTGGTCGTCATCGATATATAGTCCGCTGCGGAGTCGTCCAGAGCGACTTGATAGCTGCATCGATAGACGGAGACAATCACCAGGACATGTCGGATATCCGGGGCGACAAGCTACGGTTTCGCACGCGGGACATCGTGCCGCTGCATGCCCTGCCTTCCGCGCAGGTGGAAGATCCCATGATCGTCCACTGCCCGCCGCGTCGCAGCGTTGCGCGCCGTTGTCTTCGGGGTCTCATTGCGTTCATCGGTTTGTGGGTCATCGTGCTCGGCGGTGTATTTGCGGTGGTTGAAAGCGGCGCGCTGGATGCCGCCCTTGCGCAGCGCGCCACGACTGCGCTCTCCAATGCCATGGGGCCGCAATACGACGCGAAGATCGGCCGCACGGTGGTCCGCTTTTCGGGCGGGCTCGATGTCACCGTCGATGCCCATGACGTATCCGTCGTCGAGGCGGCCAGTGGGCAGCAAGTGGCGATGACGCAGTCGTTGAGCTTCATTCTGGAGCCCATGGCGCTGCTGGGTGGCCGGTTTTCGGTTCGCGAAATCGACAGCCAGGGCATTTCCCTCGATGCGCGACTGTTGCCGAAGCGCGAACCCATCGATCTTTCGAAGTTCCGCGTCGACAACATCCCGGCTGTGCTGGAGGGGGCTTTTGGCGAACTGGACCGGATGCAGGGCTTTATCGCTCGGGGTGGGCTTGATCGCATGCGGCTGGGCGGGCTTGAGGTGGCGGCCACAAGTGCCAGTGGTCGGCCGTTGACGCTGTCCATCGACGATCTGGCGCTTGAGCGGGGCAGTGACGACTCACTGTCGATCTTCGGCGCGATCTCGGTGAACGGCCAGCAGACCGAATTGACTGCCCTGACGACGAATGTCGGCGGCGCCGTCCGTTCAATGACGCTTCGGATTGCCGATTTCCGTTTGACGCCGTTCATGTTGCGGCGATCCAAGGCCGGCCTTGCCCGCCAGGGTATCGATGGTTCTGCCGAACTGGTTCTGTCTGCCAAACGCGATATCGATGGGCAGAAGCCGGAAATGTCCCTGGCGGTCAACACGAGGGCCGCCACGTTCTATACCGACGGCCAGCCGCAAGAGATCACCAGGGCCGATCTGAACTTCGCCTATGACTTCGGCAAGGATACGATCGAGATTGCCGATTCCAGAGCCGAGTTCGGGCCGATGATCCTGCCGCTTTCGGGCGGGTTGATCGATTTGGACCGGCTGCCCGAGGGGAAGAATTTCGGCAAGGGCATCGGCATCGATCTGCTGGTCGCGAAGGGACGTGCCGATGTGCCGTCCTCCGGCGAAACGGCGTTCCCCTTCGACATGAAGGCCTATGGTCGCTATCTATTCGATGGCACCCTGCTGCAGTTTGATACGTTCGATGTGTCCACGGCCAATGGCAAGATGGTCAGCACATTGCAGATTCGGTTCGGTGGCACCGGCCCTGAAGTGAAGTTCGACGGCGTGGTCGAGAACATGAAGGCTGTGGTGGTCAAACAGCTCTGGCCCTACTGGATTGCCGACAAGCCTCGCAACTGGGTGCTGAAGAACATTTTCGGTGGCACGGTTTCGCATGGCGAGATTTCCGTTTTCATCCCGCAAAACCGCCTGTCGCTGGAACCCCGTCCTGTGCATCTGGTGGGCGACGAGCTGCGCATCGGCTTCGACGTGGTCGATGCGCGCGTGAACCTGACCGGGGATATTCCGCCGCTGCGCGACGCCAATGCGCGCTTCGACATGATGGGCGAGCGGATCGAGGTGAAGATCAAATCTGCCGCCTCGTATTTTCCGTCTGGGCGTGTCGTGGCGCTGGAAAGTGGCGCGGTGACGATCGCCCATGCCTATGAGAAGCCGCTGATGGCGACCATCTCGGTGGCCGTCAATGGTGCTGCGGATGCGGTCGCCGAGCTTGTGTCGTTCAAGCCGATCCAGGCGTTGCAGCGCATCGGGTTTGTTGCAGAAGACTTTACCGGCGCGATCAAGGGCACGGCTGAGGTTACCCTCGGTCTGATCGCCGATCAGAAACCACCGGCACCCGTCTGGAGCGCCGATCTGCAACTGGACAAGGTCGCGATCGAAAAGCCGTTTGACGGGCGCAGGGTCAGCGATTTTACCGGTACGCTTGCCGTCGATCCCAAACTGGCGCGGATCGAAGGTTCGGCAAAGGTCGACGACGTGCCGATGGACATCCGCATGAGTGAACCCGTAGAGCGGGGCTCTGAGAACGGGCGCGAGCGGGTGGTCACGGCCAAGCTCGACAATGCCATGCGTAACAGGCTTGTGCCCGGTCTCGACGATATCATCGATGGCCCGATTGCGGTGGAACTGACCCGGCTTGGCGACAAGCGTCAGGCGGCGTCCGTCGATCTGCGCAATGCCAATCTCAACA
>NZ_AHZC01000129.1 GCF_000247475.1 Rhizobium sp. PDO1-076 | reverse complement strand
AGCCGTTAACAGTAGCTACAGTCGATGTCTGTTTGCGGCGCTCCGCCAGCCTATCATGGACGGACGCAGCCCGGGATGTGTCTCAGTCGCCCTCCGGACTCCTGTCGACACATCTCGCGCTCACCTCCCATCAAACCACTTCCAGTAAAATCAACCTCACGCCCGCAGAGCCGAAATTCGCCGTAATTCCATCTCGGCGCCACATATGCGCGGATCTCAACAGCCATCGACAGGGCTTGCGTTTTTTTGTTTTTATGCATGCCGTTATCCCGAAACCGAGCCCCCTTTCGGGCGACATGCAGGAACGCCTATCGCGTGAATTCAGAATTCACCGAAAACGACAGGGCGAGATATCCCCCGCATCCGCCTTCCGGCACCTTCTCGCCGCTGGGGAGAAGAGGGCAAGATCCGCAGCGCTGCGGGTCTCCTCGCGTAAGCGGGGAGAGGTCCGCCGAGCAAAGCGCAGGCGGGGTGGGGACCCCGCGCACGGTCGTGTACCGTGTTGAAATTGGCGCGGTGGGCTTTAGCTCTTCTTAAGCTGTCAAGGCTCTGTTCAAACGCAATAGCGTTGTGGACCGACTTTGACAGGGCGCGCTTGCGCAAAGCGACAAGTGATCTGCGCGCTCAACAATGGACATCCCAGCCCCGTGCTAACACATTCAGGTATGTCCTGACTGTTCCAGCTGGACTACCACGCCATTGAATTCCCGCACCTGTGCTGCGCGGACAATATTAGTTTTTAGTACGAAAGGAATTCGACATGGTCGATATGAGCGCGGCGACAAAACCGGCACCAAACGTTCAGCAACAGCAGTCGCAGACTGTGCCGCAAGCGACTGTGCAGCCAGAGCCGAAAACGACGGGGACCGTGCGGGGGCGGAAAATGGCGACGGCGACGGCCGGTGTATTGAATCAGGGGCCGAAGGCGTCGGGCGCTGAACCGAACCAAGCGCAGACTGCAGGGGCGCAAAAGCCTCGGCCGGATGCGCACACGCAGGTGACGTCATATCGCCGGACCCCCTTTTTGAACATGCCCCTTGCAGAAAGGCTCGCTATCCCGACCACGGACCGGCCTTATTTCGAACAATACAAAAATAGAGGAGGAAAAGGTTTCAAAGACACAATTTCCCAGCCAGGCAATGCCAATTTTAAAAATTATAACTTAATTGGTGTCACGGTCGACAAAATTGAGGATGCCCTGAAAGAGACGGGCCAATCCGCCCCGCAAGCCCGCCAAGGCGTATTGTTAAAATTTGGTGTGGACCCGGTGGTTGCTACTTTATTGTCGGGGAGCGAAAACTTCCCAACGGATTTAATAGACGCCCAAACAACGGCGTTACGACAGATTGATGCCGCCCGCTCCGCGGATTATAAAAAATCCCCCGAGTATTTAGAGGCATACTTTGATAGTATATTACCCCTTGATGGACCTGTAAAGATTGACAAAAAGCAAAAGGGATTCTCTTTTGAAAAGATGGATTCTGCCCAAAAAACGTGCTTTTCCAATTTCACTTCAATCTATTTGAGCTCACCTCAAATTACTCAAAACGGTAACTATAATAATGCTTCTAAAGTGCATAAAACATTTGGCGACTTGGCTAAGCAAAAATTCGATATGAACCCTCTTGTCTGGTTGTTTGCCAGCAAAAGATATGTCGCGACGTGCAAAGTTGCTTTCATGGAGCAACACGGAGTTGACCATGATCATGCGGTTCGCATTGCAGCCAGCCGGCACACGATCAAGGACGCTGCTCGCATTATTTGCAAAGGCGCGGAAAGCCGGATGAACACGGCTCTTTACAATGAATTCACGAAGTCCGTACAGTTCAGAAAATTTTTCATGCGGAAAATAGATGGAAAGAAACTGTGCAGGAAGCTTAACTTGCCCGAGCAGGCTGAAAAAATGGTGCTTATGGCTAAATTCTTTCAGATAGTGGGCAACGAAGACCACGCGCAACGTGTGCTGGCATGCACGGTTGATTTGAGAGGCTTGCCGAAGAACAAAATGGGATTTTTTAGCCTTTCTAAGAAGATGACCACGAAGGAGTTATATTTGGCTCTCTCAAAAATTCCGGTTGAAAAAGTGTCATTACTGAAGCCGGCGCGTGGATGGTTTTGGTAAGGATCTGCCGCTTCGTCCTTGTCGATTGGTTGTCCGCAGTGTCAAGCGCTCAGCGAAGGATGAAGGCATGATCTGAGGGCTGTCATGCGGCGTGACGGCCCTCCAGGTCTTGCGGCGGCCTGCTCATGGGTGCTTGTCTGCCGGCGCTGGGATTGCCCCTTTCATGGCTGGGCCTGGTACTGGGCAGGGCAGTGACAAAGACTGCCAAGGAACGCCGGCGGAATGCCTGGCGAGGCGGCGTAAAACCCAGCCAGGAGTGGGCTTCCGTCTTTTTGACGTGGCCGGGGATGTTTGTCGCAGACAAGTTACGCTGCGGGACAGTCCCGAATTTCGTGTATGGGCGTGCATCACGGGTTTGAACGAGATCCCCCAGGGTACGAGGGAAAGACCCGGTGATGCCGGACGCCAGATTAGACCAGGTGCTCGGTGGAGCGGAGGCGAAATCGGCATTCCTTAGCAAGGGTCTAAGAGTCGGTCCGGAAAGTTCTTCATTTTGAACAGAGCCTTCGCAGCATAAGGCGGATAGACGCGAGCTTGAGAAAGGCGAGCGCGTTCGCGACAGGTTCTCGAAGTCCTTGGCCCGCCTGCGGCATCGTCCCAGCCATGCGAACGTCCGTTCAACCACCCATCGCCTCGATGGAACCTCAAAACCCTTGGCGGTGTCGGAACGCTTGACGATTTCGGTCGCCAGTCCGGGCATGGCCTCGAAATATCTGCCCTTTGAGCGGTTTTGGTGAACCTCATACGGTTTCCGCTTGATCACGTCGGCGAGCCTGGTTTTGGCTCTTTGTTTTTAATGCATGCCGCTATCGCGAAACCGCGGCCAACTTTTGGGCGACTTGCATTGGTGCCGATACCGCACCAAAACCGCCAAGCCGCGCAAACGAAACGCCTGAGCATTGTTCAGCAATACCTACTTTTTAACCTACTTTTAATAAGAATGTAATAAAAAGCAGAGCACGCAGCATAGATCCTCGGTATTTTCCTACCGAAAGCCGTTAACCACGCGATCTTTACCAATTGTTAAGGTTAGCATCATTACACAGTTCTTCGCCGCAGACAAGCCAACCACGTAGGAAATCATTGATGCCGCCCAAAATCACCCCGACACAGGCAGGTTCCGTGCCATCCGCGCCGACTGGCGATGCAAATCCGTTAAAACCTGCCGCAGAAAAGTATTTTAATAAGCTTGTGGCTGAGAAAATTATTGGGAACCAATTCAACGCGGCCAGGCGTTATATGCAAGCACTTGAGGAAAAGAAGGCTGGCCATAAGTCCACAGGCTCCTGGCTTCCTGCGGTAAAAAAAGACGGCCCGAAGGGCAACTCCGGTCAGGGAGCATATCCACTTTCTGATAAAGAGACGCCGCAGGCTCCGTTCAATCCCACGGCGAATGACCGCATCACAGACGATGGCAATAAGGAACAACATTCGACTTCGGATGAAAAAAAAGCAGCCCCTGGCAGGGTGTCCGAAGGCCACCGGCTTCCTGTGGTAAAAAAAAGGCGGCCCGAAGGGCAACTCCGACCTCGACCGCCATCTGAACAAATATCAATACACGGCTAAGAATACGCCCAATAATGGCAATAATCCGGAAACCACGGGCGGTAAGCGCCGCCCCTGGACCCACAGAACCCACAATTATAGTGGCAAAAGCGTTGCAGGCGCATAACGCTAAGCGGGCGGCGGAAGAGGTTGAGCGTAAGTCGCAGTGCGTTAAGTTCGCGCAGGTCGCCAGCAACGGCTATTTAACGAATGTAAAGGATTATGGTGAAGGCCGGACGTGGCCTGAATTCGGGGGGGGAGCGTCCAGATCCTGATACAAGTGCCCGTGAAGCGGCCCGTAAAAACCTGAATCTCTCTTGTATTTCTATTGAGCATGGCCTTAAGCCCGGTATTGAGACGAGATTGAAGTGCATAGATAGTGTGACGAACTCAGTTGGTGAAGATAATCATGCGAAATTAAGATCAAGGGCGGATGAACTTATCAAAAGCGGTGATAAGGATGGCATTGAAGTCTTGATTGGTGAACTTGCCCAACAGGAATATTCGCTTGATAATTTCATGGGTTCAAGTGCCACGAAAACTGACTGCGAGAAAGTATGGGCACTTGCGAAACATGCTGCTGAACACCATGCTAAATACGGTGAAGCCGAATTGCCTAAAATTCTTGAGCGCTATCTGCCTTATAAAGACGCTAAAGAGTTTTTCGAAGCACATTCTCATGAAATTGAACCTGCCAGGAAGTTTGTTTTTGTGCTCATTCACAAACTTAGCAGAAAGCTAGAGAATTTGGATGCTGCTGCGGATCAGAACTATGAACTACTGATAGGTAGTTTTTATGATTTCGTGGTAGCAACAGCAGGCGGCCATCTGCAATTAGGGGAAGATTGGTACACATCGGAATATTATGAACATTTTAACAGTCTTGATGAAAAAATAGTTTCTTTGAACACTTCAATGGGTGAGAGACTAACCGAAAAAGGAGAATTCAACCACGAGCTTACTCAGAAATATCATGGTATGCTTGAGGTTGCTAGAGAAAACCGCGATTTATCTAAAGTCGAGAATATCATTCTACTCTGCAAGGACGAACTTACTTTCTTTGATGAGAGGATTCTTGAGATTTCTGACCTTGAAAAAAACAATAATAAGGCAGATGAATTGTACAATACATTTCTCGATCATGTTGAGAAGTACAAACGTTTAACTGGCGGCACACTCGAGGTTGAATTGGGCATTGGATACTATCCCGATATTAAATTAGATTTAATTGCGCTACGTACTCAGATTGAGATATGCAAAAATGAACTTTTGTAACTCCTTGAAAAACTTAATATACTGCGCGAAGAATTGCAAAACGTCGATGACCGTTGAATGGGGACTGGCGGCAGGGCGTGTGGTGGCTGTTCGCCGCCGATGGCGGGCTGAGTTCCCGGGCTGACTGCCCTGCGGATCCCGGCGCTCCCGATGCGTTTCTGCTGATGGATGTACAGGCCGTCCGAAAAAGCCCGGCCGATCGGTCAGCATGTACGACAATACGCCTCGTGCGCTGGGCTTGAACGGCGTGGATACCTCGAAATATCTGCCCTTTGAGCGGTTTTGGTGAACCTCATACGGTTTCCGCTTGATCACGTCGGCGAGCCTGGTTTTGGCTCTTTGTTTTTAATGCATGCCGCTATCGCGAAGCTGCACACTTTCGGGCGGCATGCATTAGTGGTGATTCTGTCAACGGGTATGTCCGACGGGTATGTCGTGTTGCCCGGCACGCCATCGGGAGGTTTCGGAACGCTGCGC
>NZ_AHZC01000130.1 GCF_000247475.1 Rhizobium sp. PDO1-076 | reverse complement strand
CAGGTCTCATTAGTAGTTCCAGGCAGCGGGCAAGACCGCCATCTCTGTCGATAAGCAGAAGAAGAATTGGTTAGCGACTTCAAGAATGGTGGGCGCGAGCTGCGGCCCAAAGGCGATCCCGTTCACGACTTCAAGACACCCGAACTCGGCAGAGTCACGCCATACGTCGTCCGCGCCATGGCTTCCCCCTCTTGTCGGTGGCCCGTTTCACAATAGCATCGGGCACGTAGATAGCGATGTATATCAATGACTGTGGGCGTGACCGAGCGAACATGTTTGGCCGCATCGGCCTCTAGGCCATCAAGGTCTGACAAGGCACCGACAAAATCATTCGCCAAAAACCGAAGCAGAGCGCGCGCGAAACGCGCGCCCTGGCCCTCGTCTCCCAAGGCAAGAAGTGCTTCAACTAAAATTAGCGCACGTGCCAGATAACCATGTCGTGCCAAGACAAAAGCAGTTAGCATAAGATAGTCCCGCTGTCTGCCAGAGAGATTTTCCCGTCCCAATACTCGCTTCACGGTCAGCCTCTCAAAAGGGCCGCGAGAGCGGACTGCACTTCTTCATCGAGCGTCATCTCCTCTGCGATCAGCGTTCTAGCGGCTTCAAGTGCAATACGGTCCTGGCCGGAAACCTGAACCGCTGCCGCCTCCAGCAACAGTCGTGTCTCCTGGCGGGTTTCTGCCAGAATGCCCGGCTCCAGGAGATCAGGGTCGATACGTATGGGTTGCAGCAGGCTGGTCAAACGTTCATCAAGAGTTGGCCGCCGAAGGATTTTTTCGAGTTCACGCGCGTTGGGTTCAAACCGCGGCGCGCTCTTGCCCTCAGCCGGCAAGTGTTCTTGATCTCCAACACGCCAGCGCGATATACTTTCGATACCGAAGTCCAGACGACGGGATAGCATTTTTGGCACCGATTAAGTTTGAGCGATTCGCAGGAGTGTCTCAGTCAATCGCTGCAGCAGGCTGCTTGCAAGATCGAAATGCCTGTTTTGCTCCTGGTTCAAACCCGAAATATTGTTTGTCATGATCTGGCTTTGCTGGTTGATCAAGCTGACAGAGTCAGAAATTTGCGAAGAAAAGATATTCCAGTCCGACTCGGTCTTCTGGTCCAGATTGTATGTTTCCGAACCTGTCGTCTTTTCCAGAATTGTTTCGAGAGGCCGCGTGACCCCGCGCAAAGCTTCGATCGGATGGGCGCGATTCTTGGCCGTACCCGACAGGCTCGTATCGAACATGACGAGCGCGCGAAGTTCCTCAACGGTGAGATGGCTCGAAGTGAGTGTGGCGGTACTTCCGGATTTTAGTCTGACCGTTGTTTTCTCTCCCCTGCCTGCAGCATCTCTGAGTTCTTCTTCGTCTTCGCCCACGGCGCCCTCTTCGCCGCCTTCGTCAACTGCCGCGGCAGGGGAGTAGCTTTTCAAAACATCGTTCATCATGCGCTGGATTACCGCATAGTCTTTAAGCAACTCGTTCTGCTGCTCCAATTCAACCGTCAAAATTGCAACTTCAGCAGCCTTTTGAAGGTCGTAAGTCAATTGCAATGCCGAAATCATCTTGGGTAAATCCAACGCGCTGCTGATTTTAGGCACATCAGCCCGCTGTTTCTTCGTATCAAGGACGCGCTGCTCCTGCTCCACGAGTGTGGTGAGGGCAGAAAGAATGGACGAATTGTTGTCAAGACTGCTAAGACCGGCGACGACATCGCCATCCCCTGCATCGCTGACAGATGCTTGGGATGCGGCCACCTCGAACACAACCAGGCGTTTAAATCGCTCGGCAATGCTTTCGATCTGAGTTCGGATATTTACCTCCGAAATAAGGGCGCTTATGTTGACAAATTCTCTGATCAACAGCAGCTGTTCCGTAAATATACTGCTGTGCGCACTTGCTTGTTCATTAATCGCTGCAATTGCGAGGTCGATCAGATTATTCGCAGCTGCTCTTGCTTCGGCCAGACTACCATAGATGGTAACACCCCAGCTGAGTTCCAGATTGGTCCTAACCTCAGCCGGTATAGTCTGGCCGGTAGTCGAAACACTGTTCAGATAGTTGAGAATCCTCTCCTGATCAGCGGGTGCCAATTGCGCAATGTCGTTCTTGGTGAGCCTCTGCAAGACCAAAACGACTTGCCCAGGCTGACCACTTCGACCACGCCGGTCCTGACCAAGCACGACATCAATTCTATCGGCGCCAGTGCCCAGAACGAGGCTTCCGTTGAAGCGGTTGAGAAGCTCAAGCTGGTGCGCAGAATGAAGCCCCTCAAAAAACTGCTTCGTCAGAAGAGCCGCATCGATCGTTTGCAGATCAATTGGGTTCCCGTTGGCATCTTCAGGCGACTGCAGCCGCGTGTCGACAGAGGATCCATCGAAAAAGGGATATAGCTGACGATACAGCGCTTCGAGATCTGCATCGGTGCCGCCGCCACTCGCCGAGCCTGGGATGTGGTGGGTAGGATTTATGCCGCCTGCGGGCGGATTCGGAAATTCAACCCCCCCAAATGACACACGCGCTGTTGTCGACGTCTGCGTAGCACTTGTCATGCGATTTTCCTGTCTATAAATGCAAACGATGACGATCGGAGCCGACGATAGGCCGCGCCCGACCTTGCGCGAACGCGCTGCCACTCGACCGACTTACAATAGCTTCTTTCACTTCGTCCGCCCCAACGCAGCTCGACACGGAGCGCACGGCCATACGCGCATGCATTTGTTCGACTTGCAATTGGAGATCAGTGACCCTGTCGGCTAACGTTTCCAACGAATCAGCACTGATAATTTTTACGACAAGTCGGCAACAATCGGAGTCCTGCAGCGGCAACACCGCCAGCAATTTCACCAACACGCGCTCGATTTCAGCGAATACATGGACTATCCCAACGTCTCGGCATGCCGCATCACGACGGAAACCGCGCAATTTGGACTCGACGGCCTCAATCTGGCTGCGTGTTGCCGCGTAGTAACTCAGATCCGTTCTCCCTCGCGATCTCAAACCAGCATCTCCTTCTTCAGCATTCTGTCCACCCTAGACTATAGGCGCAACGAAATGACCGGTGTGCCGTTTGGCACAGAAGTTGCGGTAAAAGACAATTAACGTTTTCTATGTCGCCTGTGTGCGGCCTGCGGCCTTAAGTTGTTCTAAACGCCCCAGCGGATAGCGATCCACAAGTCGGAGGCGAAACATTGGAAGACGTTAACGTAAGATTGCAGCGGATTCCGCCTATGAGCGTGTTACCCATTGTTGGGTTGGAATTGGTTGAACCATCGCGCGGCACCCGCAAGGGGCATGCTGCGACAACTGTTCGCACGCAATCAGACCTGACAAACATTCTAGAAGAGATTGGCAATTCCGTCGGCAAACTTGCCGACAAGCGCTTACTCGGGACGGTCAAACAGCGTCATGGGACAGCTGTTAACAAGAACGCCCTGAAACGAATTGCCGATTATTATGATAAATTACCCGACGCGCCGAGTGAGGATAAACTCAGCGATCTTGTCAATCGGCTACAATTATTGATCGATCTTCGGCAGCAGAGGGAAGGTGAAGACGGCCAACGGGTCGCCACTGACGAGATATTACAGACATTGGCCGCCGCCGATAGTGACGAAAGAAATCAATACATGCTTTTACAGGGCGCCCGCATCCATTTTGAGAGCAATACCGGCGCAGATGCTTTGATCGGCTTGCTCGATAAGGTTGAGCAGTCCTTTAACGAGAGCGGGATCGCCCTCGATGTTCGGGCTGACTATGCGATGTTATCCCATGCCAGCAAGGTTGCTCCGTCCGCTGGTCTCCAACCCGAGGTGTTGCGTGATCGATACCGCGAGATGCTGCTCAGTGGTATGAACCTCGGACAATTGTTCTACACGCTTTCCGACTTGTATAAGCGCCTGAGCTTTCATGCGGCCGTGGATGTCTTCCTGAAGGCCGCCGGCGACGACCTAGAGGCGGTATCCAATGCAAGTGACCGCACTTTCCTTGGCGCGCTACTTAAGCAACTCGGCATCTTGAAAACAATGCGTACGGTTTACGAATCGGCCACCGGCTTTCTCGACAAGATGGAGCGTTTGTTTCCCAATTTTTCCAACGGTGCCAAAGCCGGCGGACCAGCTGCGTTGGTCGGAGAACTGCTGACCTTTTGCTCTGAGCATCAAGCGAGCGTTGAGACCGGCCGCAAGATCCTAAAACCGTTCGACAATGCCGCCGCCAAGTCCAGCGAGCGAGTCGTTTTTTTTAATGGTCTGCTCGATCTGCACAGGGACATGCCAGATCATGCGTTTCCTTCCCATCAGGCGCGCTTGATGCAACTGAGCGTCCTCACCGCAGTTTGTAGCGATCTTACAGAAATAGAAGAAAGGGCTTTTGAAGCTAGCAAGTCGTAGACTGTATGAACAATAGGAAGGCGAAACTGTATGGGATTTTCAGGCGGGGCGTTGAATGTGATCGGGGAGTTTGCCGGAAATATGCGGATCCACCATATCGTTCCGGCCGCCGACGATAGTTTCACCTTCGAGATCGAGAGTGTCGGAATCTTGTGTTTCACGCCGTCTGCGGATGGTTCGCGCGCACTGATCAGCCTCAAGCGCATGTCTACCAATCCCGATACTGACGATTTGAAGAGATTTATGACCCTGTCTCGGTGGGACGCATATTTTTAGTTTATCGATCAACGCAGGTATGAGTGCTGACAACAGCCTTATCCTGGTAGCAAGCATTGAGGAGTCGGCGATGAACCTGCAGCTGGTCGAGCAATGCCTGGATTGTCTGAATTCTCTCCACGACAGCTGGGCAAGCGGTTGATTGAAGTGTGCCGTTTACACGTTTGGCAGCCTGTTGAGGAGGTAATTACCCCCCAGGGGAATCGCATTTGAAAAAATGTATGGTCCGCCCCGTCCGTGCAAGGGTTCGCGACATCGCAAATGACGATTCCAGTTGCATAAATGTATCCGGCCTCTCGCGAGTGGACTGCGGTTGCAGCCAGGCCATGATGAGATCCGCACACTCCGTTCCCAATAAATGGTTCGGGCACGAAAGCCCGCTTTTTTTTGCACAGGGCTTACGGCATGTTGATCCACTGTTTCGTCATCACTATTCCCGAGCCTTGCAATCGAGCTTGGATCCTCAAGTGAAGACAGGGTCTCTGCGTTCGTAGAGTGCTCCAGGCCTGGTCAGGACGACCCAGACGATCCGGGCCATTTTTGCGGCAAGTGCGACAACAGCTTTGTTGGGGTGCATCCGAGCCTGAAGGCCATCCAGCCAGCTCCCCAATCGATCTCGTGTTCGGTCGAGGTGCCGAAAGCAGGATCGTGCTCCATGTACGAGGAGCTTGCGCACATAGCGGTTCCCCCGCTTGCTGATGCCGAGAAGGG
>NZ_AHZC01000131.1 GCF_000247475.1 Rhizobium sp. PDO1-076 | reverse complement strand
GCAGAACGAGAAATTAGAAGAACGGCGGAAGCGGAACTGAAGCTTGTTCGCGAAAGGCGGAATGGCGCGGAGCGAGAATTCGAAGCGTTCACCGCGGCTCGTGAGAAGGCAATAGTGCTGCAGAAGAGCCTAACCTCTGGAGAGGCCAACCGGACCGAAGCGGTGATGAATCGCCGGGAGGCGGCTGACGCCATTGAAAAGGCGCGTGAGAACGTCGAGCTCGCGGAAGCTCAGGAGCAGGAGCTCCGGGAGCGGCTTGCCCGCTTCGACGCGGCAGCAAAGGCACGCGAGGCGTTCGAGCGCTTGGCTGACTTGAAGGAACGCTTAGCCGAGGCGGAGAAGGTCCGCCAGGGCATTGAAGAGTGTGAGGCGCAACTCGCCCTCCTGAAAATTCCGGCAAAGGCTATCGACGAGCTGCAAGCCCGCGAAGTCGAGATTGCCAAGCTCCGCGCCTTAGATGAGGCCGCTCGCCCCTCACTTTCGATCCATTACGAGGCAGATGCGGCCGGAACCGTGACCCTGGACGGCAAGCCTCTGAAAGACGGAGAAGACCGAACCTATGAGGGGCAGGCTCGGCTTGCCGTGCCAGGGTTTGGAACAATCACGCTGCGATCGAACCGCCCCGGTCGGAATGACGACCAATTGGTGCAGGCAGAAGCGGCACGAAGCGCGCTCCTTGCGTCAATGGGCGTCGACAGCCTGTCGGCGGCGCGAGATCGGCAGGAGAAGGCGCAGCAGGTTGACGCTGACCTTCGTGAGTTACGCGGACGACTCTCCTTTATCGCTCCAGAGGGATTGCCGAAACTGAAAGAGGATGTCGCTGCGGCTGGCTTGATCAGCCTTGAGGTTCTCGACCCGAACGAGGATCCGACGTTGCTCCGGACAGCGCTTACTGAGGCCGAAGATCGCCGCAACAAGGCGCGACTGGCCCTGCGCGAGGTTGAGCCAAACCAGTCCCGTGCCGACGAAGCCTTCGTCGCGGCCGAGACCACCTTGGCGTCTCTCATGTCCGATCAGGTGCAGTTGGTTGCGATCCTGGGACCGGAAGAAACGCGTGGAGCGCGCGAGCGCACTTTGTCTGCCACGCTGGCGGATCTCGACCAATCGCTTTTGGAGGCGGAGGCACACGTGTTGAGACTAGGTGAGAACGTCGGTGATCTCGAGTCAATCGCCGCGGCGTTGACGCGTGCTCGCTCGATCGAAGCAGCGGCCGACAAGGAGATCAATGCGCTGCGGGAGACCATGGCGGGACTCAACGCAGAGATCCGGGCGCAATCCGAAGAGGCGGTGGAGGAGAAATGGCGAGAGACCGTGGAGGCACTCACTGCAGCGACAGCAAGGGTGGAGGCTTTCGTGAGAGAAGTGGCCGTCCTGCAGCGTGTGACAACAGCATTGGAGACAGCGAGATCCGAGGCCCGCGAGCTCTACCTCAAGCCTGTCATGGCTGAACTCGGGCCGCTCCTCAGGCTGCTCTTCGACGACGTTTCGATCACCTTCGATGACAAGACGCTTCTACCCCAGACCATCCTGCGCAACGGACAGGAAGAGGACGTCGATCGCCTCAGTGGCGGCATGCGGGAGCAGCTGTCCGTGTTGACGCGGCTGGCATTTGCGAGGCTGCTCGCGCGTGATGGCCGGCCAGCGCCCGTCATCCTTGATGATGCGCTGGTCTATTCGGACGACGACCGCATCGAGAAGATGTTCGACGCACTGCACAGGCAGTCTCGGGACCAGCAGATTATCGTCATCTCCTGTCGCCAGCGGGCTTTTCAACGGCTCGGAGGAAACGTGCTTCAAATGACAGAATGGCAGCCATAGAGACACTTCGGCAGCATCCATTTATCGAACAGAATCAGCTCATAATTGCCGTTGAATTGGTCAGGCATTTGAAACGATACATTAGTACTGCCTCTCGCGAGAGAGGGTTCTACGTTCGCCGGAAGGGATTGCATGCTCGAGGACCTGCTCTACTAACGGCTCGCTCTGGGCCAGCCAGACCCCGAGGCGTTCGTCACGATGCTCCGCGCATCGCGCAGAGCGCAGCAGCCAATTCGGCTCGATCTCGTGACGCTCGCCGGCCCGGATGAAGTAGAGGCCTGTCGGATTGGGTAAACCCCGCTTGCGTCCGCCAGCGGACGCAAGCATTCTGGCCTCACAGAGGAGAGGAAATGGCCAAGGATCTAATGAGCTGGGCTGCGGAACAGCCCGACTGGGTCAAGGACAGTCTGCGGCGGATCGCCGTCGCGACGGACTATTCCGTCGAGCAGGTGGATGCTGACTGCATCCTCGACAACGTGCGTGCCGCGGCTAGGGCTAGCTCGTCTGCTCACACTTTGAGTGCCATCGACGCCTCGCATCTCGGAAACGGCTCAGGGGAGACGCGCCGGACCGTCCTGGCGCAACTCGGTCCTGTGCAGAATGTCGACCGACTTGCCTGTGGCCAGAAGCTGCGCATGGCCGCAGTGGGCATCACGCTGGTGTATGGGGAGAACGGGAGCGGGAAGAGCGGATACACACGCATCGCCAAGCGGCTATGCCGCAGTCTGACCGCGGATCAACTGCGGGGGAACGTCTTCGACGCTAGCGGCGGGCCGATGCGGGTGCAGGTGCGCTACCAGGTCGGCGACGACGCGGTGACCGACATCGAGTGGGATCCCGGGACCCCGGCACCCCCGCAGCTCAGGCAGATCTCGGTTTTCGACAGTCACAACGCCCGGCTCTACGTCGATAGTGAGAACAGAATCGCCTATCTGCCCCGTGAGCTCGCGATCCTTGAGCACCATGGGGAACTGTGCCAGCGGATGGCCGCGAGGTTCTCCGCAGACGAGAAGGTTCTCGTGCCGCGGCTGCGCGGCCCGCTTCCCGCCGGCTACACCCCGGGCAGCGCTGTCTCCCTCATGCTCGCCAAGCTTGATCCAAAGGCCCCTTTGCTGCCGAGCGCGGACGATCTCCGCAATCTGTCTGAACTTTCCGATGTGGAACTCACGGAACTCGCCAGACTGGAGGCCGAACTTGCCGCCGATCCTGTCGCCCTGGCGGCCACGCGGCGCCGCGCCGCCGCAGTGCTGAAGCGCGTGTGCGACGTGCTGGGTAGCCTTCGGGACGCGCTCTCGGAGACGGTTGGCGATACAATCGCATCGGCCTTGCGGGAACTAGTCCAGGCGGTGGAGGCGGAGAGGATCGCGGCTTCCGCTAGTTTCGCAGACGAACCTGTTGCGAACGTCGGCAGCACGGCATGGCGCATTCTTTTTGAGGCCGCGCGCGATTTCGCGGCTGCTGGAGCGGAGCTAACGCCCGAGCGCCTGCCGGATGCGACCGGCGACTTCTGCTTACTATGCCTTGAGCCGCTCACCCCGCCCGGCGCCGCCAGACTGGCGCGCTTCAACGACTTCGTAAGTGGAGAGGCCACGAAGCGTGCTGACGGTGCACGCAATGCTCTGAAGGCGCTTTTGGCGCAGGTCGAGCAGGTCAAAGTCCCCGAGTTGGCGGTCGTGGAGGAGAGCCTGGCCGGCTACGGACAGCTCGACGCCACGCGCGCGGCTACTGTAGCCGAGATCATCAAGATCTTAGGCGAGTTCGAGTTGAGGCGTTCCACGCTCCTAGACGAGCGGGCGAACCCAGCGCCCACTCCGGATGTTGCCGCGCTCACCTCGACGGTCACCGCTGAATTCGCCCGCCTTGAGGAGGAGGCCGCGTTACTCCAGCGAAGCGCCGCACACACCGAAGCACTGGACTCCATGCGGGTGCGGCTCGCCGAACTTAAGGACCGGGTAAAGCTTGCGAATGACCTCGAGACCGTCCTCCAGCGTCTGGGGGACGTGGTGGAGCAGAGGTCGCTGATCGGCTGCCAAGCACAGGTGGCGACGCGGTCTATCTCAACGCAGATCACCGCCCTGCGCAAGCAACTCGTGACCGAGGAACTGGAGCGCCGGATAGCCGAGGAAATTGGCTCGCTCGATTTGACCCACCTCCCGTTCAAGGTCAGCGATTCAAGTTCGGGCGGCAAGAGCCTGTTCTCGGTGGGTCTGCAGGGCGCCAGCACGGTGAAGAACAACCAGGTTCTCTCTGAGGGCGAGCAGCGAGCGCTGGCCCTCGCGTGCTTCCTCGCCGAGATCGGAGGCGACGACGCGCGCTATGGCATCATCGTCGACGACCCGGTGTCCTCGCTCGATCATCTGCGCATTCGCAAGGTCGCCCAGCGTCTCGTTGCCGAGGCGAAGAAGGGGCGGCAGGTCATCATCTTCACGCACAACCTGGTGTTCTTCAACGAGGTGGTCTCGGAGGCAGCTCGAGCCGGGGACGCCGCTCCGCTGATCAAGACAGTCGTTGCCAAGACCCAGTCCGAGGGCTTCGGCGTGATCCGCGAGAACAGCGAACCATGGGTCGCCGATTTGAACGCACGGATCGAAACGCTGCGGAACCGCGCGAAGGAACTCAAGTCTGTGACGGACTTCGACACTGACCAATACCGGCGGCAGACGAAAGACTTCTACTCGGACTTACGTGAATCGTGGGAGCGGGCAGTAGAGGAGGTCGTTCTGGCGAAGACTGTAGTGAGGTTCGTGCCGGACGTGATGACGGGTCGACTCAAGGAGGTGACCGTCACCGACGAAGACTACCGGACCATCTTCTTCGCGATGAAGCGAGCGTCGGAACGGTCGGGCCACGACATGTCCGCGGGCAGGGACATACCGCAGCCGTCCCCGGACGATATGGAGACAGACCTCAAAGTGCTCGATGACTTCAAGATCGAGCTTGGTAAAAGAAGGAAGGCGACCTCCGCCACGCGTTCCGCGCTCGAGAACCCGGTGGGCGCACCACTGCTGTAAGGACCTGTTTCAACCATCTAGAAAATCGGCATGAGGGTGAGAAGCTCGTCACTCTGGCGCACTCTGCAGCGTTGTTGTGAGGGACTATTGAGAGCAGTAAAACTATTAACGGGCCATTCTGAGCCGCAATTAAAGCCTTGATGTTACACTGAAAGGTCGGCGGTAAGAATGTCCGCTTCCGACGGAACGTCACCAATTGCGTATTTCAGTAATCGCGGACATCGATTCCGCTAATTCGCGGACACCTCCTCCGCTAATGTGCGGACAGTTTAGGCGCAGCATTTTTCAGGCCTGTTGTTGATCAGCCATTCGTAATTTCGTGGTTCACGTGCGGCGCGGAGTCAATGCCGGATTTTGCCTTGCGCATGCTGTCCCCTTCCAAAATG
>NZ_AHZC01000132.1 GCF_000247475.1 Rhizobium sp. PDO1-076 | reverse complement strand
CCGGCCTGCATCTCGTCGATGCTGACCGCAAGGTGATGCCTTGGCGATCGAGCGTCTGGCGCTGTGGATGCTGCGCCAATATACGCCGGTGGTTGCGATCGACGGTCCCGACGGCATCGTCATGGATACCGAGGGCGCCGACCATCTGCGCGGCGGTGAGTTGCCAATGCTCACCGGGCTCATCAACGCTTTAAGGCGCCACGGCCTTCAGGCCCGGGGCGCCATCGCCGATACGTGGGGCAGTGCCCATGCCATTGCACGCGCCGCGCGGCGCGAGGTCATCATCGTGCCCGTTGGTGAGACAGCAAAGGCCGTCGTCAATCTGCCGATTGCCAGCCTTCGTCTGCCGCCCGACATCGTCAGCGGCCTGATCGTACTTGGGTTCCGAACCGTCGGCGAAGTCTCAGTAACGCCGCGGGCGCCTTTGACATTGCGTTTCGGGCCAGAGGTCGGTCGCAGGCTCGATCAGATGTTCGGGCGGCTTGCCGAACCGATCGACCCCATTCGCACGACGGAGCTGATCGAGGTGGCACATTCCTTCTCCGAGCCGATCGGCGCGGCCGAGACCATCGCCAAATATATCGGCAAGCTCGTGGTCGAACTCTGCGCCGCGTTGGAGACGCGCGGGCAGGGTGTTCGCCGCGCCGACCTGATCATCCACCGCGTCGACAACACGTTGCAGTCCCTGCGTGCTGGCACGGCAAAGCCGGTGCGCGATGTCTCCCGTCTGACAAAACTTCTCTGTTCCAGCATCGAGAAGATCGATCCTGGTTTCGGCATCGAGAAACTGTCCCTCACTGCTACCATGATCGAACCATTCGAAGAAAAGCAGTCCTCCTCCTCACTGGTCGAAGAAACCGTCGTCGATGTCACTCCCCTGCTCGACAGTCTTGGAAATCGCGGCCAGCGCATGTACCGGCTGGCGCCGGTCGAGAGCGACGTTCCCGAGCGCAATGTCGGCCGTGTCTCTCCTGTCGCCGCAAAACTGGGTCAAGCCTGGCCGGCCCGCTGGCCCCGGCCAAGCCGGATATTGGCGCACCCGGAACGGATCGAGGTGATTGCGCTCACACCCGACCATCCGCCGGCATCGATGACCTGGCGGGGAAAACGCCGGCGCATCAAGCGCGGCGATGGGCCGGAACGGGTATTCGGCGAGTGGTGGGTTCGTTCTTCCGAGATGGAGGCTGTGAGGGACTACTATTCCGTCGAGGATGAGGACGGCAATCGCTTCTGGGTCTTTCGCTCCGGTGACGGTGTGGATCCCGCAACCGGAACGGCCAAATGGTTCCTGCATGGGATCTATGGCTGATGCGCTACGCCGAGCTCCAGGTCACCAGTCATTTTTCCTTCCTGCGCGGAGCCTCCGGCTGCGATGAGCTGTTTACGACGGCCCAGGCACTTGGCATCGAAGCACTTGGTATCGTCGATCGTAACAGTCTGGCGGGGATCGTGCGCGCCTGGGAGGCCGCCAAGGAAACAGGTGTCCGGCTGGTCGTCGGCTGCAGGCTCGATCTGGCGGATGGCATGTCGATCCTGGTCTACCCGACGGACCGGGCGGCCTATTCGAGGCTTTGCCGGCTTCTGTCGCTCGGCAAGGAGCGGGGTGGCAAGGGCAAATGCATCCTAGATCTGTCGGATGTGGTCCTCTATGCAGAGGGACTGCTCGCCATCCTGATCCCTGACGAGGCCGATGACGCATGCGCGGTCCAGCTGCGCAAAGTGAGGGAGATATTTGGCGACCGCGCCTATATGGCCCTGACGCTGCGCCGGCGGCCAAACGATCAGTTGCGCCTGCATGAGCTCAACACGCTGGCGATCCGGCAGAAGGTTCGGCCTGTCGTCACCAATGACGTGCTGTTTCACGAACCGGGCAGGCGACAATTGCAGGATGTCGTTACCTGCATTCGCCATCGCACCACCATCGACCGGGCCGGTTTCCTGCGCGAACGGCACGCCGATCGATTCTTGAAGCCACCGGAGGAAATGCACCGGCTGTTCAGCCGCTATCCTGAGGCTCTCGCCTGTACCCGCGAAATCGCAGATCGCTGTCGCTTCGACATGAGCGAACTGACCTACCAATATCCCGAGGAAGCCATCATCCCCGGACTGACGGCACAACAGTCGCTGGAAAAGTTCACCTGGGAGGGCGTGCGCGATCGCTATCCCGAAGGGGTGCCGGATGATGTGGTAAAGACCCTGAACCACGAACTCGACCTGATCCGCAAGCTCGACTACGCGCCGTACTTCCTGACGGTCTACAGCATCGTCCGCTTTGCGCGATCTCAGGATATCCTCTGCCAGGGGCGCGGAAGTGCAGCCAATTCCGCCGTTTGTTATGTGCTGGGGATCACGGCGATCGATCCGGCTGCCAACGACCTGCTGTTCGAGCGCTTTATCTCGGAAGAGCGCAATGAGCCGCCCGACATTGACGTCGATTTCGAACATGAGCGGCGCGAAGAGGTGATCCAGTGGATCTACAAGACCTACGGCCGGCAGAAGGCTGCGCTTTGTGCCACCGTTACCCGCTACCGCGCCAAGGGTGCGCTTCGCGATGTTGGCAAGGTGCTCGGCCTGCCCGAAGACATGATCACGGCGCTGTCAGCCGGCGTCTGGGGCTGGAGCAAGGAGGGCGTTGGTGAAAAGCAGGTCAACGAGCTGAACATGAACATGTCCGACCGCCGTCTGCGGCTGACACTGGAGCTCGCGCAGCAGCTGATGGGCGCACCCCGCCATCTTGGCCAGCATCCTGGCGGTTTTGTCCTGACCAATGACCGCCTCGACGAACTGGTGCCGATCGAGCAGGCCCGGATGGAGGATCGCCAAACGATCGAATGGGACAAGGACGACATCGAGGCGCTCAAGTTCATGAAGGTGGATGTGCTGGCCTTGGGAATGCTGACTTGCATGGCCAAGGGCTTTGCATTGCTGGAAGAGCACAAGGGCGTGAAGCTTGACCTCGCAACTATAGAGCAGGAGGATCCGGCCACTTACGCGATGATCCGCAAGGCCGACACGCTCGGCACCTTCCAGATCGAATCCCGCGCGCAGATGTCGATGCTGCCGCGGCTGAAACCCCAGACCTATTACGACCTGGTCATCCAGGTGGCGATCGTTCGTCCCGGTCCGATCCAGGGGGATATGGTGCATCCTTACCTGAGAAGGCGCGAAGGCAAGGAAGCTGTCGTCTATCCGAAGCCAGAACTCGAGGCCGTGCTCGGTAAGACGCTGGGCGTGCCATTGTTTCAGGAGAGCGCCATGAAAGTGGCGATCGTCTGCGCGGGCTTCACCGCCGGCGAGGCCGACGCACTCAGGCGCTCTATGGCGACATTCAAGTTCACTGGGGGCGTCAGTAAGTTCAAGGACAAGCTCGTCAAGGGAATGGTTAAAAACGGCTACACCGAGGAATTTGCCGAAAAGACCTTCTCACAGCTTGAGGGTTTTGGCTCCTATGGCTTTCCCGAAAGCCATGCCGCGTCCTTTGCGCTCATCGCCTACGCCTCATCCTATCTGAAATGCCACTATCCGGATGTGTTCTGTGCCGCCCTCATCAATGCGCAACCGATGGGATTCTACGCGCCGGCGCAGATCGTCACCGACGCCCGGAGCCATGGCGTTGCGATCCGGCCGGTCTGCATCAATCGATCGCGGTGGGATTGCACGCTGGAAGAGATCAGCGGAACCGATGACCATGCCGTGCGGCTCGGTATGCGACTGGTCAAGGGTTTGTCCGAACAGGATGCGGCCAAGATTGCGGTGGCGCGGGGTGACGAGCCCTTCGTTTCCATCGATGACATGTGGCGGCGCGCCGGCGTGTCGTCGGCCTCCCTGGTCAAGCTTGCCGAAGCCGATGCATTCCGGCCGGCTCTCAAACTTGAACGACGCGATGCGCTCTGGGCAATCAAGGCCCTGCGCGACGAGCCACTTCCACTCTTCGCGGCAGCTGCCGATCGCGAGCGGGCTGTGATCGCCGAACAGCAGGAACCGGATGTGGCACTTCGGCAGATGACCGAGGGCGCCAATGTCGTCGAGGACTACGGGCATACGGGGGTCACTCTGCGAGCCCATCCGGTCAGTTTCCTGCGAGATGATCTCACCCGCCGAAACATCGTCACCTGCGCCGAGGCCACCTCGGCGCGCGACGGTCGCTGGTTGATGACCGCTGGCCTTGTCCTCGTCCGTCAGAAGCCGGGGAGCGCCAAGGGTGTGATGTTCATGACCATCGAGGATGAGACAGGCGTTGCCAATATCGTCGTCTGGTCAAGCCTCTTTGAAAAACAGCGTCGCGTCGTGCTCGGATCCTCGATGATGGCGATAAACGGCAAGATCCAGCGCGAGGGCGGCGTCGTGCATCTGGTGGCGCAACGGATGTTCGATCTGACCGGCGATCTGGCAAGCCTGGGCGAGCGGGATAGTTTCCGGGTGCCAATGGGCCGTGGCGACGAGTTCGCGCATGGATCGCCAGGCAGCCCGGATAGCCGCGTGCGGCCGCCGATGGGCGTCAAGGCGCGAGAAATTTATATACCTGACCTTCATATCGATACTCTGAAGGTGAAGAGTAGGAATTTTCAGTGAGTTCGGTGGGCGCCTACAGAGGCGATGCGGTCAAAAGCAAGGCGATAGGGATACTAAGCGCTGACGCGGTCAATGCCCACACAGACGCCAACTTGATCAGGCGCATTTTTTTGCGCGGCCTTCGTCCCACTCGTATGCCATGCCCAGTCCTCCGAGCGGAAATGAAGCATTACGAGTGATTTGAGTCGAGTCCAGAAAAATAGAGGACAGCGACAGCGGTTCGTGTCCTATCAAGAGCGCACTTTGAATTTAGCCAACTCATTTCTTCGGGAAGGCTTTAGGCTTCGGTTGATACAAGCGCCTTTTGACGTTCGAGCGCAGAGCATTGCGGACATCCCTGTCCACGATGGACAGGTCGAACCATTCCGGATCAAAGTAGCCGCCGCACCACCGAATGGTTTCGGCATATTCCGGATATTCCCGGTCGGCGATGGTCTCCAGGAACCGCTCATATCCTGAAACGCCACCAACATCTTCGGGCGGTCGGGCCCTTTTGCCGGCGACGCAGCTCCCGTGTTTGGGCGCAGTGGTGAGCGTCAAGAATTCCTCAACCGTGACGGTGTGTCGCCAGCCATCCCCGAAATCATAGTAGTAGC
>NZ_AHZC01000133.1 GCF_000247475.1 Rhizobium sp. PDO1-076 | reverse complement strand
GGCGACATGGGCCGTGGCGGCACTTTCCATATCCAGCACCTGCGCCTCGAAGGTTTGGAAGGTGAACTCGCGGAAAGCGGCATTGTCGACAAAGGCCGATCCCGACACGCCATTGCCGCCAACGACAACCTTCGGCTGGTGGGAGAGGCATTTGTCGGCGCCGGCGCATTTTTCCAGAGTCACGCTCCCGGCCACCTGACGCGCCGTCTCCAGCAGTTTGCCGTCGACCGGGAACCAGAATCGATCTTCCGGTTCAGTAGAGCCTTCGCGCACCACTTCGCTCTCATTGGGGTGGATCATGCCGAAATTCGGAAACTGCGTATCCAGGAACGGCGGAATGGCGAACGTCCCCTTTTGCGTCTCCCGGGCAAAGATAGCCTCGAGATATTGTCCCCATTGGCCGCTGACGACGACATCGCCGATCGACAGCTTGGGGTCGACACCGCCGGCAATACCGGAGAAAACGATCGTCGTGATGTCGAAATAGTCAATTGCCTGCTGGGTGGTCATGGCGGCATTGACCATGCTGACGCCGCTCAAGAACAGCACGACATCCTTGCCAGCCAGCGAACCGGTGACGAAGCGCCGGCCATTGACGACATGCTCCTGCGGGTCTTGCAGCACCTTCAGTAGTACCAGCCATTCCGGCTCGAAGGCCGACATGACCGCAATGCGCGGCTTGTCGTCGAGCCGCGGGGCAGCCGTTGCCCCAGGAGTAGCGGCGCTCAAAAGTCCGAGCGCCGTCACGATAGAACCAATCAATCTCATGGAAAATCCTCATTTGAAAACAAGGACTTTGAAAGCAATAAGCATGCCAATCATTGTTGATGATTACGATCTACAAGTCGACATCGCCGGATAGGACGATGCATCCGCCGACCCATGGGTCCGTCCTGACGACACCGCTTCTCAGAACGGAATGTCGTCATCCAGATCGCGCGAAAAGCCGCCCGACGGGGCACTGGAGCCACGACCGGCCGAGCCGCCGCCACGCGGTGCCGAAGGCGCCGAACCGTAGTCGTCATAACCACCGCCTGAACCGCCAAAGTCGCCACCGCGCGATGCACCGCCGCCGGCGCTGTCGCCGCGACCACCGATCATGGTCAAAGTCGAGTTGAAGCCCTGCAAGACAACTTCGGTCGAATAACGATCCTGGCCGCTCTGGTCCTGCCATTTGCGGGTCTGCAACGCGCCCTCGATGTAAACTGTCGAACCCTTCTTCAGATACTGCTCGGCAACCTTGCACAGGCCCTCGTTGAAGATGACGACCGTGTGCCATTCGGTCTTTTCCTTGCGCTCGCCGCTGTTCTTGTCGCGCCAGGTTTCCGATGTGGCAATTCTCAGGTTGGCAATCGGCCGGCCGTCCTGGGTCCGGCGGATTTCGGGATCGGCACCGAGATTGCCGATCAGAATGACCTTGTTGACGCTACCAGCCATGACACTCACCTTACTGCCGCGCCGCCGCGGCGTTCAAAATCCAATCAAATGCCACCATATCCCATTCTGCGGGGACGATGGGGCGTGGAGGAACCGTCATCCACAAGGAAAAATGTTCTTTATTTGTTCTATTCTTTCGCTAGGATGCTGTCAACAGAATCGAATTGTCATCCCGCGATGACGGCAAGTGCTCGACACGCGCCGTCGTTAGACTACATAAGGACAGTCCTCCTCCCGGGATCTCCTGTCCACTGTCCGATCCGAGCCATTTGCCATGTCCGAACTGAAGACCATCTCCATCCGCGGCGCCCGCGAGCACAATCTCAAGGGCATCGACCTCGACCTGCCGCGCAACAGCCTGATCGTGATGACCGGTCTGTCGGGCTCCGGCAAGTCGTCACTCGCCTTCGACACGATCTATGCGGAAGGGCAGCGGCGTTATGTCGAGAGCCTGTCGGCCTATGCCCGCCAGTTCCTCGAGATGATGCAGAAGCCGGATGTCGACCAGATCGAAGGCCTGTCACCGGCGATCTCGATCGAGCAGAAGACGACCTCGCGCAATCCGCGCTCGACGGTCGGCACGGTGACCGAGATCTATGACTATATGCGCCTGCTGTTTGCCCGCGTCGGCGTGCCCTATTCGCCGGCGACCGGCCTGCCGATCGAAAGCCAGACGGTCAGCCAGATGGTCGACCGGGTGCTGGCCTATGAGGAAGGCACGCGTCTGTTCATCCTGGCGCCGATGATCCGCGGACGAAAGGGCGAGTATAAGAAGGAACTCGCCGAACTGATGAAGAAGGGCTTCCAGCGCGTCAAGATCGACGGGCAGTTCTACGAGATCGCCGACGCGCCGACGCTGGACAAGAAATACAAGCATGACATCGACGTGGTCGTCGACCGCGTCGTCGTCCGTCCGGACATTGCCAGCCGCCTGGCCGACAGCCTGGAGACCTGCCTCAGGCTTGCGGACGGGTTGGCGGTTGCCGAATTTGCCGACAAGCCGCTGCCGCCGGAAGAGACGTCCGCGGGCGGTTCGGCGAACAAGTCGCTGAACGAGACGCATGAACGCGTGCTGTTTTCGGAAAAGTTCGCCTGCCCGGTCTCAGGCTTCACCATTCCGGAAATCGAGCCACGGCTGTTTTCGTTCAACAACCCGTTCGGCGCCTGCCCGACCTGTGACGGCCTGGGCAGCCAGCAGAAGATCGACGAGGCGCTGATCATTCCCGAGACGCAGCGCAAGCTGAACGACGGCGCGATCGCGCCTTGGGCCAAGTCGGCCTCGCCCTATTACAACCAGACTCTGGAAGCGCTCGGCAAGGCCTTCGGTTTCAAGCTGACCGCCAAATGGGCGGACCTGCCGGAGGCGGCGCAGAGGGCGATCCTGCATGGCACGGAAGACAAGATCGACTTCCACTATGCCGATGGTGCCCGTTCGTACACGACGACCAAAACCTTTGAAGGCATCGTGCCGAACCTCGAACGGCGCTGGAAGGAAACCGACAGCGCCTGGGCGCGCGAAGAGATCGAGCGGTATATGTCGGCGGCCCCCTGCCCGGCCTGCAAAGGCTTTCGGCTGAAGCCGGAGGCATTGGCTGTCAAGATCAACGGGCTGCATATCGGCCAGGTGACCGACATGGCGATCCGCAATGCCGGCGCCTGGTTCGAAGTGCTGCCGGGTAAGCTGACCGATAAGCAGAACGAGATCGCGGTGCGTATCCTGAAGGAGATCCGCGAGCGGCTGCGCTTCCTCAACGATGTCGGGCTCGACTATCTCAGCCTGTCGCGCAATTCCGGCACGCTGTCGGGCGGCGAAAGCCAGCGTATCCGGCTGGCATCGCAGATCGGTTCAGGTCTGACGGGCGTGCTCTATGTGCTCGACGAGCCGTCGATCGGCCTGCACCAGCGCGACAATGCGCGTCTGCTCGAAACGCTGAAGCATCTGCGCGACATCGGCAATACGGTTATCGTCGTCGAACATGACGAGGACGCCATCCTGACGGCCGACTATGTCGTCGACATCGGTCCTGCCGCCGGCATCCACGGCGGCCAGGTCATCGCGAAAGGTTCGCCGAAGGACATCATGGCGAGCCCCAAATCGCTGACCGGAAAATACCTGACAGGCGAACTCGGGGTAAAGGTGCCCGAACAGCGCCGCAAGCCGAAAAAGGGCCAGCAGATCAAGGTGGTTGGTGCCAAGGGCAACAACCTGAAGAATGTCACGGCGGCGATCCCACTCGGCGTCTTTACCGCCGTCACCGGCGTGTCGGGCGGCGGCAAGTCGACCTTCCTGATCGAGACCCTGTATAAGGCGGCCGCGCGTCGCGTCATGGGCGCGCGCGAAAACCCGGCCGAACATGAGCGGATCGACGGTTTCGAATTCATCGACAAGGTGATCGACATCGACCAGTCACCGATCGGCCGCACGCCGCGCTCGAACCCGGCGACCTATACCGGCGCGTTCACGCCGATCCGCGACTGGTTTGCCGGTCTTCCGGAGGCAAAGGCGCGCGGCTATCAGCCGGGTCGTTTCTCGTTCAACGTCAAGGGCGGCCGCTGCGAGGCCTGCCAGGGCGATGGCGTGATCAAGATCGAGATGCACTTCCTGCCGGACGTCTATGTCACCTGCGACGTCTGCCACGGCAAACGCTACAATCGCGAAACGCTCGACGTGCATTTCAAGACGAAGTCGATCGCCGACGTGCTCGACATGACGGTCGAGGAAGGCGTCGAGTTCTTCCAGGCGGTGCCGGCGGTGCGCGACAAGCTGCAGGCGCTGTTTGATGTCGGGCTTGGCTATATCAAGGTCGGCCAGCAGGCCAATACGCTGTCAGGCGGCGAGGCACAGCGCGTCAAGCTGGCCAAGGAACTGTCGAAGAAATCGACCGGCCGCACCCTCTACATCCTCGACGAGCCGACCACCGGCCTGCATTTCCACGATGTCGCCAAGCTTCTGGAAATGCTGCAGGAGCTGGTCGATCAGGGCAATTCCGTCGTGGTCATCGAGCACAATCTCGAGGTGATAAAGACGGCCGACTACATCATCGACTTCGGCCCCGAAGGTGGCGACGGCGGCGGCGAGATCGTCGCCCAGGGCACGCCGGAAGAGGTAGTGAAGGTCGAAAAGTCCTATACCGGCCAGTTCCTCAAGGAACTGCTGGAGCGGCGGCCGATGAAAAAGGTGCAGGCGGCGGAGTGAAAGCGGCGCTTACCAGAGGCACTCGACGTCGAATACGTTGAATGCCTTGTCGGCGGTGACAAGCGTGAGGCTTTCAAGTTTCGACTGTGCGGCGAGCAGGCGATCGAAGGGATCTTTATGATCTCCGGTCAGTTGGCCGGCAAGGAGAGCGTGGGATGGTTCAACCGGTAGCAGGACGAAACGTTCGGCCATGACATATGTGACGAAATCGGCGCAGAGCGTGCCCACTTCCGGCCACTTGCCAAGGCGATGCTTGGTTGCGATTTCGAAAGCGGAGACTGCACTGGCGGCGACCTCATTGTCGCCGTTGGTAAGAGCCGCGCGTGCCGCAGCGCTGAGACGAGGATCATCCATCAGCCACCAGACCAGTGCGTGTGTGTCGAGCAGATATTTCATTGGCCGTTGTCGCCGGGGAACGAATATTTGCCTTCCCAGGCGGCCAGTTCGTCATCCGACATCGGCTCAAGAAACAGGCCAGAGGGGATCTTGCCGCGCAAATGTGCCAGTGCGCCGGCCTTGCGTGGCGGATTTTTCCTATCGGCCGCTGTCAGGGGCACGAGTTTCGCAACCGGTTCATCACCGCGTGCAATGACAATTTCCTCTCCGGCCTCAACGCGGGCAAGGAGTTTTGAAAGTTCCGTCTTGGCCTTGTGAATGGTGACAACCGTCATCGCTCGCTCCATGGCAACATCTTTAAATTAGCTAATTGCTTAGCTAACTTCAATGGGAGGCATTTGATGACCCAATCCGGCACAATCCGCACCGGTATCGGCGGCTGGACCTTCGATCCCTGGGAGGGCACGTTCTATCCGGAGAAACTTGTCAAGAAGAAGCAACTGGAATTTGCCAGCCGCGAACTGACGGCGATCGAAGTGAACGGGACCTATTATTCCAGTCAGAAGCCGGCGACATTTGCCAAATGGGCGTCCGAAGTGCCGGACGGGTTCGTATTTTCCTTGAAGGCGAGCCGGTTCTGCACCAATCGCAAGGTGTTGGCCGAGGCCGGCGAATCGGTCGGCAAGTTTCTCAATCAGGGGATAGCGGAACTCGGCCCGCATCTCGGGCCGATCCTCTGGCAGTTCATGGGCACGAAGAAGTTCGAGCCCGACGACTTCGAGGCCTTTCTCGCCCTTCTGCCGAAGACATTGGACGGATTGCCGCTGCGCCATGTGGTCGAGCCGCGGCACGGCTCTTTCCAGGTGCCGGAATTCATCGATCTTCTGACAAAATACAATGTCGCGGCCGTTTGCGCCGACCATCACGATTATCCGATGTTTGCCGATCCGACGACGGGCTTCGTCTATGCGCGGCTGCAGAAGGGCAGCGATGACATTGCCACTTGCTATCCGCCCGAAGAGCTTGACGCCTGGGCTGAGCGATTGAAGATCTATGCGGCCGGCGGCATGCCGGGGGATCTGCAAAAGATTGCGCCACAGCACAAGATAAAGGCGGAGCCACGCGAGGTGTTTGCCTTCTTCATCACCGGCGGCAAGGTGAATGCACCCACCGCGGCACGCAAGATGCAATCCCTGGTCGCCGAGAGCTAGAATACTCGTATTCATCTGCAAATTGTGACATTGGCGAATCTGGACTAGGCTCGGTCGCAGAGTCGCCGTCATCCGTCAGGAAATGGTCGACAGTGTGTGAACATGGGGATGTGCGGACCAGCCCTCATGGCTCTTATCCGGTCTCGGGGCGTTTCCATGTCAGGCATAGCAGTCTTCATCAATCTGGCAGGCGCGGTCGCGTTGCTGCTCTGGGCGACACGCATGGTGCGGACCGGCATCGAGCGGGCCTATGGCGGCGTGTTGAAGGACAAGCTGCGGCTGGCGGTCGGTAACCGGTTTTCGGCGGCCTTTGCCGGATTCCTGTTTGCTGTGGCATTGCAGAGCGCGACCGCCGTCGCCCTGATCATCGCCTCGTTCACCGCTGCCGGCTATGTCACCGCGGCGATCGGCATCGCCACCTTGCTGGGTGCGGATTTCGGTTCGGCGTTTGTCGTGCGCATCCTGCGCTATGACCTGTCGCTGCTGGTGCCGATTCTCTTGCTGCTTGGCACGATCGCCTTTCGCGCCTCGGAAGAGCGCCACTGGCGCCAGCTCGGTCGGATCCTGTTTGGTCTCGGCCTGCTGCTACTGTCGCTGAAACTGATCGGCCAGGCGTCGGATCCGCTGCGCAGCAGCCAGATCCTGCCGGTTCTGTTCAATTACCTGGCGAGCGACTGGATCAGCGCCTTCCTGCTCGCCGCATTGCTGGCGTGGTCATTCCACTCCAGCGTCGCCGCGGTGCTGCTTGTCGCGTCACTGGCCGACAAACATCTGCTGCCGGACGCGTTGATCATCCCGCTGGTGCTAGGGATCAATTTTGGCGCGGCCGTGATCGCGGCGCTGCTGACCAAGAACGCAGAGGCCAACGCGCGTGTCGTGCCACTCGGCAATGTCGTCATTCGCGGCCTGATGACACTTCTGGCGCTAGCGCTGCAGTTCATCTTCCAGATCGCACCCGGGCAGCTTGCCGTTCATCCCGGCGACGCCGTTGTCATGGCGCATCTGGCAATGAATGGCGCGGTTCTGGTGCTCGGCCTGCCCTTTGCGGCAGTCGTCGCCAGGCTGCTAGAACGGTTTCTGGAGCCGACCGCCGGACAACCGGCCAATGACGACCGACTGTCCGCCCTGAATTCGGCCGATCTACTGCATCCGCAACAGGCGATCAGCAATGCCACGCGCGAAGTGCTGACCGTCTGCGACAAGACGGAGATCATGCTGAACAGCATTTTCGAGCTTTACGAACATTGGGACATAAAAAAGACCCAGCGGATCGAGGCACTCGACGACCAGATCGACACGATCCATCGCGACATCAAATTCTATCTGGCCCGCATTTCGCAAACGGCGCTGGACGAACAATCGGCCGAGCAATGTCAGAGCCTGCTTGGCGCGACGATCAAGATCGAGCAGGCGGCCGACATCATTTCGCAGAACATGCTGACCCGGGCGCGCAAGAAACACGAGCGCAATGCGGCGTTTTCGGCCGAGGGCTGGGCGGAGCTGTGTGCCATGCATCACGAAGTGGTGCAGAACGCCCATCTGGCATTCAACCTGCTGGTCAACCGCAATGTCGAATATGCCCGCCAGCTCGTGGCGCGCAAGGAGGTCGTTCGGCAACTGGTCAAGGCCAGCGAGGAGCAGCATCTGCAGCGCCTGCGTCAGGGCAATGCCGCGAGCTTCGAATCCAGTTCGCTGCACATCGACACGATGCGGGATCTGAAAGAGATCAATTCGCTGTTCGTCTCGATCGGCTATCCGCTGCTGGAGGGAGAAGGCCTGTTGCGCGGCAGCCGGCTGCTCTGAAGGCATTCCGTTGGACGGGTGTGCCGGCCGCGACCTCTTTTGCGTAAAACCGGTATGCAGCTTGTCCGGGTTTACACCAAGCCTACGTTAGCGGCCGGACAGAGGCGGCCAAGTCTTCCGCCGTCATCCCTGACCCGGCGTGAAACGCTGCCTCGCCGTGCAGGTACACGCCGGCGCTGGCCGCTTCGAAAGCGGGCAGGCCTTGCCCCATCAGCGCAGCAATGATGCCGGCCAGCACGTCGCCGGAACCGGCCGTTGCCAGTTGCGGCGGTGCGGTCTCGTTGATCGCGGCGCGGCCATCCGGGGCAGCGATCACCGTATCGGCCCCCTTGTAGACCACGATCCCGCCCAACTCGCTGGCAGCTGTGCGGGCCTTCTCGACCTTGCCGGCCGGCATTGCCGAAACCTCGGGAAACAGCCGGACAAACTCCCCCTCATGCGGGGTGACGACGAGGCGCGTCCCGCCATCCGAAAAGGCGGTGCGGAGCGTCTTCACATCGTTGCGGAACGCCGTTATGCCATCGGCATCCAGGACGACCGCTCGCCCATAGGCACCGAGAGAAAGGGCGTAGGTTCGGGCTGCGGCAAAGTCGCCGAACCCCGGGCCGAGCACAAATGTCGTTCGGCGCGGATCTTTCAAATAGCTTTCAAGATCGGCTTTGCCGTTGATTTCCTGCAGCATGATCGCCGTCAGATGCGCGGCGTTGGCAGGCAGTGCGCCGGCTGGCGATGCCACGGTGACGAGCCCTGCCCCGGCCTTCAGCGCTGCCACGGCCGACAGACGCGCCGCGCCAGTCGCCGTTGCGCCACCGGAAAACACTGTGAGATGGCCGCGGCGGTATTTGTGGTCACCGGCGGCCGGTGCCACCTGGTGGTTTTGCCAGAGCGATGGGCCATTGACAAAGAGCCGCTCGGCCTCGGCATCGACCAGACGCCTCGGAATACCGATGTCAAACACCTCGATTGCGCCGCACAGCAGGCGGCCAGGCAAAAGCAGGTGACCGGGCTTTCGGGTCATGAAGGTCACAGTCGCAGTGGCCTGCAAAGCGGCACCACGGACAAGGCCGGTCATGCCGTCAACGCCGGACGGTAGATCGACCGCCAGCACCGGAAGCCTTGCCTCGGTTAGCCGCGCCACCAGTTCGGCCATGTCCTGCGGCACATCACGGGCAAGGCCGGCACCAAATACGGCGTCGATGATCACGTCGCCCGGATCCGGCGCATAGGACGACAAGGGCTGCGATGGCAATGATGCCGCGGAATAGGCTCTTGCTGCATCCCCCTTGAGGGCTGAAGGATCACCGAGATGGTGGACCGTGGTGGACGCACCGGCACGCACAAGTGCGGCTGCTGCGACATAACCATCGCCGCCATTATTGCCGGGACCACACAAGACGACGAAGCGCAAAGCGGCCGGGAAGAGACGCAAAGCGCAAGCCGCGACCGCCTCGCCGGCACGTCGCATCAGCCCATAGCTTTCCATGCACGATGCCGCTGCCGCGTCGACGCGGGCCATGGCCGAGGGGCTCAGAAGGATTTCTGCAGGTTGCACTGTCATGCATAACGTTAAAGCAGAATTTTCAGCGCAAACCTAGCGGTACAAAAATAGGCAGAAACAAAAGCCCACAAAATAAGCAATTGCATACTTCATGATCACAGAAACTTAAAATTCCGCAATAGCGTCGGCATGTTAGCGAAAAAGCCAAAAAAGAAAAAATCGAGACAAAATCCAGATTGGGGACGAATTGGGCTGGCTTTTCCGGTGAAATTGCGGGAGATTTGCTCCGCCGGGTGGAGGAAGCAGCAAAATCTGCGAAATTCTGGCGAAGACTGGCACGTTCCGTGCATTCTACCTGGCGGGCGGGACTAATCCTGCCGCAATGAGGGAAGCGGAGAGAAATTTTCTCATGAAAAAGATCGAAGCGATCATAAAGCCGTTCAAGCTCGACGAAGTGAAGGAAGCCCTTCAGGAAGTCGGTCTGCAGGGCATCACTGTCACCGAAGCCAAGGGCTTCGGACGCCAAAAGGGCCATACAGAGCTCTATCGCGGCGCCGAATATGTGGTGGACTTCCTGCCTAAGGTGAAGGTCGAGGTGGTTCTGGCGGACGAAAACGTGGAAGCCGTTATCGACGCGATCCGCAATGCCGCGCAGACCGGCCGGATCGGGGACGGAAAAATCTTCGTGTCGAACATCGAAGAGGTCGTTCGTATCCGCACAGGCGAGACCGGCGTCGACGCCATCTAACTACGGCCCGGCACCTAGGGAGGTCGGGCTTAAATCGTCATCTCACGCGAGGAAAACAATAAAATGACGACCGCAAGCGATATTCTCAAGCAGATCAAAGACAATGACGTGAAGTTTGTCGACCTGCGCTTCACGGACCCAAAGGGCAAGCTGCAGCACGTCACGATGGACGTGATCTGCGTTGACGAAGACATGTTCGCCGATGGCGTCATGTTCGACGGCTCTTCGATCGGCGGCTGGAAGGCGATCAACGAATCCGACATGGTTCTCATGCCGGACCCTGATACGGTCCATATGGACCCGTTCTTCGCTCAGTCGACCATGGTCATCATCTGCGACATTCTCGACCCGGTCTCGGGCGAAGCCTATAACCGCGATCCGCGCGGCACCGCCAAGAAGGCCGAAGCCTATCTCAAGGCATCGGGTATCGGCGATACTATCTTCGTTGGTCCGGAAGCCGAATTCTTCGTCTTCGACGACGTCAAGTACAAGGCTGATCCCTACAACACAGGTTTCAAGCTTGATTCCAGCGAACTGCCATCGAACGACGACACCGATTACGAGACCGGCAACCTCGGTCACCGTCCGCGCGTCAAGGGCGGCTATTTCCCGGTTCCGCCGATCGACAGCCTGCAGGACATGCGTTCCGAAATGCTGACCGTTCTCGGCGAAATGGGTGTGGTCGTTGAAAAGCATCACCACGAAGTGGCTGCTGCCCAGCACGAACTCGGTATCAAGTTCGACGCGCTGGTGCGCAATGCCGACAAGATGCAGATCTACAAGTATGTCGTGCACCAGGTCGCCAATGCCTATGGCAAGACGGCGACCTTCATGCCGAAGCCGATCTTCGGCGACAACGGCTCGGGCATGCATGTGCATATGTCGATCTGGAAGGACGGCAAGCCGACCTTTGCCGGCGACGAATATGCCGGCCTGTCGGAATCGTGCCTGTATTTCATCGGCGGCATCATCAAGCATGCCAAGTCGATCAACGCCTTCTCCAACCCGTCGACCAATTCCTACAAGCGCCTGGTCCCGGGTTATGAGGCTCCGGTTCTGCTCGCCTACTCGGCCCGCAACCGCTCCGCTTCGTGCCGCATTCCCTTCGGCTCCAACCCGAAGGCCAAGCGCGTCGAAGTCCGCTTCCCGGATCCGATGGCAAACCCGTATCTGGCCTTCGCAGCGATGCTGATGGCCGGCCTCGACGGCATCAAGAACAAGATCCATCCGGGCAAGGCCATGGACAAGGATCTCTACGACTTGCCGCCGAAGGAACTGAAGAAGATCCCGACCGTCTGCGGCTCCTTGCGCGAAGCCCTGGAAAACCTCGACAAGGATCGCAAGTACCTGACGGCCGGCGGCGTGTTCGACGACGACCAGATCGATTCGTTCATCGAACTGAAGATGCACGAAGTGATGCGCTTCGAAATGACGCCGCATCCGGTCGAATTCGACATGTACTACTCGGCCTGATTGGCCACCCGTTGATACCCGAAGACGCCGGCGATTGGTTCGCCGGCGTTTTTTTTGTTGCCACGACGCCACTCGCCGATTGCTGAATTATCTTACGTAACGTCATATAAATTACGTTAGGTGAGCGCTGCCGCGTTGCCGACCTCAATATCAAGAGACAGACGGCCCATGCCGCACACCACATCGCCGCCGCCTCGCCTGATCGACTGGACGCTGTTTCTGCTGGCGCCGGTCTTCTTCTCGTCGAACCTGATCTTCGGTCGCGGCATTACCGGCGATATTGCGCCTTACACAACCGCTTTCTTGCGCTGGGCCGGATCGGCGCTGATCATGTTTCCGTTTGTCTGGCGCGAGCGCCAGATCTGCCTTGCGTTTCTGCGCCACCACACCGCGCTGTGGCTGGCGCTCGGCATTCTGGGCATGGGTATCTGTGGCGGCGTTGTCTACTGGGCCCTGACGCTGACGACGGCCTCCAACGCGACGCTGATCTACACGACGTCTTCACTGTTCATCATTGTCTTCCAATGGCTGTTTCAGGGCCGAAGAATCAGCCTGATCGAGTTTGCCGGCATGATGATCGCTTTTGCCGGTGTCGCGGTGATTGTGCTGAAGGGCGACCTAGCCGCCCTGCTGAATCTGAGCTTCAACATCGGCGATCTTGCGATCCTGGCTGCGGCCATCGCGTTTGCGCTCTATTCGCTGCTGCTGCGCAACCCGGCCGTCAGGGCCATGCCGCCGCTGCCGCTGTTTGGCCTGCTCGCCCTGTCTGGTGCGATCGTCCTGGTTCCGCCTTGCCTGCATGAAATCTTCACCGGCGGGCTGTTGCCGGATACGCCGCTCGACTTTGCCAAACTTTCCGGAATCATCCTGTTTGCCTCGCTGGCCGCCTTCTATTGCTTCCAGCACGCCGTGCAGGTTTTCGGTCCGGGCATAGCCGGAATGACGCTCTATCTGATGCCGCCGACCTCGATCGTCATGGCTGTGATCTTTCTCGGCGAAAGCTTCGAAAGCTACCATATGACGGGGATCGTTCTGGTCATGGGCGGGCTGGTTCTGGCAACCGCATTCGGGCGCAAACCGAGCGGAGCTGCAGTCGGCAAAGACGAGAACTCTTGATTGTCCGTGTTTCCATCCCAAATATATACGGGAAAGGAAGTGAGCCCATGAAACAACGAAGCGCTAAATTTGGTATCGGAGATGTCGTACGGCACAAGGTCTTCCCGTTCCGTGGCGTGATCTTCGACGTTGACCCGGAGTTTGCCAATTCCGAGGAATGGTGGAATGCGATCCCGGCGGAGGTGCGTCCGAACAAGGACCAGCCCTTCTACCATCTGCTCGCGGAAAATTCGGAGACAGAATATGTCGCCTATGTTTCCGAGCAGAACCTGGAGCCGGATGGAAGCGAAGAGCCTCTGAGAAATCCGCATATCCAGCAGATCTTCGACAAGGCGCAGGCCGGGCACTACAGACCGAAGGCCAACTTCACGCACTGACGAGACGCGGTATCCGACTATCTCCTCCCAGGCATAAAAAAGCCCGCGTCCTTGGACGCGGGCTGATCTTTTTGCCGATTCGAAGACTGTATCAGTTGCCCTGCTTGGCAGCGTTCTGGGCGTCGGTGATCGCCTTGTTGCGCTCTTCCTGCTTCTTCTGCATGGCTTCCTGCAGCAGACGCTGACGCTCGTCGGCCTGCGACTGGGACATCGCCTCGCCATCGAAAGCGCCGGTGAAACCTTCCAGCGGGATCTTGATCGGGTTCGGCGCGCGGCGGAAATTGATCGAGGTCAAGACGACTTCGTTGCCCTTCTTCAGGCTAGCGATAAGCGCGTCGGTGAGCGGCATTTCAGCCGTGCAACGATCCGGCAGGCAGACGGTGTAATCGAGCTTGACGCCCTTGGCACCATCGATCTGCATGAGAATGCCCGGCGGGATCAGACGCGCGGTCGGCACTGTTACCTGCATCAGCTTGCGGTTGACCTTGCCTTCGACCGTGATCAGGCCAACGGCGGTGATCAGTTGGCCGCTTGCGGCGACCTGCTGGTTCTGCACCACGCAGACGTCGGACTCTTCCTGCTTGGCGCAGGTCTTGAACCACTTGGCGGGGGCCGCAGCCGGAGCCGCTTCCTGCGCCTGCGCGACAGCCGGCATGGCAGAGGCGCTGAGCGTGAGAGCGAGGGCAGACACGACAGTCCGCGTTGCTTTGTTGAAAGTGAACATCATTCGAATTCCGTCTCCTGAAAACCCCTGTCGCGCGGACTTTGCGCCGCGTCGTTCACCGGTCGTGCTGGCCGTCACCTGTCGTTCAAATGAGGCAAATACATGACCTAGCGATCTGGCTCACCTGTTACATCGCGACGGCTGGAATATCCAGCTTTTCTTTGAAGCAACGGTAATACCTTCTCGGTTATTCGCACCGCGATGTGTTGGATTTGTGGTGACTGTGCTAGCTTCCCGGCGTTTGCAGATTCTTGCCGGAGGACCACACATTGCGTCGCCTTGCCCTCAGCCTGCTGTTCCTGCCCTTCTGTTCGCTTGCGCAAGCCGAGCCGCTGCACGGGATCGCCATGCATGGTGAGCCGGCGCTCAGCGCCGACTACACGCACTTTCCTTACGTCAATACTGAGGCGAAGAAGGGCGGAAAGGTCAATTACGGTGTCGTCGGCACATTCGACGCGCTGAACCCTTTCGTGCTCAAGGGCATGCGCACATCGGCACGCGGCGTCTGGGATCCGGAATTCGGCAACCTGCTCTACGAACCGCTGATGACCCGATCGTCCGACGAGCCGTTCACGCTGTATGGCCTGCTCGCCGAGACGGTGGAATGGGACGAGGCGCGCAGCTTCGTCCAGTTCAACCTCAATCCCAAGGCGCACTGGAACGACGGCAAGCCGGTCACGCCGGAGGACGTGATGTTCACCTTCGAACTGCTGCGCGACAAGGGCCGTCCGCCGTTCAATTCACGGCTGGCGGTTGTCGAAAAAATGGAGAAGGTCGGAGAGCATGGCGTCAAGTTCACCTTCAATGACAAGGCCAATCGCGAAACGGCGCTGATCTTTGCCTCGTCGACACCAATCCTGCCGAAACATGCCGTCGATGCCGCGACCTTCGACCAGACGTCCCTCACCGTTCCGGTCGGCTCCGGTCCCTACAAGATCAAAGACATCCGCGCTGGCGAGAAGATCACCTGGACGCGCGACCCGAATTACTGGGGTAAGGATATCGCCTCCAAGGTCGGATTCGACAATTACGACGAGATCAGCGTCAGCTATTTCCTGCAGGAATCGACGCTGTTCGAAGCCTTCAAGAAGGGTGAGATCGATGTCTATCCAGAGGGTGATGCCAATCACTGGCTGCGCGCCTATGACTTCCCGGCGGTAGAGAAGGGCGACGTCGTCAAGGAAGCCTTCAAGCCCGGCCTGCCATCCGGCATGCTCGGTTTCGTGTTCAACACCCGCCGGCCGATCTTTGCCGATGCAAAGGTCCGCGAAGCGCTGTCGGTGGCCTTCGACTTCGAATGGCTGAACAAGACGCTGTTCAGCGGAGCCTTTAGCCGCACGCAGAGCTATTGGCAGAACTCGGCGCTCGGCGCCTATGGCAGTGCCGCCGATGACCGCGAGCTTGCACTGCTCGGGCCGGCGAAGGACAGGATCCCGGCAAAAATCCTATCCGGCACCTACACGCTGCCGAAGACCGACGCGTCGGGCGGTGACCGCAAGGCGCTTGGTCAGGCGGTCAAGCTGTTCGCCGAGGCTGGATACCGGATCAAGGGCGGCAAGATGCTGGATGCCAGCGGCAAGCCGCTCGCCTTCGAGGTCATGACCCAGAACGAGGGCCAGGAAAAGATGGCAATCGCCTATCAGCGCACCCTGAAACTGATCGGCATCGACATGGCGATCCGGACTGTCGACGATGCGCAGTATCAGGCGCGGTCGAACAATTTCGACTATGACATGATCATCAAGGCCTACACGTCGTCGCTGTCGCCGGGCGCCGAGCAGCCGAACCGCTGGGGTTCAGCCTCAAGGGATGCGGCCGGCAGCTTCAACTATGCGGGCGTTGCCGATGCGGATATCGACCGGATGATCGAGGCTTTGCTGCAGGCGCGCAACCCGGACGACTTCACGGCGGCCGTCAGGGCCTATGACCGGTTGCTGGTTGCCGGTCACTATGTCGTGCCGCTCTATCACATCGGCGAACAGTGGGTGGCCCGGTGGAAGCATATCGGCCGGCCGGAGGCGACACCGCTATATGGCTACCAGCGCTCGGTCTGGTTCGACGCGCGGGCGCAGTAATCTCACGCGGACATGCAATGGAAACCGCCGGATCCGGCTTGACGCGGACCGGCGGTTGTCTATTGCAGACACTGAATTTTCGACGGCTTCTTCCCGAAAGGACATACATCATGGACCGCATCACCATCGACCTCGTTTCCGACGTCGTCTGCCCCTGGTGTTTCCTCGGCAAGGCAAGGCTGGAACTGGCCATCGCCGAGGTGCAAGACGTCGTCAGCATCGATATCAACTGGCGGCCCTACCAGCTTAACCCCGACTATCCGCCGGAAGGCGTCGATCATCAGGTCGAGCTGGCCAAGAAGCTTGGCGGCAAGGCGCGGATGGACGCTGCCCATGCCGAACTGAAGGCGCTGGGCGCCGAAGTCGGGATCGCGTTCAACTTCGACGCCATCAAGGTCGGCCCCAATACGCTGGATGCGCATCGCCTGATCCACTGGGCGAGCCAGGAAAGCCGCGAAGTGCAGGGCCGCATCGTTGACGGGCTGTTTCGCGCCAATTTCGAGCAGGGTCGCAATGTCGGCGATGCGAAAGTGCTGGCCGATATTGCCGAGGAAGCGGGCATGTTGCGCTCGGTGGTCGAGACGCTGCTGTCCGGCGATGCCGATGTCCAGCACGTGCTCAGCGAAGTCGAGGCGGCCAAGCAGATGGGCGTCAATGGCGTGCCGTTCTTCATCTTCGACCAGCAATATGCCGTCAGCGGCGCGCAGCCTGCAGCCGAACTTGCCAACGCGATGCGCGAAATCGCCAAGGCCAAGGCAGAGGCCCTGCGCAATCTGAATTGACGCAGGAAGCGAAGCAACTTATCCCGGTGAGAGCTCTTCCTCCCCGGGATTTTCACCTTGTCTTCCGATACAACATTCAAAGGCGTCATCCTCGCCTTCATCTGCTTTGCCGCCTATGCATTCAGTGACGGCTCGATCAAGCTGGTCGATGGCCGGGTTTCGCCGTTTCTGGCCGGCTTCATCGGATCAAGCTTCGGCGTTTTCGCCATTCCCTTCCTGATGAAACGCGGCGACCATTGGCTGGATCTGGTGCGCACCACCAACTGGCCGCTCTGGTCGTTGCGTTTCGTCTGTTCGGCTGTCGGCACGATCGGCAGCATCATCGCCTTTACCCAGCTGAGCATGGCCGAAGCCTTCTGCTTGATCTTCCTGCTGCCGTCGTTTGCGACGATCATGTCGGTGATCTTCCTGAAAGAGCAGGTCGGCATCAAGCGCTGGAGCGCCGTGCTGATCGGCTTTTTCGGCGTTCTGGTGGTGCTGCGACCCGGTTTTCGCGAATTGCAGACCGGCCACCTGGCAGCGCTTGCCTCCGGCTTTGCCGGCGCCGTGACCATCATCATCTTCCGGGCGATGGGGCCCAAGGAGAAGAACATCTCGCTCTATGGCGCAGGCCTGCTCGGCAGCGTGCTGATCTGTGCCGTCGTTGCCGTGCCGAGTTTTCAGATGCCGTCATCCGGCGACTTCGCCCTGCTCGCCGCCTTCGGCACGCTTGGCGCAGTCGGCAACGTCCTGATGATGCTGGCCTCGTTTTATGCCCCGCCCGCCATCGTCGGGCCGATCCAGTACAGCCAGATGCTCTGGGCGATCCTGCTCGGCTATCTGGTGTTCGGCGACAAGGTCGATGGTTTCATGGCGGTCGGCATCGCGCTGATCGTAGGGTCCGGACTTCTGACGCTGACACGCGAGCGCAAACGCGGAGTCGCCCTGCCCCCGTCCGTTGCCGGGAAAAGTGAAGCGGCGCTGGCGATCAAGCCGGAAGAGGGTGATTGAACGGAGGGCAGAATGGACTTGCCAGTCGAGAGTGAGGTTGAGTTTGTGGTGCGACCTGCGGATTTCGGCGACCTGCCGAAGCTTCTGCTGCTTTATCGCGACCTCAATCCCGACGATCCTGAGCTCGCGCTGCATGAAGCCGAATCCAAATTTGGTTTACTCCTGCGGATCACCGGCAGCGCGATCTTTATTGGCCTGCTGGATGACGAGATCGTCAGCACCGCAACGGTGGTCGTTGTTCCTAACCTGACGCGCGCCGGTCAACCTTACGGATTGATCGAGAACGTCGTGACGGCCAAGGCCAAACGCGGACGAGGCTACGGCCGCAAAACGCTGTTGCAGGCGGTCGCCACTGCCTGGGATCACGGGTGTTACAAGGTCATGCTGCTGACGGGATCCAGCAGACCGGAAACGCACAATTTCTATCGGTCGGCCGGCTTCGAACAGAACAAGACCGGTTTCCAGATGCGTCGGATCGCAGCTCGGCGCGACTGAACTCCGAACACACGGCTTGCTCAGCTCTTCGCCAACTCCGCCAGTTGCGTCATCACAACCGCAGCCCCCGAGAGCCGCTTGTCCGGTGTGGGCAGGTCGCGGGTCAGGAAGACGCTGTGGTCTGGACGGATTTTCGCCATCGTGCCCTGCTTGGCGATATAGCCGACCAGTGCTGCCGGATTGGGGAACTGCTTGCCGCGGAACTGGACGACGACGCCCTTCGGGCCAGCTTCCAGCTTTTCGACATTCGCCTTGCGGCACAGCGCCTTGATATAGACGACCTTCAGCAAATGCTGAACCTCGACCGGCATGGGTCCGAAACGGTCGATCATCTCGGCACCGAAGCCGTCGATGTCGTTCAGTTCGGTGATCTCGCCGAGACGACGATAAAGGCCGAGGCGCAGATGCAGGTCCGGCACATAGTCGTCCGGGATCATCACCGATGTGCCGACCTGGATCTGCGGTGACCAGCCGGTATCATGGACCTCGTCGACGCCCTTCACTTCGGCGACCGCCTCCTCCAGCATCTGCTGGTAAAGCTCGAAGCCGACTTCCTTGATATGGCCGGACTGTTCCTCGCCCAGCAGGTTGCCGGCGCCGCGGATGTCGAGGTCGTGGCTGGCAAGCTGGAAACCTGCGCCAAGCGTGTCGAGCGATTGCAGGACCTTGAGGCGGCGTTCGGCGCTGCCGGTCAGTACCTTGTTGACCGGAAGGGTCAGCAGCGCGAAGGCGCGGACCTTGGAGCGGCCGACGCGGCCGCGGATCTGATAGAGCTGCGCCAGGCCGAACATGTCGGCGCGATGCACGATCAGCGTATTGGCTGTCGGTACGTCGAGACCGGATTCGACGATCGTGGTCGACAGCAGCACGTCATAGCGGCCTTCGTAGAAGGCGTTCATGATGTCTTCGAGTTCACCAGCCGCCATCTGGCCATGAGCGATCGCCACTTTCAGTTCCGGCACGTCCGAATCGAGGAAGGCCTTGATGTCGGCAAGATCGGCGAGACGCGGGCAGACATAGAAACTCTGGCCGCCGCGATAGTGCTCGCGCATCAGGGTTTCGCGGATGACCAATGGATCGAAGGGCGAGATGAAGGTGCGCACCGCCATGCGGTCGACCGGCGGCGTGGTGATCAGCGACAGTTCGCGCACGCCTGTCATGGCGAGCTGCAGGGTACGCGGGATCGGAGTGGCCGAGAGGGTCAGGACGTGCACGTCGGACTTCAGCTCTTTCAGCCGCTCCTTGTGCTTGACGCCGAAATGCTGCTCCTCGTCGATGATCAGCAGGCCGAGATTGGCAAAATTGACGCCAGCCCCGAGCAAAGCATGGGTACCGACGACGATATCGGTCTTGCCGTCTGCCACTTCCTTCTTGACCAGGTTGAGTTCCTTGGTGCCGACCAGGCGCGACGCTTGCTGGATGCGGATCGGCAGGCCGCGGAAGCGTTCGGTGAAGGTCTTGAAATGCTGGCGGGCCAAGAGCGTGGTTGGCACGACGACGGCGACCTGGATGCCATTCATCGCTGCGACGAAGGCGGCGCGCAGGGCCACTTCCGTCTTGCCAAAGCCGACATCGCCGCAAATCAGCCGGTCCATCGGGCGGCCCTCGCCAAGATCGGAGCGCACGGCCTCGATGGCGTTCATCTGGTCTTCCGTCTCGTCATAGGGGAAACGGGCGGCGAATTCGTCGTAGAGGCCCTCCTGGGTGGTCAGGACCGGGGCCGTGCGGGTCATACGTTCGGCGGCAATGCGGATCAGGGCACCGGCCATGTCGAGCAGGCGCTTCTTCAGCTTGGCCTTGCGCATCTGCCAGGCGCCACCGCCGAGCTTGTCCAGCGGAACTTCGGTGCCTTCGCCGCCGAAACGCGACAAAAGATCGATGTTTTCGACCGGCAGGAACAGTTTGGCCTCGTCGGCATATTGCAACTCGAGGCAGGCATGTGGTGCACCGGCAGCCTCGATCGTTCTCAGGCCGATGAAGCGGCCGATGCCATGTTCGGCGTGCACGACGATCGAGCCTTCGTCGATGCTGGCGACTTCAGAGATGAAATCGGCGCCCCGCTTGCGACGCTTTGAACGACGGACCATGCGGTCGCCGAGAATGTCCTGTTCGCCGACGATGATCAGGTCGCCGGCTTCGAAGCCACCTTCGAGGCTGAGCACGGTGGTGCCGGCCTCGCCCTTCTTGAGGGTAGCCATATCCTTGAGGGCGGCCACGGGTTTGAGCTTTTCAAGGCCGTGTTCGTTCATCACCTGCAAAAGGCGATCGAGCGAGCCTTCCGACCAGCCGGAAATCAGCACCTTTGCGCCGGCTGCCCGTTTGTCGGCGATATATTTGACGGCCTGAGTGAAGACGTTGACGCGCTTGGCGTCCTCGCCATCCTCGGTCGCGGCCGCAGCCTTCGCCCAACGCGGTGACGGGCGGGCTTCGACCTCGATCACCGTGCGGCTCTCGCCGCCATGTTCGGCAAAGGGTGTGATGCGGATCGGATCGAAGGCATCGAGGTTGCGGCCGAATTCGGCAGCGCCGAGATACAGACGCTCGGGCGGCACGGGCTTATAGGGTGTTCCCTGCGACAGGTGGCCCTTGCCCGGCGTCGCGCTGTTGAGGCGCGCCTCGTAATAGTCGCGGATCAGCTTGGCTCGCTCTTCGGCCGCCTCGCGCACGGTATGGTCGGTGACGATGCGGAAGCCCTTGAGATAGTCGAAGGTGGTTTCCAGATGATCATGAAACAGCGGCAGCCAGTGCTCCATGCCGGCATAACGGCGGCCTTCGGAGACGGCGGCATAGAGCGCATCGTCCCGTGTGGCGGCGCCAAACAGCGACAGATAGTTCTTGCGGAAGCGGCCGATCACCTCCGGCGTCAGCGTCACTTCGCTCATCGGGTTGAGGTCGAGCGAACGGATCTGGCCGATGGTGCGCTGGGAGGCCGGGTCGAAGGAACGGATGCTCTCCAGCGTGTCGCCGAAGAAATCGAGGCGAACAGGCTCTTCGGAGCCGGGCACGAAGACATCGAGGATGCCGCCGCGCACGGCGAATTCGCCGACTTCGCGCACGGTCGCGACGCGGTCGAAGCCGTTGCGCTCGAGACGCGCGGCGATGTCGTCCATCTTCAACGTGTTGCCGGGTTTTGCCGAGAAACCAAGGCTGTCGATGATATCGGCGGGCGCCACCTTCTGCAGCATGGCATTGACGGTGACGAGCACGATCGCCGGATGCGGCTTCAGATAGAGCGAAATCAGGCCGGTCAGCGCCGAGAGGCGACGCGCCGAGACATCGGCCGAAGGCGAGACGCGGTCATAGGGCAGGCAATCCCAGGCGGGCAATGTCAGCACCGGGATTTCCGGGGCGGCAAAGCTGAGGATCTGCTCGATGTTCTGCAGGCGCTGGCCATCGGAGACGACATAGGCGACAGGCCGGCCTTCGCGGGCAAGTTCGGCGAGGATGAAGGCATCCATGCCATCGGGCACATGCGACAGGGTCAGGGCAGATTGCGCCTTGGCGATCCGCTTCACATCGATCAGGGACATGTTGGACTACTTTGCGAGCGTTTCGGCATTGACCGGCGAAAAATCGGGGCGAAGGGCGGCGATGCGCATGAAGAGTGGCGTCCGGAAGCGCTCGGGGATGGGCTCGGCGCCGGTGACCCATTTGACCAGATCATTGTCTTCCTCGGCCATGATCAGCTCCAGCTCGTCGAGATCGGCGTCCGGCAAGGTAGCGATTTCTGCTTCACAGAACTGACCCAGCATTAGGTCCATTTCGCGGATGCCGCGATGCCAGCAGCGGAACAATATCCGCCGACGGCGCGGATCAAGCTCGGCACTGCTCATGATCAAACCGGTCATCGGCACATTCCTTCCTGTTGATGGGCCTCTATAGAACTAAGTGGAGCAATTGTCAGCTTGCCAAGGCGGCATTTTGCGGGGCATTTTGCCGGCATCATGCGCCCTACCCTTCTTGATCCCCTGTTCGCCTCCGTTGCCTCGCTTGCCGGCGTTGGCCCCAAGCTTGCCCAGCTTCTCGCAACCCTGATGGGACGCGAGGATGCCGAGGATACGCGCGTCGTCGATCTACTGTTTCTGGCGCCGCACCGGCTGATCGACCGGCGCCACCAGCCGGGCATCGCGCTGACTCAGCCGGGCGCGCTGGTGACCGTGACGGGACGGGTCGACCGGCACCAGCCGCCACCGCCCGGCAAGAGCAACCTGCCTTACCGGGTCTTCCTGCATGACGAGACGGGCGAACTGGCGCTGACCTTCTTTCGCGCCAAAGGCAACTGGCTGGAAAAAGTCCTGCTGATCGACGAGATCGTCATGGTGTCGGGCAAGGTCGACTGGTTCAACGGCCGCGCCTCGATGGTCCATCCGGATTTCATGGTCAAAGCCAGCGAGGCAGAAAACCTGCCGCTGGTCGAGCCCGTCTATCCGCTGACGGCGGGCCTGTCGCCGAAAGTGCTGCGCAAATCGATCGAGGCCGCCGTCGAGCGCATGCCGGACCTTGCAGAGTGGATCGATCTACCGCTTTTGCAGAAACAGGGATTTGCCAGCGTCAAGGATGCTCTGATCGCGCTGCATCATCCGCGTGATGAAAAGGATATCGACCCGCAGGCACCGGCAAGACGACGGCTCGCCTATGACGAATTCCTTGCCGGTCAAGTGTCGCTGGCTCTGGTCAGGCAAAAGCTGCGGCGAATTCCGGGCGTGCCGATCAAGCCGACGGGGCTGTTGAGCGACAAGATCCGCGCGACACTGCCGTTTTCCCCGACCCAGAGCCAAGTCACGGCGATTGCCGATATCCTGAAAGACATGAGTTCGGATACCCGCATGCTGCGGCTCCTGCAGGGCGATGTCGGCGCGGGCAAGACGCTGGTGGCGCTGTTTGCCATGTCGGCCGCTGTCGAAAGCGGCGGCCAGACCGTGCTGATGGCGCCGACTGAAATCCTGGCGCGGCAGCATCACGCGACACTGTCGAAGCTTGGCGCATCAGCCGGATTGCGGATCGAGGTCCTGACCGGGCGGACCAAGGGCAAGGAGCGCGAGGCCATTCTGGAGCGGATCGCGTCGGGCGAAGCGCAGATCGTCATCGGTACCCATGCGCTGTTCCAGGACGCGGTGTCCTACAAGAACCTGACACTCGCCGTCGTCGACGAGCAGCATCGGTTTGGCGTGCATCAGCGCCTGCGCCTGACCGCCAAGGGCATCACGCCGCATATGCTGGTGATGACCGCGACGCCGATCCCGCGCACGCTGGTGCTGGCGGCCTTCGGCGACATGGATGTGTCGAAACTCACCGAAAAGCCGGCCGGGCGCAAGCCGATCCAGACGGTCACCGTGCCGACGGAACGGCTTGAGGATGTGATCGAACGGCTGCGCGCGGCTATCGCCGAGGGCAAGAAGGCCTACTGGATCTGCCCGCTGGTCGAAGAGACCGAAGAAAGCGAACTGATGTCGGTGGAGGAGCGCCATTCGGTGCTGTCGATGATGATCAAGGCGCCGATCGGCCTGGTGCATGGGCGCATGAGCGGGCCGGAAAAAGACGCCGCAATGCTTGCCTTCAAGAATGGCGAAACGCGGTTGTTGGTGGCCACCACCGTGGTCGAAGTCGGCGTCGACGTACCGGATGCGACGATCATGGTGATCGAACACGCCGAGCGCTTCGGCCTTGCCCAGTTGCACCAGTTGCGCGGCCGGGTCGGGCGCGGCGACGAGGCGTCGAGCTGCATCCTGATGTACAAGGGCCCATTGGGCGAAAACGGCAAGGCGCGGCTGTCGATCCTGCGTGACAGCGAGGACGGGTTCCTGATTGCCGAGGAAGACCTGAAGCTGCGCGGCGAAGGCGAATTGCTCGGCACGCGGCAATCTGGCACTCCGGGGTTTAAGATCGCCAGTCTCGAAGCACATGGCGACCTGCTGGAGATCGCCCGGAAGGATGCAAGTTATCTGCTGGAGCGTGATCCGGAACTGACGTCAGCGCGCGGCGAAGCGGTGCGGACGCTGCTCTATCTGCATCGCCGCGACGAGGCGATCCGGTTCCTCAGGGCTGGGTGACCTGCGGCTGGGTGACCGGGGGCTCGGCGACCGGGTTTTCCGGCTGCGGCGTCCAGTTGGGCGTCACCAGACCGGCCGAAATCAGCAGCTTGATGCCCTCTTCCGGTGACATTTCGAGCAGTTTGACCTTGCTTCGCGGCACGAAGATCAGGAAGCCTGCGGTCGGGACCGGGGTCGGTGCCATGAACACCGCAATCATTTCCTCGCCATCCTCGTTGAGTTTGGCGGCGATCTCACCCTTGGCATCGGTGGAGACGAAGACCAGAGCCCAGCTTCCGGGGCCGGGAAACTCGATCAGCCCGACCTTCTTGAAGGAGCTCGACTGCTCTTTCAACACCGTCTCGAAGATCTGCTTGGTGCTTTTGTAGACCGTGCGGACCAGCGGCATGCGATGCAGTACCGATTCGCCATAGGCGACGATCGAGCGACCGATCAGGTTCTTGCCGAGGAAGCCAATCAGGGTAATGGCGAACAGTGCAAGCAGCAAGCCGGTGCCGGGAATGGCGAACTGTATATAGTTTTCCGGGTTGTAACGGTCGGGAATATAGGGCTTTACCCAACTGTCTGCCCAGCGGATGAAGGTCCAGGTTAGCCAGATGGTGATCGTGACCGGTGCGCAGATGATCAGACCCGTCAGGAAGTTGTTCCTGAGCCGTGTCGCAACCGAAATCGTATCAGAATTTTCAGTCATTAACCGCCGTTATTGTGCAGTGCCGTAAAAGCCCGGATGGAAGGCGACAATGCCCAAGGCGTCCGGACCATGCAAGAGCAAAGCCTGGAAATGTCCGGGCGGAACGTCGGGAAGCACGAGACCGTGATCCAGACGGAAACCGAAGCGGTGATAGTAAGCCGGATCGCCGAGCAGGACGCAGCCGGCAGCGCCGAATGAGCGCAGCCGATCCAGTCCCTCGGAGACGAGACGCGAACCAACTCCCTTGCCTTGATGCGCCGGCGCGACGCTGATCGGGCCGAGGCCGTACCAGCCTTCGTCTCCGCCAGAAAGCGATACGGGCGAAAAGGCGACATGCCCGACAATCGCTCCAGCCTCCTCGGCCACCAGCGACAGTGTCAGCGCACCGGCTTCGCGCAACCGTTCGATAATCAGCGGCTCGGTCTGGTCGCTATAGGGCATTCCGGCAAAGGCAGCGGCGGTAACAGTGCCAATGGCGGCCTCGTCACCGGCGCACTCTGCCCGAATGATCATTCCACAGTGACCGATTTGGCCAGGTTGCGCGGCTGGTCGACATCGGTGCCCATGAAGACGGCCGTGTGATAGGCAAGCAACTGGATCGGCAGGGAGAAGACCATCGGCGAGATGATCTCGGCGACATTCGGCAAGACGATCGTCGCCATGGTCTCCAGCTTGGAGGCGGCCGCCCCCTTCTCGTCGGTGATGAAGATGATCCGGCCACCGCGGGCCGCCACTTCCTGCATGTTCGACACGGTCTTTTCGAAGAAACGATCATGCGGCGCAATGACGATGACCGGCATGTTCTCGTCGATCAGTGCGATCGGACCGTGCTTCAACTCGCCGGCGGCATAACCTTCGGCGTGGATGTAGGAAATTTCCTTCAGCTTCAGTGCGCCTTCCATGGCCAGCGGATAGCTGGTGCCACGGCCGAGATAGAGCACGTCCTTGAACTTCGCGAGATCGCGCGACAGGGCTTCGATCTGCGGCTGGATGCTGTTTAGCACCTGCGACATGATGCGCGGCATTTCGGCCAGATGTTTGACCAGCTGCTTTTCTTCGGCCTCAGTCAGCGTGCCCCGGGCACGACCGGCCGCGATCGACAGGGAGGCGAGGACTGCCAACTGGCAGGTGAAGGCCTTGGTCGAGGCGACGCCGATTTCCGGGCCGGCCAGTATCGGGAAGATGGCATCGGCTTCGCGGGCAATCGTCGATTCCCTGACATTGACCACGGCGCCGATCTGCAGGCCGTTCTCGCGGCAGTAGCGCAGCGAGGCCAGCGTATCGGCGGTCTCGCCGGATTGCGAGATGAAGAAAGCCGCCTGATCCTTGGACAACGGCATTTCGCGGTAGCGGAATTCCGAAGCGACATCGATCTCGACCGGCAGGCGGGCATAACGCTCGAACCAGTATTTGCCGACGAGGCCAGAGAGATATGCGGTGCCGCAGGCCGACATGGCCAAGCCACGCAGATTGGCGAAGTCAAGCTCGCCCTCGAAAGGCTTGATCTTGTTGGCAGCAAAATCGACATAGTGCGAGAGGGCGTGGGAAATCACCTCCGGCTGCTCGTAGATTTCCTTTTCCATGAAATGACGATGGTTGCCCTTGTCGATCATGTAGGCGCTGGCCGAGGAAATCTGGACCTGACGGTCGACCGGATTGCCGTCGAGATCGAAGATATGCGCTCCGCGCGCACCGATCACCGCCCAGTCGCCGTCCTGCAGATAGGCAATGCGGTTGGTAAAGGGCGAAAGCGCAATCGCGTCGGAGCCGAGGAACATCTCGCCATCGCCGAAGCCGATTGCCAGCGGCGGACCAGAGCGCGCCGCCATGATGGTCGAGGGATCATCCTTGAAGATCACGGCGAGCGCATAGGCGCCGGTCACCTGACGCAGCATCTTGTGCATCGCTTCCCGGCGGCCGAGGCCGTCGCGGATATATTTCGCCAGAAGTTGCGCAACGACTTCGGTGTCAGTCTGCGTCGCAAAGGTTGCGCCTTCGGCGGAGAGTTCGTCCTTGATCTCGGAGAAATTCTCGATGATGCCGTTGTGGACGACGGCGACGCCATCGACGAAATGCGGATGAGCATTGGTTTCGTTGGGAACGCCGTGGGTTGCCCAGCGGGTGTGGGCAATTCCGATATTGCCGGCCAGCGGCTCGGCAGCCAACTTCGTCTCGAGATTGAAAAGCTTGCCTTCGGCACGCCGACGCTCGAGCGTGTTGTCATGGATCGTTGCAACACCGGCAGAATCATAGCCGCGATATTCGAGCCGCTTCAATGCATCGACGAGGCGCGCCGCAACCGGCTGGTTACCGACAATACCAACAATACCGCACATGAAACTCTCCGTCTGGCGTCAATAATTTGCGTCAGTCCTACCGGTTTTGCCGGAATGCGCAATCTTCGGTGAGGTCAAATTGCATTTCGTAACGTAACGCAATGCAGCAATGGTGAACGCATTGCGATACAAGACTTAGTTGCCGGCCTTCTTTGTTGCCTTGATCGCTAGGTTCTTCTCGCGAATCTTCACGGCGCCGCCGGGCTTCATCTCCTGCCGTGAGCGGCCGAAGGCCAGTGCATCAGCCGGCACATCCTTGGTGATGACACTGCCAGACGCGACCAGAGCACCATCGCCGATGGTGACTGGCGCAACCAGCGACGAGTTGGATCCGATGAAGGCGCGTTCGCCGATCCGCGTCTCGTGCTTGTTGACGCCATCATAATTGCAGGTGATCGTGCCGGCGCCGATGTTGCTCTCGGCACCAACAAAAGCATCGCCGATATAGGTCAAGTGGTTGACCTTGGCACCCTTGCCGATCTCGGCCTTCTTGACCTCGCAGAAATTGCCGACCTTGGACCCCTCGGCCAGATTTGCACCGGGGCGTAGACGCGCATAGGGACCTACCGTGGCGCCGGTCGCGACGTAGGCACCTTCGAGATGCGAGAATGCATGGATGACGGCCCCACCCTCGACGACGACACCTGGGCCGAAGACGACATTCGGCTCGATTAGCGCATCCTGGCCGATCTGGGTATCGTGGCTGAGGAAGACGGTTTCGGGGGCAATCATGGTGACTCCGGAGAGCATCAATTCATGGCGGCGACGCTCCTGCCAGAGGCGTTCAATGACTGCAAGTTCGGCGCGGTTGTTGCAGCCGGTGAGTTCACTTTCCGGTGCATCGACGGCAACGGCCCGGCCACCGAGCGAACGGGCGATCTCGACGAGGTCGGTCAGATAATATTCACCCTTGGCATTGGTGTTGCCGATGCGCGACAGGAGGTCGAGTGCCTTGCGGCCATTGATGGCCATCAGACCGCTGTTGCACCAGGTGACGGCACGCTCGGCGTCGGTTGCGTCCTTTTCCTCACGGATCGCCACCAGCTCACCGTCTTCAACCAGCAGGCGTCCATAGCCGGTCGGGTTTAGCGTATGAAAGCCGATGACGGCGACATCCGCACCATCGGCCAGCGCCTCGCGTGCAGCCAGGAGCGGTCCAGGCGTAATCAGCGGCACATCACCGTAGGCCACCAAAATCTCGTCATAGCCGCGCGCGATCGCGTCGCGGGCCATCAAGACGGCATGGCCGGTGCCCAGCCGCTCAACCTGCAGGACACTCTCCACGGTCATGCCGTCGAGGCTGCCCGCCTTTGCCACCCGCTCGGCGTCCCGCCCGACGACAAGGGCGACGTCATTGATGCCGGAGGCGGCAATGGAGGCCATGACATGGGCGATCATCGGCCGTCCGGCCACCGGATGAAGCACCTTCGACATGGAAGATTTCATCCGGGTGCTGTCGCCAGCGGCAAGAATGACGGCGAGACATCTGCGTGCCATGAAAAACTCCGGGCGTTGCTGCAATGAAATTTCACTAGCGAGCCGCTCTCGTGGCCGCAAGCTGAAAAGCAGTGCCGGTCAGGAAGTGTGCACCCGTTCGACCGCATAAATCGCACTTCGCCGACCAAGCTGAACGACGTTTTCCATCGCCGCCCTTGCCGCATCCACATCGCCGCGCTCCACCGCCTCAACGATTGCCATATGGGTATCGCGCATTTCGGCATCTCGGTTCGGCACGGGCGGCTTCAACGCCAACGTAAACGCTCCTTCGAGCGCCGCGCGAATGAAGCCGACCATGCTTTCCATGAACGGGTTTCCACCGACGAGCAACAGGAGCAGATGGAAACAGAGATCGGCTTCCACCTGGGACTGCCAATCGAATTCCGGAGAACCGAGCTTTGCCGCTAAACTGCGCAATTCGGCACAGTCTTCGGCCGTCGCCCTCTGCGCCGCGTAAGCTGCCGCCGCAGGTTCCAGCAACAGGCGAATGTCATAGAGTTGGTCGATAAATACCGCCGATACGCCACTGCTGAAATGCCAGCGCAGGACGTCCTCATCCAGCAGGTTCCAATAGCACTGATCTGTTACACGGGTGCCGATGCGCGATTTCGCCACGACCAGGCCCTTGGCCGCCAGCGTCTTCATCGCCTCGCGCAGGACGGACCGCGAAACCTCAAAACGCTGCTGCAGTTCCGGGTCGCCAGGCAGAACATCGCCGACGGCAAATTCACCAGCGACGATCGCCAGGCCAAGCTGCTCGACGACCCGGGCGTGGTTCGTCCGTGGCTTCGAGGCCAATAACCAGCCGGCAATCGCTTCCTTGCGCATGCCTGTGCTCCCTTGTGTCTTTGCGATTCGCTACGTTCTGAAGGCTTCTCGTAGCAATGCACACCATCCGCAAGGTCAGTATCTTAGCATTTCCGTATTTTTGTATATCCACAACAAAGAAAGGGCGCCGAGGCGCCCTTTCCGTGATCTCAACGGCAAAGTCCGACCGATTATTGCGGCAGCTTGTCGTCTACACCTTCAATGTAGAAGTTCATGCCGAGAATGGTGCCGTCGTCGGCCGACTCGCCATCCTTCAGCCACGGCGTGCCATCCTGCTTGTTGATTGGGCCCGTGAAGGGCTTCAGTTCGCCTGCCTTGATCTTGGTCATGGTGTCTGTTGCCATCGCCTTGACGTCGTCCGGCATATTGGTGAACGGCGCCATGGTCAGGATACCGTCCTTGAGACCATCGAAAGTCTGCTGGCTGGCCCAGGTGCCGTCGATCACGGCCTGAGTGCGCTTGATATAGTAGGCGCCCCAGGTGTCGACGATTGAGCTGAGCTGGGCGGTCGGACCAGCGGCAATCATGTCAGACGCCTGACCGAATGCCTGGATGCCGCGTTCCTGTGCAACCTGCATCGGTGCCGTGGTGTCGGTATGCTGGGTCAGGATGTCAACGCCCTGGTCGATCAGCGCCTTGGCTGCGTCGGCTTCCTTGCCGGGGTCGAACCAGGTGTTGACCCAGATGACCTTCAACTTGAATTCAGGGTTCACTGTACGCGCACCATGCAGGAAGGCATTGATGCCGCCCACCACTTCCGGGATCGGGAACGACGCAATGTAGCCGGCTACACCCTTCTTCGACATCTTGCCGGCGATCTGGCCGTTGATGAAGCGGCCTTCATAGAAGCGCGAGTTGTAGGTCGCGACATTGGCCGCTGTCTTGTAGCCGGTCGCATGTTCGAACTTCACGTCCGGGAATTTTTCGGCAACCTTCAGCGTCGCATCCATGAAGCCAAACGAGGTGGAGAAGACCATCGCGCAGCCGGAACGGGCCATGCGCTCGATGGCGCGCTCGGCGTCTGGTCCTTCCGGAACGCTTTCCAGGAACGGCGTCTCGATCTTGTCGCCGAAATGGGCCTGCAGTTCCTGGCGGCCGATGTCATGCGCCTGGGTCCAGCCGCCGTCGGTCTTGGTGCCGACATAGACGAAGCAGATCTTCGTCTTGTCCTGGGCGGAGGCCGGTGCTGCGACCGCAGCAAGCGCTGCTGCCGAGGCGGCAAGCGCGAGGAGAAATTTCTTCATGATGTACCCCTGTCTGGTTAGATTGAAGCTTTTGTTTTCGTTTAACGATCCGGCACGAAGGGCTTGCCCAGGGACGCCGGTGTATTGATCAGCGTCGTGCGCCGATTATGGGAGATAATGATCAGGACGACAATGGTCGCGGCATAGGGTAGCGCCGAGAGAAACTGCGAGGGAAGACCGATGCCGAAGGCCTGGGCATGCAGCTGGCCGATGGTCACGGCGCCGAAGAGATAGCCGCCGGCCAGCAGGCGCCAAGGCCGCCAGGCGGCAAAGACGACCAGCGCCAGCGCGATCCAGCCGCGACCGGCAGACATGTTTTCCACCCATTGCGGTGTGTAGACCAGCGACAGCTGGGCGCCGGCAAGACCGGCACAGGCGCCGCCGAACATGACCGCGAGATACCGCGTGCGGATGACCGGCAGGCCCAGTGTATGGGCCGAACCATGGCTGTCGCCGATGGCACGCAGTTTCAGGCCGGCACGGCTCTTGAACAGGAACCAGTTGACCCCGACCACCAGGGCGATCGACAGATAGAAGATGATGTCCTGCTTGAAGAACAGCGGCCCGACAATCGGGATGTCGGCCAGCACGGGAATGGCGATCGGGGCCAACTTGACGCCGGGCACGCCGACCAGGCTCTCGCCGACCATGCCGGAGACGCCCAGGCCGAGAATGGTCAGGGCGAGGCCGGTGGCGACCTGATTTGCCACCAGGGTGAGCGTCAGGAAGCCGAAGAGCAACGAGAAGGCCGCCCCCGCCGCAACACCTGCCAGAACGCCGATGAAGGGAGAGCCGGATGCCTGGGCTGCGGCAAAGGCGCAGACGGCGCCGATGATCATCATGCCTTCGACGCCGAGATTGAGCACGCCTGAGCGCTCGGTGACCAGTTCGCCGAGCGCAGCGATGACCAGCGGCGTCGAGGCGGTGATGACGGTCAGCAGGATCGCTTCAATAATCATGATGCGCTCCTGCCGGCAAGCTTGCGGCCACGATCAAAGACGATGCGCACCTTGTAGAGAATGAGCGTGTCGCAGGAGAGCACGAAGAACAGCAGCAGCCCCTGGAAAACGCGGGTCACCTTGTCGGAAACGCCGATCGACAGCTGCGCGCCCTCACCACCCAGATAGGTCAGTGCCAACACCAGCCCCGCGGCGACGATGCCGAGCGGATTGAGACGTCCGAGGAAGGCGACGATGATCGCGGTGAAGCCATAGCCGGGCGAGATCGACGGCTGCAGGTGGCCGATGGAGCCGGAGACTTCGGAAATGCCGGCGAGACCGGCCAGTGCACCGGAAAACAACATCGAGAACCAGACCATGCCGCGCGAGGAGAAGCCGGCAAAACGCCCTGCCCGCTCGGACTGGCCGAGGACGACGATCTGAAAGCCCTTCAGCGTGTAGCGCATCATCAGCCAGACGGCGACCGCGGCAATCAGCGCGAAGGCAAAACCCCAATGGGCGCGGCCGGACGAGGAGAGGATTTCCGGTAGCACGGCTTCGCTGACAAAGCTGCGGCTCTGCGGGAAGTTGTAGCCGCCCGGATCACGCCAAGCGCCGCGCACCAGCCAGTCGAGGAAAAGCTGGGCGATATAGACCAGCATCAGGCTGGTTAGAATCTCGTTGGTGTTGAACCGGGTCTTGAGCAGTGCCGGAATGCCGGCATAGGCGGCGCCACCCAGCGCGCCCATGACCATCATCAGCGGAAGCAGCAATGGCGAATGCCATTCGTAGAAGACGATCGGCAGAAGCGAACCGGTGATCGCGCCGACGGTGAACTGGCCTTCTGCGCCGATATTCCAGTTGTTGGAGCGGTAACAGACCGAGAGGCCGACAGCGATCAGGATCAGCGGACCGGCCTTGATTGCCAGTTCATGCAGCGACCAGACCTCGAGAAGCGGTTCGATGAAAAAGCTGTAAAGCGCAGAAACAGGATCCTTGCCGAGCAGCGCAAACATGATGCCGCCAAAGACGACCGTAAGCGCCAGTGCCAGCAAGGGCGACACAATGGCAAACAGCGCCGACTGGCGCGGGCGGCGTTCAAGTTCAATGCGCATGCGCTGTCTCCAAACCATGCATGCCACCCATGAGGATGCCGATCTTTTCACGGTTCATGCTGCCGGCCGGATGGGCCTGAGACAGTTTTCCCTCGGAGATCGCCGCAATGCTGGTCGCCACTTCAAAGATTTCGTCGAGATCCTGGCTGATCACCACGACCGCCGAACCACTCTTGGCGAGATCGACCAGCGCCTGGCGGATACGGCTTGCCGCACCGGCATCGACACCCCAGGTCGGCTGGTTGACGACCAGTACGGACGGCTGGCGGTCGAGTTCGCGCCCGACGATGAATTTCTGCAGATTGCCACCCGACAGCGAGCCTGCGGCTGGATCATCGCCGCTCTTGCGCACATCCATCATTTCCGAAATGCGGCGTGCCGCCTGTTGCACGAGGCCGTGGCGAATCAACCCAAGTTTTCCGCCGGCGAGGTAAGCCTTGCGATCGGAGGCATTGCGCGACAGGAACAGGTTCTCCGAAAGGCTCATCGCCGGCACGGCGGCATGGCCATGACGCTCCTCGGGAACGAAGCCGGCGCCGAGCAGACGGCGTGCATTGATGCCGAGGCGGCCGACGGATTGGCCGCGAATGCGGATCGAATCGGCGCTTTCGACCGGATATTCGCCCGACAGCGCATCAAACAGTTCACTCTGTCCATTGCCGGCAACACCGGCGATCGCCAGAACTTCGCCGGCACGCACCGTCATCGACACAGACTTGAGCGGCATGGCAAAGGGTGAGCGAGGGCTTACCGACAAGCTTGTGACTTCAAGCTGCAGGGCGCCGTCGGCCGGCGGCTCGACTTTTTCGACGCCGGCAACCTCGGCACCGACCATCATGCGGGCGAGCGAAGCTGGAGTTTCCTGGCGCGGATCGCAGACGCCGGTAACCTTGCCATGACGCAGGACAGTCGCCCGGTCGCAAATGCGCTGAACCTCTTCCAATCTGTGACTGATATACAGAACCGAGCGGCCTTCGGCCCTCAGCTTGAACAAGGTCTCGAACAAGCGATCGGCTTCCTGCGGCGTCAGAACCGATGTCGGCTCATCAAGAATGATCAGCTTGGGATTTTGCAGGAGGGCGCGAACGATCTCGATGCGTTGGCGTTCACCGACCGACAGATCGGCAACGTGGGCGTCGGGATCGAGCGGCAGACCATAGGCGATCGAGAGTTCGGCCGCCTTCTTCGACAGGTCCGCAATTGAGATCTTCTCGTCGAGCGACAAAGCGATGTTTTCCGCAACCGTCAGTGCTTCGAACAGCGAAAAATGTTGAAACACCATGCCGATGCCAAGACGGCGGGCCGCTGCCGGATTGGCGACCAGCGTGTCTGTCCCCTGCCAGGAAATCGAACCCGCCGACGGGGCGAGGATGCCGAACAGCATCTTGACGAGGGTGGATTTTCCCGCGCCATTTTCGCCGAGAAGCGCGTGGATCTCACCGTGGCCGATATCGAGATCGATGCCGTCGCAGGCCTTGAAGCTGCCGAACAGCTTGCTGAGGCTACGCACGGACAGAAGCGGCAATTCGCCTGTCGATTGGTCGTTCGCCACATGTCCCCCTTGCATTGCCAAGCTCCCAGGCCGGGTCTTGCGCCCGGTCCGAAGCTCAATTCATAACCGGTTTGCCGCGCCGCACAATATATAGGCAGGAGTTTTTTTTGGTTTTGCGCAGGCAAGGTTGCAGCACTAGTCTGCGGAGCGTCCAAGGCTCGGGAAAAACTGCAGGATTCCGCCGATCAGGTAGAGATAAAGACCCGTGATAACCGTGCCTGCAACGACCCAGGACGGGGTGTCGAAATGCAACAGAAGCGCATATCCGCCAAAGGCGCACCAGAGCAGAAACACCACCATGTTGAGCCCACGCAGTCGTTTGACGCGGACCGGATGAAGGAAATAGATCGGCAGGAAGGTCAGGAAGACCGAGACCAGAACAGCAACAAGCGCCGTTGTCGCGCTCGCATCGATAACGAAGAGCGTAAAGACCAACATGTTCCAGACCACGGGAAAGCCTGAGAAGAAATATTCATCCGTCTTCATGCCCATGTCGGCGTAATAGATCGCGCTGGAAACCACGATCAGGCCGGCGGCGACGAAGGACCAGGGTTCACCGATCATGCCACTCTGATAGAGGGCAAATGCCGGCAGCAGAACATAGGTGACGTAGTCGATGATATTGTCGAGCGTATCGCCCGACCAGTTGGGCAGCACTTCCTTGACGCGTACCTTGCGCGCGATCGGGCCATCGATGCCGTCGACCAGAAGCGCCAAGCCAAGCCACCAGAACATATCGACGAAGCGATGTTCAGCCGCTGCAACCACGCCCAGAAAAGCCAGAAATGAACCCGACGCGGTCAGGATGTGGACCGAAAACGCGCGGATTTCCGCGTAGGGAACCCGTTTGTAATTGAAGATCTTCATCCCTGCTCCAAGCTATCAGCCGTCCGGTGACCTCGGTATCCGATGAAATCCTGTCATTTGCAACAGAGGACAGAAAATGCGGCCGGTTTTACCGCAAAAACAACGACCGCGCCAAGACAAGCATGGACGGACGGACTGCGCCAAAACGGCCCATGGATTTCGCCGGCCAAGCGCTCTAAATAGCAGATGAGTTTTCCTGATTGGACGCGAAGACCATGAAACACTACGACATCGCCATCATTGGTGCTGGCCCTGCCGGCCAGATCGCCGCCATCGCCATGGCGCGCGGCGGCCGGCGCGTGGCGCTGATCGGTCCGCAGCCCAATGGATTGGACCGGCGAACCACCGCGCTGATGCATCAATCGCTGACGATGATGGAGCGCCTCGGCCTCTGGACCGACCTGCGGAACGAGGCGGCAGCACTGTCGACGATGCAGATTATCGACGGGACAAAGCGCCTGCTGCGCGCGCCGACGGTTGCCTTCCGCAGCGCCGAAATCGACCTTCCGGCCTTCGGCTTCAACATTCCGAATGCCGCGCTGGTTGCAGCGCTTTCGCAGGCCGTTTCGACGGAACCGATGATCGAGCGCTTTTCCGTGGCGGCAGACGCGATCGAGATCGCCGAGGATCTTGTGAGCGTGAGCCTGCCGAAGGACGAGATCATCACGGCGGACTTCGTCATCGGCGCCGATGGCCGCAAGTCGAAAACCCGCGACAGCGCCGGCGTCGGGGTAAAGACCTGGTCCTACCCGCAGACGGCCGTGGTATTGAACTTTGGCCACACGCTGCCGCACCAGAACGCCTCGACCGAGTTCCACACGGAATCGGGTCCATTCACACAAGTGCCTCTGCCGGGCCTGCGCTCCAGCCTTGTCTGGGTCGTTACACCCACCGAAGCCGAGCGCCTGCTCGCCCTCGATACGGCTGGCCTGTCGGCAGAGGTGGAAAGCCGGATGCAGTCACTGCTCGGCAAGGTGACCGTTGAAGATGGAGTTCAGGCGTGGCCGCTGTCGGGTATGACTGCCAACCACTACGGCCGGAGCCGCGCGGCCTTCATCGGCGAAGCAGGTCATGCCTTCCCGCCGATCGGTGCACAGGGGCTCAATCTCAGCCTTCGTGATATTGCAGCGCTCGAAGACATCCTGATCGACCGCAACGGCGATCAGATCAAGGCCACGGCCGGTGATCGCTTCGACCGCAAGCGGCGGCTCGATATTTCCAGCCGGACCGTCAGCGTCGACCTTTTGAACCGCTCGCTGCTCTCTGGCCTGCTGCCGGTGCAGATGATGCGGGCGGCGGGCCTGCAGGTGCTGGCAAGTTTTGCACCGCTGCGCAATCTGGTCATGCAGGAAGGCGTGGCACCCGGTCGCGGACTGAAAAGCCTGCCGCACGTGTTACGGGAAAAGATCCGGCGGTAAGACGCCACTCTTGATCGCAAACAGCAGCGCTGAGACGGAAAAAACCGAGATCACCGTGGTGATCAGGATCGTTGCCGAGGCACGCTCCTGCCAGACGCCATACTGTTGGCCGATGACGAAGACATTGGTGGCTGTTGGCAGCGAGGCAAGCAGGATTGCCGTGTAGAGCCAGAGCGGATCGAAATTGCCGACGAAGCTCAAGACGACATAGACCAGGATCGGATGCAGCACGAGCTTGATCGGCACGATATAGCCGATCTCGACCGGGATGCGCTTGAGCGGCCGCAACGCCAAGGTCACGCCCATGGCAAACAGCGCACATGGTGCGGCTGCCTGCGCCAGGTAATCGATCAGCCTTTGCAGGGCGACGGGTGGTTCGAAGGCAAAGGCCGCGGCGACGAAGCCGACCAGTGTTGCGATGATGAAGGGATGCGTGACGATCTTGCGCGCCACATCGAGCGCCAGATGCAGGAGCGGCCGCCTGTCGCCGCCGGCAAAGGCCATCAGGGCCGGAGCCGCGATGAAATGCGCTGCATTTTCAAAGCAGAAGACCAAGGCCACCGGCACGGCCGCCTTCTCACCAAAGGCAAGCAGCGCCAGGCCGGGCCCCATATAACCGATATTGCCATAACAACCGGCCAGCGCCTGGACGGTGCATTCGGCAACCGTGTTGCCGCGGATGTAGCGGCCGATGGCAAAGACCAGCACGAAGATCGTATAGGTGGACGCAAGGGCGGCGGCGATGAAATCCACGCGGGTGAGTTCTTCGATCGGCGTGCGTGAGACCAGCTTGAAGAACAGGGCCGGCAATGTGACGTAGATCACGAAAAAATTCAGCCAACCGAGCGCACCGGCGGAATGGTCGGCAACCTTGCCGGACACATAGCCGATCAGGATCAGTCCGAAAAAGGGCAGCACCAGCGCGACAATGTCAGCCATCGGCAAAGTCTCTCTTCCTATCGCGCCGTCCCGTCGCTTGCATGGCCGGCGCTTGCATGGCGGCGCCTTCCTCGGCAAGCAGGCATGAGCCTGATCGGGACTTAGCCGATTTGCGACAGGATTGGAAAGGTTTGCTGAAACCAGATGGCCATGTCGGAAATGTAGCCGAAGATGAAGGCAAGCCCCGTCGCCACCAGCAATCCGCCCATAATCTTCTCGACCAGGCCGAGATGGTGGCGGAAACGCGCCAGGAATCGCATGAAGGCACCGGAGAAACCGGCCGCTATCCAGAATGGCACGGCAAGCCCGAGGGAATAGATGGCGAGCAGAAGCGCGCCGTCACCCACCGTCTGCTTGGAGGCCGCGACGCCGAGGATCGCCCCGAGGACCGGACCGATACACGGGGTCCAGCCGAAGGCAAAGGCAAGCCCCATGACATAGGCGCCCGACAGGGTCGCCGGCTTGCCGCCGCCCGCGAATCGCATTTCGGACGACAGGAAGCCAAGACGGAAGACACCGAGGAAATTCAGGCCCATGACGATGATGATGGCGCCGCCGATCTTGGCGAGCAGGTCGAGATGTTGGCGCAACAGGCCGCCAATGGTCGAGGCACCAGCGCCGAGCGCGACGAAGACCGTGGCAAAGCCAAGGGTGAAGACGAGCGATGTCAGGAAAACCGTGCGGCGGGCGGCGGCATTCTGCGTCTCTTCACCGGCACGGAACTGATCGACGGAAATGCCGGCCATGTAACAGAGATAGGGCGGCACCAGCGGCAGAACACAGGGCGAGAGAAAGGACAGAGCTCCCGCCAGAAGCGCGCTGACGAAAGAAATCTCGGCGATCGACACACGCAACTCCACAGTGAATGAAATTCGGCAAACGGATTGGCGCCTTTCCTATCCGGCAGAAAGGGGGCTTGCCAATCACCTTTGCGTTCGTTGCGACAAAAGGACTTTTTCATTGCGGAGAACGCATTTTTCCGGTTGACCGGATGGAGTCGCCTGCCTATGTTCCGCGCACTTCCAAAGGCGGGGCACAAACCCTGTATGGAGGAGCGTGGCTCAGCCAGTTTGAGCAATGATTTTTAGACTGCTTGATGCGGTTTATGGTCGGAATGTCGCGCGATGGACATGGTGTGAGAGGCTAGCTCAGCTGGTAGAGCAGCGCACTTTTAATGCGCGGGTCGTGGGTTCGAGTCCCACGCCTCTCACCACTTCCCAACTTCGCCCAGTCCCAATCATCAGATCAGTGTGTTCGGCTCAGGCCGTTGCCGTGAAGACGCTATAGCATCCGGTTCTCCGCCGGATGGCTGGCGGCATTGCCGTTTCACCGCTGGACCAGACCGCCATGGCCGTGTAGTCCGATCTCAGTGTTTCGACCCCCACATTACGCCCATTGCTCCTGAAGTGCAAAAATCCATGGCTCATATCCGCGCGCCAAAAACTGAGAGATCAGATCCCGTACACCCGATTGAGTGTCAGGAGGCGATGGAGGATGCCTTTCTCGACATGGTCAATCGCGGTGTCAGGGCGGGATGGGATGTCGAGCAGGTGATATCGGCCGTGATCGAGCTTGCCGATACGCAGATGGTGCTGCGTCAGGAGGATGCGCGGCTGGAGGGCACGCTGCGGCGCATGCGCAAGGATCCGACCTTGGCGGAACTGGGAGTGATCGCTTTTTTCGGCGTCGTCGGCATCGCCGTTCTGGCGACCTTCATCCTGAGCATTTTCATGTGAATACAAACGGATCGGTGCAAACGGCCGCCGTTCGAACCTTACCAATTATTCACTGGGGTTTTGTCGCGATCCGTGGAAAAACCGCAACCAGAAGCGGCAGGCCGCCCGGCAATTGATTTCAATCAAGATGAAAACTGCGGGAAGCGGCATCCTCTCCGCGCAACAACATGACAATGGTGCCTTCGTGACGATCGACACAGACAGCCGCTCCAAAGACCCTGGCCCGAATGTAGAGGAGCTGAAGGCGCTGATCGGCGCACCGCGTGGAAAAAAACCTCGCTGGATCCTCAAGATTGTCACGCTGCTGCTCATCGCGGGTGCCGCCTATGGCATCTATGCACTGACGACGCGCACTGCGTCCTATACCTATGCCACCGCCGAGGTGAAAAAGGGCGATCTCACCGTGATGGTCACCGCCACGGGTTCGGTCGAACCGACAGTGCAGGTCGATGTGTCGAGCGAGCAGTCCGGCACTGTGCGCGAGGTGCTGGTTGCGGAAAACACCCAGGTGACCAAGGGCGAAGTGCTGGCGCGGCTCGACACAGACAAGCTGACGGCGGAACTGAAAGGTTCGGAAGCAGCGCTGGCGGCGGCGAAAGCCAGTGTTTCCAAGGCTGAAGCCGACCGACTGTCTGCCAAGGTAAGCCTCGACCGGCAAAAGGCGCTGGTCACGAGCCGTGTATCGAGCCAGCAGGATCTGGATTCGGCAATCTACAACTATGACGCTGCAGAGGCGACCAAGGCGAGTGCCGAGGCCAATGTGCTTGCTGCCGAAGCCACGCTCGAGCAGTCGAAGCTATCGCTGAGCAAGGCGACCATCGTCTCGCCGATAGACGGGATCGTGCTTGCGCGCGACGTCGATCCCGGTGCGACCGTCGCTGCCTCCCTGGAGGCACCGACCCTGTTCACGCTGGCCGGCGATCTGCGGGAAATGGAACTGCAGGTGTCGATCGACGAAGCCGATGTCGGACAGGTGGCCGTCGGTCAAACGGCGACATTCACCGTCGATGCCTTCCCAGATCAACGGTTTCCGGCGGAAATCACCTCGGTGCGCTATGCCTCGGAGACCGTCAATGATGTCGTGACCTATAAAGGAATCCTATCGGTGCGCAATGAAGACATGGTGCTGCGCCAGGGCATGACGGCGACGGCCGATATCGTGGTGAAGGCGCTTTCCGGACAGCTCCTCATTCCCAACGCAGCGCTGCGCTATTCGCCGCCGGTTGTCGCCACCCGCACAGGTGGTGGCAGCGGCATCTTCAGCCTGTTCCGCCCACCGCGCATGGGCTCGCTAACCACCGCCCAGCCAACCGGCAGCGAACGCACGGTCTGGGTCCTGCGCAATGGTATGCCTGCCGCCGTCAATGTCGAGATCGGAGCCAGTGATGGTCAAAACACTGTGCTGGTGAAAGGCGATATAATCGAAGGCGATCAACTGGTGACCGATTCCACCGAAAAGAAGAGCTGAGGACGCCCCATGGCCCCGGCTCCCCTGATCCAGTTTCGCCAGATCTCCAAGCTCTATGGGCGCGGCGAGGCCACGATCCGCGCCCTGGACAGCCTTGACCTGACGATCGAGGCGCATGAATTCGTCGCCATCATGGGTCCATCGGGTTCGGGCAAATCCACCGCGATGAACATTCTCGGCTTCCTCGACGTGCCAAGCTCGGGCCAGTATCTGTTCCAGGGCATGGAAACGACCGGGTTTGACCGATCGCAATACACCTTGCTGCGTCGGCACATGCTCGGCTTCGTCTTCCAGGGTTTCAACCTGCTGGCGCGCACCTCGGCTGTGGAAAATGTGGAATTGCCGCTGATCTATCGTGGCATGGATGCGCGAGAGCGGCGCAAGCTGGCGCTCGAGGCGCTAGCCCAGGTCGGCCTTGCTGGCCGCGAGAACCACACCACACAGGAATTGTCCGGCGGACAGCAACAACGCGTCGCGATCGCACGCGCCATTGTCACCAAACCGGCAATCCTGCTGGCAGATGAACCCACCGGCAATCTCGACACCCGCACCAGTCGCGAAATCATGGACCTGATCACGTCGCTGAACCGGGATCGTGGGATCACCGTGATCATGGTCACGCATGAGGATGACATCGCGGCCTACGCCAAGCGCACCCTGCGCTTTGTCGACGGGCATCTTCAGTCCGACAGCAAGACAACGGAGGTGGCGGACGATGTTCACTGAGACGATCAAGCTTGCGCTTCGCGCCATCACACGCAACCTGCTGCGATCGTTCCTGACCGTGCTTGGGGTCGTGATCGGTGTTGCAGCTGTCATCGCCATGGTGACGATCGGCAATGGTACGACCGCACAGGTGACGTCGGAAATCTCCAAACTCGGGACCAATCTCCTGTTTGTCCGCCCCGGCCAGTTCGGTCCCGGTCGTGCCAGCGCCGATGCGAAGAAGTTTTCCGAGCGCGACGTCGAAGCCATCCGCGACCAGATCAGCGGATTGCGGGCTGTCGCCGGCGTCAACCAATCGAGCCAGACGGTGATTTTCGGCGGAGAGAGCCGGGCAACAACCATTGTGGGCACGGTCGGCGACTATCTTGTTGCTCAGGACTGGACGCTGGCAACCGGCCGTACCTTCCTGGCCTCGGAAGAACGCGGTGGACAGGCGGTCTGCCTGATCGGGGAGACTGTGCGCTCCAAGCTGTTCGGCTCGACGCCGGCGCTAGACCAGACTATCCGAGTCGACAATGTCGCCTGCGAGATCATCGGCACGCTGTCGAAAAAAGGCCAGAGCGGCATGGGCAGCGACCAGGACGATGTTGTGATGATGCCGCTCAAGGTGTTCCAGCGGCGAATCGGCGGATCGCAGGATGTCTCCAGCATCATGCTGTCGGCCGAAAACGGCGTCTCGACCTCAAAGGTACAGGCCAGCGTCGAATTGTTGCTGAGGGAGCGTCGCAAGATCGTTGCCGGGCGCGAAGACGATTTCAGCGTCAACGACATGACGCAGATGGCGGCCACCCTGACCGGTACGACAACATTGATGACCGGCCTGCTCGGCGCCGTGGCGGCTGTTTCGCTGCTCGTCGGTGGTATCGGCATCATGAACATCATGCTGGTTTCGGTAACCGAACGGACGCGCGAGATCGGTATCCGGCTGGCGATAGGCGCAGTGGAAAGCCAGGTGCTGATGCAGTTTCTCGTCGAGGCCGTGACGCTCTCCGTGTTTGGCGGCGTGGTAGGCATAGTGCTGGGGCTTACGATCGCCTATACGGCCGTCAGCCTGATGTCGGTGCCGTTTGTCGCCAGTCCGTCGATCGTTCTGCTGGCCTTTGCCTTCTCGGCAATCATCGGCATGGTCTTCGGCTATTTTCCAGCGAGACGCGCAGCGCAGTTGAACCCGATCGAGGCTTTGCGGCACGAATAATGCCATAAATTCCAAACCTCGTTCCAGGCGGGATCAACGCAGACCGCGGGCTTGATATATTAGCCTTGCTTGCCATTGCATCTGCGACATGCAACAGCTTGGTATATCAGTGGAGCGCGCATGCAGAAAAAAAGCCCCTCGCAAAGCCACCTCGCCTATCTGGAGCTTGAACGGCAAATCGTCATGCTAAGGCTCAAGCCGGGTGCTACGGTCAGCGAAAGGGAACTGATCGAGGCCTCTGGTTTCGGGCGCACGCCGGTCAGGGAGGCCATTCAAAAACTCGAATGGCAGGGTCTGATGTTGATCCGTCCGCGTGTCGGGCTACAGATCTCCGAGATCAAACCCTACGATCATCGCGCAATCATGGCGGTTCGCTTACGCCTCGAACCCTATGCCGTACGGCTTGCGGCCGAATCTGCCAGTGCCGAGGTCAAGTCCGCCCTTGTCGAGTGCGCCACCGCCATGACGACCGCGGCGACTGCCGGCGATTTCGATGCCTTCCTCAGGGCCGACAAGGTTTTCGACGTGCTGATCGAGAGCGCCTGTCCGAACTGTTTCCTGACCACCGCGCTTGCGCCGCTGCAGACGCATTCGAGACGCCTCTGGTACAGCACCGCGACCGTGGAAAAGATGGACCGGTCGGTGGCGCTGCATGTCGCGGTGATCCGCGCTATCCAGCAGGATAAAAGCGTCGAGGCTGAACGCGCGACGGCCAACCTGATAGGCTACCTCAGCGAAAACTGACGCCTTCCTCTGACACGCTTTATTGAAAACGCCCGGACAAGCCGGGCGTTTTCGTCACAGTCATTAAGGTTTCGAACTCAGCCGACGAAGGCGCGCTCGATGACGAATTCGGCTGGCTTGTTGTTCGCGCCTTCGGTCAGGCCTGCCTTTTCAAGGATCGCCTTGGTGTCCTTCAGCATGGCTGTCGAGCCGCAGATCATGCCGCGGTCAATCGCCGGGTCGAGCGCCGGCACACCGAGATCGGCAAACATCTTGCCGTTTTCCATCAGGTCGGTGATACGGCCCATGAACGGATAGTTTTCGCGCGTCACGGTCGCATAGTGCTTCAGCTTGTCGCCGACGAGTTCTGCCAGGAATTCATGGTTCCTGATTTCCTCGACAAGGTCGAAACCGTATTTCAGTTCGGCAACGTCGCGGCAGGTGTGGGTGAGGATGACTTCCTCGAACTTTTCATAGGTCTCCGGATCACGGATCAGGCTGGCGAATGGCGCGATCCCGGTACCGGTCGAAAACATATAGAGCCGCTTGCCGGGGGTCAGCGCGTCGAGCACCAGCGTGCCGGTCGACTTCTTGCGCATCAGGACCTTGTCACCCGGCTGGATCCGCTGCAGGTGCTGGGTCAGCGGACCATCCTGAACCTTGATCGAGAAAAATTCGAGTTCTTCGTCCCAGGACGGGCTGGCAATGGAATAAGCCCGGTAGATCGGCTTTCCCTCAACCATCAGGCCGATCATGGCGAATTCGCCCGAGCGAAAGCGAAAACCCGCCGGCCGGGTCATGCGGAAGCGGAACAGATGGTCGGTATAATGCGTCACGCTCAGGACCGTTTCGGCATAGACGCCGTCGGGTACGATCATTTCGGCATTGTCGGTCTTCACAAGAGCATTCATAGGCTGTCGGTCCTATCGTTCGGTCGCGTGGGGCAGCCTATAAAGCAGACTTCGCCATTCCACAATTCAGCCGGCATGCAGTTTTTGCAGCCATGGGATGCCTGAAAGCAAAGGCAGCGTCCTTGACCCCGGTCAAATCGCCACCATCACATAGGCTATTTATTATGTTTCAGGCGCCGGTCGAGCCGATCCGACGCCAGCTAAAGCCGGCAACCGTCTTGGAAGACCGGGCCGTTGGCTGATATTGCTGGGCAACGCCCATCAGACAGTGTTCGTCCAGCCGTTTCAACGCGGTCTCGTTGGTCACGGCAAAACTGTCAAAACCGGTGCGCAGCATCAAGGGCACCTGATCGATCAACACGTCGCCGACGGCACGCAATTCACCCTGATAGTCAAGGCGTTCGCGCAGCAGGGCGGCATGGCTGAAACCACGACCATCGCTGAAGGCCGGGAAGGCAATGGCAATCAGCGCAATGCGGTCGAGATACGGTTCGAGCTTTTGCACGTCATCGGCCGGCGCGACCAGAACACCCAAGCCACCTCCATTTGTCTCGGCTGCCGCGGCAAGAAAGGCGTCGAGGGCATAGATCGGCGTTTCGCCCTCGCCGGCCTTCACCTCGTCGGTTTCGATGACCCAGGCATCCTTGGCGACGAAACCGGTTTCTTTCCAAATCTTGGTCATGGTCTCAATCATCCTTACGCGGCTTCCGCCGTCGCGCCGTAGAGGGCATCCTTGAACGGCTTTGGGCCGACGCGACGATAGGCCAGAAGGAAGGTTTCCTTCGGATCAAGCCGCAGGCCGAGATAGGTGTCGACGATGGTCTCGATGGCGTCGGTCACCTTTTCCGGCTCGAAGCCGCGGCCGATGATTTCACCGATAGACGAGTTCTCGTCACCGGAACCGCCGAGCGTGATCTGATAGAGTTCGGCACCCTTCTTCTCGACCCCCAGAAGGCCGATATGGCCGACATGGTGATGACCGCAGGCATTGATGCAGCCGGAAATCTTGATCTTCAGTTCACCAATTTCAGCCTGGCGAGCCTGCGAGCCGAAGCGCAGCGAAATTTCCTGGGCCACCGGGATCGACCGAGCATTGGCCAAAGCGCAGTAGTCCAGGCCCGGACAGGCAATCATGTCGGTGATCAAACCGGCATTGGCGGTGGCCAGACCTGACTTTTCCAGTGCCTGATAGACCGGGTAGAGATCGCCCATGGCAACATGCGGCAGGATCAGGTTCTGCTCGTGGCTGACGCGGATCTCGTCAAAGGCATAACGTTCGGCGATATCGGCAACCAGATCCATCTGGGCATCCGATGCATCACCCGGCGTGCCGCCAATCGGCTTCAGGGAGATGGTGACCATGCCGTAGTCAGGATGGCTGTGCGGCTGGACGTTCTGGCCAACCCAAGCTGCAAAGGCTGCGTCAGCCTTCTTGGCGCGGGCAAGGGCCTCCCAGCCTTCGGCACGATCGGCAAGTGCCGGCGGCGCGAAATAGGCTTCGATCGACCGGATATCGGCCTCCGGCAACTTCAGTTCGCTGTCGCGGATCTGGTCGAACTCGGCCTCGACCTGACGGGTCAGTTCCTCGGCGCCGGTTTCATGCACGAGGATCTTGATCCGAGCCTTGTACTTGTTGTCGCGGCGGCCATTGAGGTTGTAGACGCGGACAATCGCCGTGACATAGGTCAGGAGGTCAGCTTCCGGCAGAAAGTCGCGGATCTTCTTGGCGATCAGCGGCGTGCGGCCCTGGCCACCGCCGACATAGACGGCAAAGCCGAGTTCGCCCGCTTCGTTCTTCTTCAGGTGCAGGCCGATGTCATGCACCTGGATGGCCGCACGGTCGCTCGGGGCGCCGGTAACAGCGATCTTGAACTTGCGCGGCAGGAAGGAAAACTCGGGATGCAGCGACGACCACTGGCGCAGGATCTCGGCGTAGGGGCGCGGATCGGCGACCTCGTCAGCGGCAGCACCGGCAAAATGGTCGGCCGTAACGTTGCGAATGCAGTTGCCCGAGGTCTGGATGGCGTGCATTTCGACGCTGGCAAGCTCGCTCAGGATATCAGGCGTGTCGGACAATTTTGGCCAGTTGTACTGGATGTTCTGGCGGGTGGTGAAATGGCCATAACCGCGATCATATTTGCGGGCGACATGGGCGAGCATGCGCATCTGTTTGGCGTTCAGCGTGCCATAGGGAATGGCGACGCGCAGCATATAGGCGTGCAGTTGCAGATAGACGCCGTTCATCAGCCGAAGCGGCTTGAAGGCATCTTCGGCCAGTTCTCCCGAGAGGCGGCGGTTCACCTGGTCGCGAAACTGCTCTACGCGCGCCGAAACGAAAGCGTGGTCGAATTCATCGTAACGATACATGTCTTACCTCAGGCCTCAGGCGGCGATGAATGCGGGGTCGGCATAACCATGACCCTCGGCATAAGCAATGGTGGGACCCTCGGCGCGGATGCGTTCACGAAGGCGCAGCGGACGCAGAAGGCCGTCTTTCTCTTCGATATCGATGATGTTGACATCGACAACGAGATTGCTGGCGAAAGCCTGCTTGCCGGCGACTTCCAGTGCCTCGACAGCTTCCGCATGGCGCGCGACAAACGCATCCTGCAGACGTTCGGTCCACTGGCCGCTGGCATCAAGCCAGACAGCGATCCCGTCGGTCAGCCGATTGGCGGTCAAGACTTTGTCAGCCATGGTCAGTTCCTCACGCTTTCAAGTTCAGCCGACTGGCGCGCTCCGAGTGGTTCGGAACGGCTGAAGTCGGCGCCGGCGACAGCGTCGCCGATGATTACCATTACCGGCCCGGTCAGCTCCGTTCGAGCCTCCAGTCCGGGCAATTCCCTCAAGGTGCCATGCATCCGCCGACTGTCACGCCGGCCGGCATTCTCCACGACTGCGACCGTCGTATCCTCTGCGAGGCCGGCGGCCATCAGCCGTTCCGCGACGGAAGCAGCAACTGTCCGACCCATATAGACGGCGACCGTTGTGCCCGACAGCGCAAGACGGGCCCAGTCCGGCAAAATATCACCATTGAGATCGTGACCGGTGGTGAAGACCAGCGAGGACGATACACCGCGCAACGTCAGCGGCAGCTCAAAATCGGCAGCCGCGGCGAATGCCGAGGTCACGCCAGGGACAATTTCATAAGGGATCCCGGCATCGCGTAGCGCCGCCATTTCCTCCCCTGCCCGACCAAAGATCAGCGGATCGCCGGATTTCAGGCGCACCACGCGCTTTCCCTCGCGACCGAGTTCGACGAGCAGATCGTTGATCTCGTCCTGCGATTTGGAATGGCAGCCTTTGCGCTTGCCGACCGGAATACGGTCGGCATCACGCCGGCCCATATCGACCACTTCACGCGGCACAAGTGCGTCATAGACGATGACATCGCATTCCATCATCAAACGGTGCGCACGCAGCGTCAGCAGATCTTCAGCACCCGGACCGGCGCCGACCAGGAACACGCGGCCCTCCACCCCGGATGCAGCAGTCGCTCGCAACAGTCGCGTAGCCTCGCGGCGGGCCTGGCTGACATCATCCGCCTCGACCGAATCGGCGACCTTGCCCTTGAAGAAATCACGCCAGAAAAGACGGCGAGCCACGCCACGGGGCACCAACCGATCGACCGCACCGCGGTATGAATTGGCCAGACGACCCAGTTTGCCCAGCGAACGGGGCAGCAGCCGATCGATATCGGCACGAATCATCTGCGCCAGAACAGGCCCAACGCCCTCTGTACCGATCGCCACTGCGATCGGAGCGCGATTGACCAGAGCAGGCGTGTAGAAGTCACAATAGTCGGGCTGATCAACGGCATTGGCGGGGATGCGCGCATCACGCGCGGCCGCGACGATATCGCGATCGAGCGCTGCATCGCCGGTGGCAGCAAAGACCAGCTTTGCGCCGTCAAC
>NZ_AHZC01000134.1 GCF_000247475.1 Rhizobium sp. PDO1-076 | reverse complement strand
ATATCACAACAGCCAGCGTCTTTCCGTGATCGTAGATCTCTTGAGCCGGATGCTTAGGCAGGCCTTGTTCGGAACTCGACCTGTCTGAAAAGATTCACGCCGCAATTCTCCAGCCGACATTCGTTCAGCGAGCCTTGGACGTTGGACGCGGTTCAAACTAGACACCTAGACGGGCCAATCGATCTTTTGGAACCGCTCTCTGCAAAGTGCCGCGTATTTCGGTTCGATCATTTTGGCAAAATCTATAAGACCCTTGATGTGAGCTTTCATACCCCAGACGGAGTCGAACTTTCGGTTAAACGCATGATCGACTGGCCCAAGCTTTTCCAAGAAGTACAGGTGTTGGCGAAGTCGATCTTTGAACTCTTTCGTCAGTCCGGGCTCCGCGCCATCAACCGTTAGCCCCGGCACCAACTTTCTTGCTGACGGCGGCACGATCGTGCTCTTTCTGGCATTGGGTCGATATCCCGGACGCGACAGAACGGAGTAAGCTTCGAATATCAGCTCTCTACATGGATCCCTACCAAGAGTAGGGTCGTGGGACGAAAAGGTCAGATCGTCGCTGTATCGGGTGTACTTCATACCAAATCGTGCCGCGACCTCAGAAAGCTCTTTGTCGCACTGACGCATTACAAGATTGGCGAGGAGAGGGCTGGTTGGCGCGCCCTGTGGCAAGTACCCTAAGTATCGATCGTTATAGGCGTAGATCGTATGGTTGGCTTTTTTGACTAGCCATTGCTTAAAATGTTGGCGCGGACTGTGCGCCGGCGTCCTTATGGTGCATATTCGTGCGAGTTCGAATGCTACGAGAGGGGTATATCCCATTCCTTGGAACGCGCGAAATACCTGGATCTCAGAAACAGATTCGAAGAAATCAGAAATGTCGAGTTTGATTAACCAAGCACTTCCGCAATGCACTTGAGCACATTTTTTGATCGAGCTTTTTCGCGAAAAAGCATGACTTGCTATGTGGGGCTTTACGTCTTGCAGGATATGGTTGTTGATCCAGCGCTGAACCGCCATCAGCTGCCGGTTCGGAACATGGATGAAGCGGCGGCCTCCTGATCGCTTTCGTATCGAGAAATTCTCGTATGGCATCGATGGCTCATTCTTATCGATCGACCGCCGTGACACAAACTCCCGCAACTCCCAGTAAGGTATGCCGCAGCGGACAGACAAATGGTTCAGCGACAGGATAGATGGCAGGGCGGGATCGGCGGTGATGAGCTTTTCGGACTGCAATATCGCGGCTTGAATGACAGTCTCGGAGAGCTGCTTTTCACGCGCTTCTAGTCGGTACCGGTGAGACGACCACATGCTGTTACTCCGATGCGTCGCCGCAGGCGACGAAGCGCTCTGCTGCCCAAGGCACACGCAGGAGACTTGCAGAGTGCTTCGTCTCCAGCCAAGCCTGAGCTTTATCACGAGGTGCAGGAAATCCTTGCCCCGACGGTTGCCTTGCGGCAACCGTAAGCAACTGACGTTGCTTGCTAACACTAATCAACATGTGGTCGGTCTCAACTGCTGAGGGTAGTAATAATCAGAGCCCCGATCAACAGAAGTTTGACTTTGTGCTCGGAATTTTCGTGCAGCGTCGAGCTCTGCCAAACCTCGTGGTGTCAAGCGCCGTTGTGGCGTTAGAAACTTCCACTTTATGCATCGTTCGATAATCCTCTCGCAGTCTTTGGTGCTCAGCCCGGTAGCAAAGCAAATCGTTGCTCGTTTCCTATGGCCTTTGGCGATTAGCGAGAGGACCAGCAGGATTACCTGGCCGGTCTCACCAGTCCGGGAGAGAGCACCAGATTTCGCGAGTTTGGTTTGACCTATGTCCATCAGCGTGGCGACAGAGTCGCCGCGGCCGATCTCAAGTGGGAAGACCGACGCGATCTCGCTGCTAATAGCTCGGTGCGGGAACAGGCCTGTCCAGTTCGGCGTTCCGTCCTTCATATCCCAAAGTATCGCGGGGGTGTTATTGGGGCATCCGTGCTCGAAGACAATGGAGCACATGCCTTGCTTGTAGCCAAACCACATGTTCTTGCGTCGCTTGAACACCCGCGCTCCATAGTCCCTGCAAAGTTTTCTGATCAGCTCCTTTTTCTCGAGGCTAAGTGGCAGCGTTTCGAATGACGTTGCATCGCGATGCACACAGATTGCAGGTGAGCACTTGAGGCGTTGCAAAGATCTTGTTCCGTGGTCAGTTGCTGAGTACGCGAGCACATTGAATCTGATGAGCTTCGTTGACCACCAGGATTTCAACGTTGGCTCTAGCCAAAGGCTATCCAGAAACGAGCGGACCCGACCTCCAGAACCCACAAAATCATCAACTACAAAGACCGCTCGACACCCACGGTCGCGCATTTCGTTGAGGGTGGGGTGATTGATGAACTTCGCCGGATTGCCTCTCGCCAACTGGCGGATCATGTGAGCAATGATGGCTTCACTGCCGAGATCAGCCGTTGCGCCGACTGAACTGATGCTTCGGCCATCCTCGCTCAGGCTCGCACAGCTATAAAGCGGCAGCACTTGCGGCATCATCCACGATTCTTCCGGAGAAAATTTTGGAAGTTCGCGCACTGCGAAAAGCGCAATTGGTCCTTCTACGTCAGCAGCAGCGCCTAAAACTAGCTTTTCAAGCTCTCTCCTGAATTCGGTGTGAGAGATAAGCGTCAACGAATTCGCCAACAGTATTGCGGTGCCCTGGTCTATGTCGTCGAACTGAGTAATCCACTGCTTGCCCTGTCCAGTGAGGACCAGCTTGCGCGCAAGAAAGTTCCCTTCATCCGTCACCTTGCAGCTCCCTAATCGGAGGCAGAACTGCACGTACGCATTTAACGAACGCTGCCCTAAAAGGGTCATCAGCAACGAGACGATCTCGTAGAGTGCGCGGGACCTCCAATTGAACACCAGCCAATGAGGTTCCGCGATTACAAATATTTCTGGGTTCGACGCCAGGCAGCCGATGCCCATCGCACTCGGACTTGAAGCCACCTCGTTCAAGCTCAGCTGCAATCTGAGCTCTCAACGCAAGGTTCCTCCCTCCGAGGAAGATTGTTTCTGGGTCGTCGCAATCCGAACGTCCGTGAATTCCAAGCGCCGTGTGTGTGTGTGAGAAAGAAGGTCGAGACACCGCTTTTCATCGAAATTCGTTGAGGTGATATGCAGCTCACGATGGTGGCGACCAGGTCGAAGGCCCGAGAAGATGTACATGGAGAGGTCCTCTCCGGCTATTGCTTGAGCCAACTCGGATGTGCCGGGCTCAATATGACCGCCATGGGGAGCAATCACGGCGACCATGGAGTCTCTGTTCACCACAGAGATCTGGTAGTCCACGTTCTCAATTTCCCGCGCTGAAAGCTCAGAAAAGCTGGGGTACCATTCCCCTGTTTCTGGTGGAGTCCATGTTTTGACAGGGCGTTCCTCCGCGGTTCGTGCTGTACGCATCTCGGACGTCACGTCCGCCCTGATTGGAGGTGAGTTAAATTCGGTAGGTTCCTGAGACGAGTGGGCCGCGCAGACGGCCGGGAGGTGGTAACCCGCTTCTACGCTTTCTTCGCGTGTCTCGACCTCGGATTGGCCAGCTGTTCCCAACGTTCCCGTATTTTTACAGGACTCGTTCAAAACGGCCCCCGTGTGGTCCATGAAGGGATAGCGTTTCACGCCATGCGCCTCAAGCTGGGCCGCAAAATCCTTCTCGGTCCCTTCGGGGATTGCGAGAAGAAACAAGTTGCGGGCGCGCGTTAGCGCAACGTAGCCAATACGCCCAAGCTCCGTCTTTGGACCGGCTACAAGCTCCCGGGCATGCTCCTTGCTGGCGACATACATCACTGCGTCGATGCTCTCACCCTTGACCCCGTGGACGGTATCAACTCTGAAGTGAGCGGCCGTCCCTCGGGTCGTCGATTGCTGCTCTGCGAGGGGGGATGCGGAAAGTCCGGCTTTAGATAGCCGGTTGCCCATATTTCCCGCGGCGGAAATTCCGGAGATCGTCGTTAGTTGTTCGAGCAGCTCCTTGGTCCGAGCGAGCAGTAAAGGCTGCCATTGGGTAGATGCGGGCAACGAAGCTGCGGGAAGGCCCGTTGTTTCGTCGCGGAGGAATTTCCAAAGGACCCGCCTCATCGCGCGTGCTTCTTGATCCGCGCCCGGTTTGCGTAGTTGGCCAGCCAGATCTGCAGGGGGCTTTTCGAGTAGGCCTAATACGGCTCGAATAAGCATGGTGAAGGCGGCGTCATAATTTTCAACGCGGTCTCGCAGGACTGCGGCTTGCGCAAAGTATTTCGCTGAGCCGCGACCCTGATCTGGTTCAGCACCTCTCCAGTGATTGACCCACTCGTTACCGCGACATAGGACGACTGAATTTTTCGGCGAAACGCCGGCAGCCTTCAGCATGGCGCCGAAAAGATCTAAAAGATCATCGCGCTTATCCTGTCGAAACGTCGTGAAAAACGCACCATTCAGTAGAGAGGGAGAAACCCGGTCTGGCTTGTCATCTCTGCCGGCGAGCGAGTTTGCAACATTCAAGATATCGGGGACGGAACGAAAATTGATGGTAAGTTCCTGAGCGTCAGTATCCTTTTGCAGGTGATATTTTGCTAGGAATCGACCGTCCGCTCCATTGAACTCGAAAATCCCCTGGTTCACATCGCCGACTAAGGTGATGGTGGATCCAGCGGCCGCTAGAATATCCAAGAGGGCTCCGTGCGAAGGCCCAATATCTTGTGCTTCATCGATGACGATCTGCGGGTACCGGCGCGCGAGCGCTCTGAGAATATGAGCCTGCTCGGTTAGAACTTTATAAGACCAATAGCGGCCGAACTCGTGTGTATAAGCGCCGACCTTTCCGAGCCTGCTAACCAGGGCGGTGGCAAGTTTGGTGTCGATCTTTGTTTTGCTGTTTTTGAATGAGCTAAAGAACTCCCAGTTCCCCCTATCGAATGTTGCCGAGAGTGTATGTGCGCTCTGGGGAAACTTGCCAAGATTGATTGTGAAGCCCCCCATGAAAGGTTCACTTCCGTGCACTAGAAACGGTGCTGTTTTGCATCCCATCGAATGATGTCCGTGCGGCCTCAGCACATTGGTAGTGAAAAAGCTGTCAAAGGTGGCGATCTCAACGCGGTTCTGCTTTTGGGCCGCGATAGCTGATTTTTGCG
>NZ_AHZC01000135.1 GCF_000247475.1 Rhizobium sp. PDO1-076 | reverse complement strand
TCCTGGTCGGCCATCGCCAGACTGAGGAGAGAGGGCCTGTTGGCTGAGCAGTTTGCGGAACTGGAGTTGATGCGACTGACCGGGCGTGAGCGAACGTCCGTACGGCAAGCACTCACCAAGCTGGAAGGCCTTGGCGTCCTTCAGCGCAGAAAAGGGTATGGCTGGCAGTTTTTTGACCCGGTACGGGATGCGCGCGCCAGGGAGGAAAGTTACAATTTCAGGCTGCTTATCGAGACTGCTGCGATTCTTTCTCCTGAGTTTTCTCTCCCTTCCGAATGGATAAGCTCGATGAAAGTCCGGCACAAAGCCATGATGGAAACCCCCTGGGTCGAAACCTCCAGCGTCACCTTGTTCGAGATGAACGCGGAATTTCACCTGGGCATCAGCGCTGCCTCCGGCAACCGTTATATCGAGGAGGCCATGAGGCGCCAAAACCAACTGCGACGCCTGTCGAACTACAACTGGCAATACGGCCCGGTTCGCGTGGCCGTCACATGCAGCGAGCATCTCGAAATTCTCGACCGCCTTGAGGAGGGCGACAACGAGGTGGCGGCCGCCTTGATGCGCCGGCATCTGCTGGGCGCGCGCGGAGCAATCAGCAAATAATGGTTTTTAAGATACAAAATGCAGTATAATGGTTCAGTGAGGTCAAGTTGATTCCTTGAAGAGCAGGGACTGGGATTTTCGTTCGGCAGCCAGCGGTCTGGCTTCATCGCAGGCAAGTCCACGGATTTGATGTGAGCCGGACGATGTCCGCGGCGGATGTCCAACAAACGACAGCAGGAGAGTTTCCCGGGATGGTTCTGATCGATCAGCTTCAGTCAAACGGCGCTGACTATGCCTTTGTCGATTTGCGCCGAGAAGCTGGCGAGTGCCTGGACAGGCTCCCCTATATCCAAAGAATCCTGCTGGAGAATGTGCTCAGGACCGGCGGTGATGACGCTCAGGCTTCGAAACGGGCGATCATCGACTGGTTGAACAGCGGCAGCAGCGAGGTGGAGATACCATTCCTGCCGAACCGTATCCTGATGCACGACACGACATGCGGCCCAGCCCTGGTCGATATCGCCGGCATGCGTTCGGCGTTGGCGGAAGCTGGAGGTGATCCTGCGCTTCTCAATCCCGTCGTTCCGGTTGACGTCTCCACCGATCACTCTATTGCCGTGGACGCCTTCGGCATGTCGGAGGCGCTCGAACACAACATGAAACGGGAATACGAGCGAAACGCCGAGCGCTATAGTTTCATGAAGTGGGCCACGAATACCCTTTCCGACTTTCGGGTTCACCCGCCGGGAACAGGGATCATGCACACGCTCAATCTTGAGCGCCTTGCGACCATAGCGACGAGCCGCCGGCGAGACGGCCGGCTTTGGGCAATGCCGGACACATTGATCGGAACTGACAGCCATACGCCGATGATCAGTGGGATTGGCGTGCTTGCCTGGGGTGTCGGTGGGCTGGAGGCTGAGAGCGTCTTCTTCGGCATGCCTGTTACCCTGCGCGTGCCCGATATTGTCGGCGTGCGTCTGACGGGTAGGCTAAGGCCCGGCGTGCTTGCGACCGACCTGGCACTCGTCGTGACGCAGCTGTTGCGCCAGATCGACTTGCAGGACAAGTTCGTCGAATTCCATGGCCCTGGTGTCTCGAACCTGACGGCGGGCGAGCGCGCGGTCGTAGCCAATATGGCACCGGAATTCGGCGCCAACAGCTGCTATTTCCCGGTCGACAGCCGCTCGATCGACTACCTGCTGCAGACCGGGCGTTCCCACGACCACGCCGAGTTCGTCGAGGCTTACGCAAAACGAGCAGGTATCTGGTTCGATCCCGACGCCAACCCTCGCTATACCAAAACCTTGGAACTCGACCTTGGCAGTGTCGAGCCAAGCCTTGCAGGTCCGCGCCGCCCGCAAGACAGAATTGCCCTCAGCGACACGAAGGCGGCCATGAGGGGGCTGAGGAAGGTTCTCTTGTCAACGCCTCTCGAAGGCGAACCAAACGACGGTGCGGTGGCGATTGCCGCGATCACGAGCTGTACAAACACCTCCGACCCGCGGCTTTTGCTCGCTGCGGGTCTGCTGGCGCGCAATGCCAATCGCTATGGCCTGCGCCCGCCGCCGTGGGTGAAAACATCACTGGCCCCTGGGTCTCCAGCAGCACAGCGCTATCTGGCGCGTGCCGGACTGCTTGGCGACCTGGAAGCTGTCGGATTCGGCATCGTCGGATACGGTTGCACCACCTGTATCGGGAATTCGGGGCCGCTGGCGAGGCCCATGGTGGAAGCAATGGCTGAGCGTGACATCGTTCCTGTCGCTGTGCTTTCAGGCAACCGCAACTTTCCGGGACGAGTGCATCCGCAGCTCGAAGCCGGCTTTCTCGCATCTCCTCCGATGGTTGTCGCCTTCGCTCTGGCCGGCACTGTCGAGATCGACATCGTCAACGACCCCATCGGTATTTCCTCTGACGGCGCACCCGTGACCCTCTCGATGCTTTGGCCGAGCGCAGAAGATATCGATGAAGCCGTTTCGATGGCGTCGAACACCGGAGATTTCGCGCCCGCCTATGAGACAGCCGAGGCCAGCCGTGCCTGGCAGGAGCTTTCGGCGCCGGCGACCTCGTTGTTTCCGTGGGACGAAAAATCGACCTATATCCGGCGCCCGCCGTTTGCTGGCTACGGCAACGGGGCCCTGCTTGGCACCTACGAAGCCCATCCGATCCTGGTTCTGGGCGATGACATGACAACGGATCACATATCGCCGGCTGGCGCGATCCCGGTGCATGGCGATGCGGGGCGATATCTCATTGAGAGAGGCGAAAACCGGGCAGACCTCAACGTCTTCTCCTCCCGTCGCGGCAATTGGGAAGTGATGGTTCGGGGGCTCTTCACCAACAAGACCGTCCGGAACCTCCTGAGTGACGACATCCCGCCCGGCTCGACCGAGCACGCACCTTCCGGCAAGATCATGTCCCTGTGGGATGCGGCCCGGCGCTACAGAGACGAAGGAAAGTCGGTCGTGGTGGTCGCCGGCGAGCGATATGGCATGGGTTCGTCGCGCGATTGGGCGGCCAAGGGCGTGGCGTTGCTGGGTGTGCGGGCGGTCCTTGCTTCCAGCTTCGAGCGCATTCACCGCTGGAACCTGATCGGAATGGGTATCCTGCCGCTGCGCCTCCCGCATGATCTCCATCCAGCGCAACTTGGATTGCGGGCGGGCGACACCCTTACGGTATTTGCTGAGCCGGACATGATCGCGCCGCGCTGCAGCGTATCCGTCGAGGTGAAAAAGGCCGGCGAAGCGCGATGGACGTTCCGTGCGACCACAGCCATTGAGACAAAGGCGGAAATCCATGTTCTTCGCGCAGGAGGGATCCTGCCCGTGATCCTGCAACGACTGAACTGAACTCGGCTGATAGACGGCGTTGATGGTATTTGGCGGAAGCTTGACGGAAATCCACCGCAAAATCGTTCATTGGTTCCATAATCGAGGCTACGCCTCAAATCGTAACTAAGCTATTGAATCTAATGGAATTAAAATTGTCTCGCGGTGGTCCGTTGGGGCGATTGTAGTTTTGATGCTGCTGGAGCCCTGCCCAGGAGACACGTGGCTTTTACAGCCTTTCCGGCCATTTCTGAGAGGCGTGCATCACGGTTATGATCTCGATGTGCTGGCGAACCCGATAAGGGATGATGTAGGGAATGTCGGACCATACAACTTCGCGCGTGCCGGTGATGCGACCGATGCGACCAGCGGTCGGCAGCTCTGCCAACATATCGACAGACGCTACGAGCCGGGCAACTACCCGTGCAGCGGCATCCGGGTCGTCCTTTTCAATGTACGCACCGATTTCATCAAGCCACCGCAACGCTCGCACGGTCCAGCGGATGCGCCTCTGCGTCATGACCGAGATGTCGTCTTGACATATTTACCGACCACGCGTGCCACTTCGTCGTCACTGGCGAACTCACCGCGGTCCGCCTCGGCAATTCCGGCTTCAATTTCCGCTAGCTGCCATTCTTCGCGTGACACGAAATCTTCAATGGCTTGTGCCGCCATGTAAGAGCGGGAACGGTCGAGCGTTTGAGCAATCTGGTTCAGCCGATCGGCCACTTCGTCCGGGACGCGGATGGTGAATGCGGTCATGAAAACCTAGCCTCTTGTTCACCTTGACGATGTTTGAACCATGCTGGTTCGCAAAGGTTCAATTGACGTCTGCCGCCGTTTGCTTAATAGCGAAACTGCCGGGTCGTTGGTTCCAATCCTTTCACATCAGGATTTTTGTCAATTGTTCATTCGAGTGGCATCGAATTTCTCCTTCATAGGCGGATGCACGGTCTGAGCCCATAGCAATTGCCGGCCCGGTTCTCGGGCCTATACAACCTCACATCCGGTCGCCGCTCTCACGCGGCTGCACCATTATCCCGCTTTCGACGGGCACGGGCTCAGGAGAACGGGACCAAACTCAAGGTCGGCGTTGAAAGCCAAAAGGATTCCCGGTCCGTTCACCTGGATCCGTCAGGGCTGATCATGATCAGGCCCTGAGGACTAGAAACTGTGTTTCGCAGCAGTTTGTCTTTCAGGCGGTTTTCATGATTGCACCTTCGATGACGCCGCCGGAGCTCACATACTTCCAGAGGGCCACGAGCAGCTTACGCGCGAGCGCAACGATCATCGGCGTCTTTAAGCGCCCGGCGTTCCGCGCGATGCGTTCCTTAAACCATAGCGTTAAAGTCGATTTCGGTTGGTGGCGCAGCCATAGCCAGGCGAGTTCGACCATCGTTGCCCGCAATTGCGGATTTCCCGCTTTCGAGACCCCTTATTCGCGATTGACGTTGCCGCTTTGCCAAGGGGAGGGCGCAAGGCCCGCATAGGATGCGATTTGCCGCCGATTGTCGAAGTGTCGGAACAAGCCTTCCGTGTAAAGTATCGTAGCGAACTCTGGGCCTATTCCTTTGATGCCTAAAAGCGCGGTCGCTTCTTTCGGCGTTTCCGGCGTCTCCTGAACGATCAAGGCATCTCGCTCGGCTTCAACAGCCTTGATTTGTGTGAGCAACAATTCGAGGCGATCAAGTTCTCTGCAGATTTCCCCTTTCAAATGCTTCGAGAGTGGCCGACCATCGCCAGTCCGAAGTTCTTCCAGACG
>NZ_AHZC01000136.1 GCF_000247475.1 Rhizobium sp. PDO1-076 | reverse complement strand
TCTCGATATCCGGTGGTGCCATGAGGCGTGCGGCGCGCACGGTGCGGCCAATACCCGGCGCATGACGTTCCAGAGCGGCAAGGGCCGTGGCCTCCAGTCTGCTTCGCCCGTGCTCCCACCCCTCTTTCAGCGCATAGGGCACAAACGGGATGAGAGCCGACAGCGTCGCGGCGCCTGACGGGGCAAGCGAGGGTTGCGCCAGGCTCGGCAGCATCACCTCCATCACCGGATCTGCAGGAAGCTCGCCGTATTTCGAGGGATTGAAGGCGGTTTCCACATGCTCCATCGACCGGCCGATCACCAGTCGGCCGGTGAGCGCGTCCTGCGGCACTCCGGGGAAAGACGGCGGCACATCGAGGGCGAGGTCAAGGCGCGCGACATTGCCCAGCGAGCGGATATTGCCGATGGCGCGGCGGAAACCGGTGCCGATCTCGGCGGCGTCGACGAGGGTGAGGAACGTTGTTTTTGGATGAATGGCGGCGACGATGATCGGTGCCGTGAACGTCTCGCCGCTTTCCAGCACGACGCCGCTGACGACACCCCGGTCGGCCAGGATGCGGGCGACGGGAGCACTGGTTCTGAGAGTCACGCCGGCCTTCACCGCACCGGCGACGAAGGCTTCGCCAAGCGCGGCCACGCCCCCCTCGGGCACGAACTGGCCGCCGACGTGTCCGTTCGCCTCGCCCGTCAGGCGATAGTAGAGGCCGAGCAGGGAGGTCGGAGAACGTGGACCAAGCTGGACGCCGAGTGTGGCGTCAAAGGCGATGAGCGCCTTCAGGCGATCGTCGGTCAGGTATTCGTCGCCGATATCGGCGACATTCATTAGCAGCATGCGCAGGAAGTCCCGGCTTTCCTCGCGACCCTTGAGCAGAAGCGCGAGACCTGCCGACCCCAGCGCGGCAAGGTCTGAAATCCCGACAGCCTTGAGCGGTGGAGGCGTACGCTTGAGGAAGCGTCGCAGGATCCCGGCCTGTGAGATCAACGTGTCCCGCAGGAGCCTGAACCGGTCTGCCTCGTCCTTGGAGACGCCTCTGATTCGTTCGCCATAGGCACTTTCCAGAATGGCGGGCTCCACCCGATCAGACAGCACTACGGTCGGAACGTCCCGCCCGCCTGCCAAGTTGTCGGGCAGGGCGAGAAGCTTCGCCACATCCGGATCCAACCGGTTGACGATCTGGGCGGGACCGTTCGCCTGGAAACCCGGATGAAAGCTATCACCGCGCAAGGCGCCGCCGGCCTTCTGATGCGCCTCCAGAACCATGACCTTCCGCCCACCGCGGGACAGCGCCGCTGCAGCAGTCAGGCCGTTGTGACCACCACCGATCACGATCGCATCAAATGACGTCATGGGCCTTACTCATATGTTGTCGGCCGAGCTTGAGGTCGCGCAGGATTTCCACGGCGGCGTTGCGGCCTGGGGCGCCCATGACGCCACCGCCGGGGTGCGTCGAGGAGCCGCAGATATAGAGGCCCTTTACAGGGCTCCGATACTGGGCATAGCCGGGAAGCGGCCGGTTGAAGAGGAGTTGATCGAAGGTCAGTTCGCCCTGGAAGATATTGCCTTCCGTCAACCCGACCTCTGCTTCGATTTCGCGCGGGGTGCGCACTTCCATGTGCAGAATGCGGTCCCGGAAGCCCGGCGAATAGGCGGCGATCTGACTGACGACCGTTTCGGCGAAGGCATCGCGGTCGGCATCCGTCCAGTCCCGTCCCTCGACTTTTGGCGGGCAATATTGCACGAAGCAGCTCATAAAATGCTTGCCGGGCGGCGCCATGGTCGGATCCAGCGTGGTCGGGATCATCATATCCACGAAGGGATCGGCCGACCAACGCCCGTCCTTCCAGTCGTCATAGGCACGCTCCATACGCTCTACGCTGTCGGTGAAGTGCATGTCGCCGCGAATACAAGTGGAGCCTTCCGGCAGGGCCGGAAACTCCGGCAGGCTGTCGAGGGCGATGTTGAGCTTGCCCGATGAGCCGCGCATCTTGAAATGACGCACACGGTGCACGAAGCGTTCGGGCAGGTCCTTTTCCTCGACGAGCTTGAGGAAGGTGCGTTTCACATCGGCATTGGACACGATCGTGCGGCCGCGCACCTCTTCGCCATCTGCCAGTACGACGCCGGTCGCCTCGCCGCCGCGTGTGAGAACCTTCTCGACATCGGCGCCGGTGCGGACCGTCCCGCCGGCCGCCTGGAAAGAGCTGGCAAGCGCCCGGCTGATCGCGCCCATGCCGCCACGGGCATAGCCCCAGGCGCCGACCGATCCGTCGACTTCCCCCATGTAGTGATGCAGCAGCACGTAAGCCGTGCCGGGCGACATCGGCCCGAGCGCGGTGCCGATGATCCCGGAAAGGGCGAGATAGGCCTTGACCACATCGGTCTCGAAGTACTCGTCTAGGAAATCGGAGATGGACATGGTCCAAAAGCGGAGCGTCGCAGTCATCTCTGCGGCCGAAAAGTCCCCGAAGCGCTTGGCGAGAAACAGAAGTTCGCCAATATCGCGCGGCTTGAAGGAAAAGGGATCCGGAGCCGTGCGCATCAGCAGAGGCTGGATGAAGCGGCATTGGCGCGTCACGTCGCGGGCGTAGCGCTCATAGGCCTCCGCATCGCGTTTCGACCAGCGGGCGAATTCGCGCCGGTGGCTGTCGTGGTCCCGGTAGGAGGCCAGATAGTCGCCGTCCCGCGTGAAGACCGCGCCGCCCTCGTAGGAAATGACCTGCAGCCCATGTTTCGGCAGCTCAAGATCACGCATGATTTCCGGCCGGAACAGTGAACACACATAAGAGCAGTTGGAATAAAGAAAACCGGGCGTGAGTTCGCGGCTGGTGGCCGCGCCTCCCACCCAATCGTTCTTTTCCAGCACCAGAACGTCGAGCCCCGCCTTCTGCAAATAGCAGGCGGCAACGAGGCCGTTGTGACCACCGCCGATCATCACCACGTCATGGGTCTTCATGCTGCCCCCAATCATGCGTTTCATCAAAAGTGAATGAAAAACGCATGCTTGTCCATCCATATTGAATGAACATTCAGCAAGTTTGTTGCAATGTTCGAAGAATGGGCTACTCTCATGCGGACAAAAGGACGGTGAGGATGGTCGAGGGTTTCTTGGGGCATTCAGGGGAAAAGGGCAGGGCGGATGGCCGCGTGTTCCACTCTCGGTTCACGCGCATCATTTGCAAGAAGGTTCTTGACAGTGACGGCTGCGGTCGCGCTCATCTTAAGGCTGATGAACCGGGTGCGTAGCGATGATGCTTGAGCACGCGGACGGATACGTTCGGAACTGGACCCAGAGCATGAAGTCGATAGACGCCCTCCCGGATGCGGGAATTTCCGGCGACAGGAAGGGCCGCAAGGCCTCCAAGGAAACCCGCCAGCAACAGCTCATCGAGGCGACGATCGATTCGCTGGCAAAACGTGGCTATGCGGAAACGACGCTTGCCAACGTGGCCGATGGGGCCGGTCTGTCGCGCGGCATCGTCAACTTCCACTTCGAAAGCAAGGAGCGGCTTCTGATCGCCACGCTGCAGTTCATGGCGGACGAGTATGCCGGCCACTGGATGGGGGCCTATGAGAAAGCCGGCCCATCGCCTGCAGCCAGGCTCTGGGCGCTCGTCGCGGCTGATTTCGATCGCAAGCTCACAACGCGGCGCAAGCTTGCAGCATGGTGCGCTTTCTGGGGCGAGGCGAAGTCGCGGCCGACCTATCAGGCGCTCTGCGGCGCGCGGGATGCCAGATATCAGCAGCTGTTCGAGGATCTCGTCACGGCATTGAAAGAGGAAGGTGGCTATTCCTTCGAGCCTCAGGCGACGACGCTTGCTTTGTGCGCCACGCTCGAGGGCTTGTGGTGGCGCCTGATGATGAATGACGGCCTGACGCGCGAAGCGGCGCATGCGGCGGCCGTTGAGTTCCTCGTCGGACTTTTCCCGCGGCACATGACCCGCGAGGGTCCCGACCCGACATAGCAACAGAGATCAAGGAGACCGGCATGAAGCCCAAAACTGCATTACGACTGTCCGTCCTGCTTTCCGGTCTCCTGGCAAGCGTCGCGCCTCCCGCGGCGGCGGCCGATACGATCGTGGTGTTCGACTGGGCCGGCTACGAGGATCCCGCTTTCCACCCCACCTATACGGCGAAGTTCGGCAGCGAGCCCGATTTCTCCTTCTTCGGCGACGAGGAGGAAGCTTTCCAGAAACTGCGCTCCGGTTTCACGGCAGACCTCGCCCATCCCTGTTCACAAAGTGTTGCGAAATGGCGAGACGCAGGCCTGCTGGAGCCGCTCGACACGTCCAAGCTTGCCAATTGGAACGATGTCCTGCCCGGCATCAAGGCGATGAAGGGGCTGATGACTGCGGACGATGGTACGGCGTATTTTCTGCCCTTCGAATGGGGGAATACGGTTCTCACCTATCGCACAGATACGGTGAAGCCGGAGGATGTCACGTCGCTCAAGGCCTTTGCCGATCCGAAGTTCAAGGATCGCGTGTCGATCGGCGACAATGTCGATGATGCCTATGCGCTGGCGAGCCTGGCGATCGGGGTGAAAGACTGGACCATGTTGACGGACGAACAGTTCAAGCAGGCGTCCGACTTCCTGCGCGCAGTGCACCAGAATGTTCGCCTCTACTGGACAGACAATACCGACCTGAGCCAGGCCATGGCCGGCGGCGAGGTCGATCTCGCCTGGGCGTGGAACGAGACGGCGACGACACTTGCCGCAGACGGTGTTCCGGTCGCCATGAACAAGGACACGACGGAAGGCATTTCAACCTGGGTCTGCGGCTATGTCCGTCTCAAGGGCGGCGCCGGCAGCGAGGATCAGCAATATGGCTTCCTCAATGCCATCACCGACCCCGCCATCAGCGGCTACATGGTGGAAAGCTGGGGCTATGGGCATTCCAACGCTCAAGGCATGGCCGCAGTCGATCCCAAGGTCCTGGCCGACAAGGGATTTGCCGACATCGACAAGTTCACGAGCAACACTCTCTTCCAGTCGCCCATGCCGACGGAGCTGCATCAGCGCATGATTGCGGAGTTCGAGAAGATCAAGTCGGGCTATTGATCAGGGATGCGCGTGAGAGCATCAGTACGTAGGCTTTGGCGCTTTGTTTTACACCACGGCCCGCGGCGACG
>NZ_AHZC01000137.1 GCF_000247475.1 Rhizobium sp. PDO1-076 | reverse complement strand
GGGCTATTCGGTCAATGACAAGGTGGTGGTCTATGACCGCATGCGGGAAAACATGCGCCTCTACAAGTCGATGCCGTTCCGCGACCTGATCAACCTGTCGATCAACGAAACCCTGGCCCGCAGCATCTTCACATCGGCCACGGCATTCCTCGCCATGTTGCCCATGGCGATCTGGGGCGGAAGTGCCGTCGAAAGCTTTGCAATCCCGATGGTCTTCGGGATCTTCATCGCAGCCTCGTCATCGGTCTTCATCGCGGCACCGATCCTGCTCTTCCTCGGCGACTGGCGCACCAGACGCCGGGCCGCAGCCGACGTGGCAGCACAGGCTGAAGCAGCCTGAAACCTCGACGTTGCAAACAGAAAGGGCACCCGGCTCGTCCGGGTGCCTTGACACTCAACGGAAGAAGTTGGGCCTCATCTACACTGGCATGGACACATCCTGTGCGGGCTCAAGCGTCAGGGGCCGTCCTGTTTGGCAGGAGCCTTGCCATTTTTCGCTACACGGTCCCGGTGAAGGGCTGCACGCGCCAGAAGCATGAAGGTCACCGGCGTGGTGACCGTCACGAAAATTCCGATCAGGACCTCATGGATCACCAGGCGCTGAGAGGTGACCGTGAAGAAGATCATCGATGCCAGCATCACCCCGCCTATGCCCCAGCTGGTGCCAAGCGTGGGAGCGTGCAGCCGTTCATAGAAAGTCGGCAGGCGCAGAAATCCGACAGCGCCGATCAGCGCCAGAGATGCGCCGATCAGAAGGAACAAGGACACGAGTATCGCCGCCCACAGCGGCAGGTCAGCCGTTGCCTGCATCATTCGATCACCTCTCCCCGCATCAGGAATTTTGCCAGTGCGACGGTCGCCACGAAGCCGATCATGCCGATCACGAGCGCCGCTTCAAAATAGATGACCCGTCCAGTGCCAATGCCGAACGTCACCAGCAACAGCATTGCGTTGATGTAGAGCGTATCCAGGCCAATGATGCGGTCCTGCGCACGCGGCCCGCGAAACATCCGGATGGACGCGATCGCCATGGCGCAGGCAAGAAGCATCTGCGAGAGCGACACCGCGGTGAAGAGAATGACAGCGCTCATGCAAAGATCTCCATCAGCAGTTTCTCATAGCGGTTCTTGATCGTATTGACCCAAGCCTCTTCATCGACGAGATCGAGGACATGCAGCAGGACCGTGCGCTCGCGTGAATCATATTCAAGCCAGGCCGAACCCGGCGTGCTCGTCAGAATGACGGCGAGCAAGGCAAGCGCAGTACGATCCTCAAGCTCAAGCGGCAGCAGTAGAAAACCGGCATGATGGCCCCTCGGTCGACCACTGACAATCACCCGGGCGACGGCAAGATTCGAGCGGATGATATCCGAGAACGCCAAGACAAAGAGCTTTGGCAAGAGGTACCATTTGCGCAGGCGCGGTTTCTCCGGACGCAGGGCAGCGAATGCCCAGCTGGCAAAAATGGCAACGAAGGTCCCGAGCAGCAAATGGCCAAGGCTGAAGCCATTGAGCAGCAGCCACATGACGACAAGCGAAATAGTCAGGAGTGGATAGGGAAGCATCAGTTACCTCCCGTCTCTTGCGATTGAACCCCGGCACGCGTTTCAATCGCTGCGGCATTTTTCACCGCATCGATATAGATCGTTGGATTGCTGAGCGTCCGGATGGTTGTGTCCATGTAGCGCATGGCAGGACCGGCCTGGAGCGTCAGCGCGAGCGTCAGGCACAAAAGGAACATCACCGGCACAAGTTCGATGACGAGAACACGTGGAACCGTTCCCTCGATCGACGTCCAGAAAGCACGGATGCCGGCCCGGGTCATCGCGATCAATGCGGCGACGCCGGAGAGCATGACGAGCACGACCAGTGTCCAGACCGCAGCGGTTGGCGGAACGCCTGTCGCGCCGGCCCCCATCATCGCAGACAGCATCGCGAACTTGGCGACAAATCCGGATAGCGGCGGCAGGCCCGACAGCAGGATTCCGCAGGCTGCAAAACAGATGCCAAGGATGGCCATGGTTCCAGGCATGGCAAATCCTCCACCTTCCTCCACCTCGTCATCACCTTCGCCATAGGCTTCCATGGTCACCGCGAGAACGTTCGCTCCAGCGTCCTGACCCCGCTCCACCAATTCGATTAGCATGAAGAATGCACCGATCGTCAGGGTCGAACTGACGAGGTAAAGCAAGGCTCCGGATGACACCGCGCCATCATTGATGCCCAGCACCATCAGCATCGTGCCCGAAGACACCAGAACCGAATAACCGGCAAGCCGGCCGAGTGCCTGGGAGGCAAGCACGCCGACTGTGCCGAAGATCACGGTTGCGATGCCGCCGAAAAGCAGCAGTTCCGCCCCGAAACCGGCGGAAGGACCAGCGCCAAACAAAAGCATGGTCAGGCGCAGGATGACATAGATTGCCAGCTTGCTCAGGATCGCAAACATCCCGGCGACCGGAGCGGAGGCCGCACTGTAGGCAGTCGGCAGCCAGAAACACAAAGGCCACATGCCGGCCTTGATCAGGAAGGCAATGCCGAGAACACCGGCACCCGCCTCCATCAGCATGCGCCGATCGGCTTCCATCTCGGGTATGCGGGCGGCAAGGTCGGCCATGTTGAGTGTGCCGGTCGTCCCGTAAATGAGGCTGACGCCGATGAGGAAGAACAGTGCGGCAACCAGGTTGACGGCGATGTAGTGCAGCCCGGCTTTTACCCGCAGAGCACCGGACCCGTGCAGCAGCAAGCCATAGGATGCGGCCAGCATGACCTCGAAGAAGACAAACAGGTTGAACAGGTCGCCCGTAAGGAAGGCGCCGTTAACCCCCATCAACAGGATCTGGAACATCGAGTGGAAATGCGCGCCGACCGCGTGCCAACGGGCGAGCGCGAACACAAGCGTGGCAACGGCCAGCAACGACGTCAGTGCCAGCATCAGCGCCGATAGCCCGTCCAGCACGAGGACGATGCCGAAAGGCGCCACCCAGTTGCCGACGAGATAGACGCCGTTGAATGCTTCCGATGCATTTTCGACCTGCAGAAGCACGATCGACACACCGGCAATTAAGATCGTCGTTGCAAGGCTGATCATCGCCTTCGTGACGCGGCTGCGTTCATCGACGAAGAGCAACGACGCTGCTGCAATCATCGGCAGAAGGATCGGCAGGATGATCAGATGGTTTTGCCAGCCGGTCATTGGCCTCAGTTCCTCCCGTCAACGTGGTCGTTGCCGGTCAGGCCGCGCGACGCAAGCATGACGACCAGAAACAGTGCAGTTGTGGCGAAGCCGATGACGATCGCCGTCAGCACCAGTGCCTGTGGTACCGGATCGGTCAGGGTCGATGGCAGCACGTCATCGCCCAGGATCGGCGGCACATTGCTTTTGACCCCTCCAACGCCGAAAATGAACAGGTTCACCGCATAGGAGAGAAGCGAGAGACCGACGATGACCTGATAGGTCCGGGGTCTCAGGATCAGCCAGACGCCGCAACTGGTCATGACACCGATGGCGATCGACAAAACGAGTTCCATCACCCCTCCTCAGTTCGGTTGGCCTCGATCGTGCGCAGCCGGTTGATGCGAATGGACTGGTGCGCCAATGCGACAAGGATCAACACGGTCGACCCGACCACCAGCATGAAAACCCCGAGATCGAACAGCAAAGCGGAGGCTGCCGGAACCTTGCCGATCAGCGGGACTTCGATGTAGCGAAAATGCGAGGTCAGGAACGGATAGCCCAGCACCCAGGAACCGATGCCTGTCGTGACCGCGGTCAGCAGACCCGCGCCCATCCAGCGCAAAGGCAGGATGCGGATGCGGTCCTCGGCCCATCGTGTACCACCCGCCAGATATTGCAGAAGGAAGGCAATCGACAGCGTCAGACCTGCGGAGAAGCCACCACCCGGCAGATCGTGACCGCGCATGAACAGATAAACGGAGAACGTGATGATGACCGGGAACAGCCACTGCATGATGACCGACGGCACCATCAGATAATCGCGTACCGTGTCTCCGGCCGAACGCTCGGGGCGCTCCTCATCGAAACGGTTCTGGATCTGCTGCTGTTCCGGCATTTCAAAGCTGTCTTCAGCCGGACGGAAGCGGCGCAACAAGGCGTAGACGGTCAGCGCCACGACCCCGAGAACAGCGATTTCCCCCATGGTGTCGAAACCACGGAAATCGACAAGGATGACATTCACGACGTTGCGTCCGCCGCCCTGCGCATAGGCATTTTCGAGGAAATAATTGGCGATCGCATTGGGGACCGGCATCGTCATCACGGCATAGGCGACAAACGACATTCCGACCCCGCAGACGACAGCCAGCATCAGGTCGCGGAAACGCCGGAAGCGGCCACGCAGGGTGATCTGATCGTCGACGTTCACGGTCCGCTTCGGCAACCACCGCAAGCCCAGAAGGATGAGAACCGTCGTCACGACTTCGACCAGCAACTGGGTGATGGCGAGATCGGGAGCGGACAACCAGACGAATGTGATGCAGACGATCAATCCGACGCCGCCGAGCATGATCAAGGCTGCCAACCGGTGATACTTGGCGAGCATCGCCGTACCGATTGCAAGGCAGATGCCGAGCAGCCAGATGGCCGCAAAAGCCGGGTCGACGCCGGTAAACGTTATCTCGCGGATCTCGAAACGCGCAAGATAGAGCGGCAGCAATGCGGCCAGGAAACCAACTGCCACCAGCCAGCGCAATTGCGGCTGGAGATTGCGTGTTCCAAACCGTCTCTCGGCCAGTCTCGCCCAACGCCAAGAGACGTCGACCAGGACACGTTCGAAAATGCGCTGGCCCTTCAGATTGCGCAGGATCGGCGGACCGTCATCGCAGGACGCCAGATATTTGCGCAGCACGACATAAAGAATGACCCCACCCACGATCGCGACAACGCTCATCAGCAGCGGCAGGTTGAACCCGTGCCAGACGGACAGACTGTATTCCGGCATCTCGCTTCCCAGCACACTGGTCGCGGCGACATGCAGGAACGGACCGATCGACATGGCTGGAATAANGCCGACCACCAGGCAGGCAATCACCAGGATCTCGATCGGCAGGCCGCA
>NZ_AHZC01000138.1 GCF_000247475.1 Rhizobium sp. PDO1-076 | reverse complement strand
ATCGTTTGCAGTGACGAACGCCCGGCAGGGCAAGGGGGGTAACCACCTGCCGCCGTGTTCGCATCCCGGGCCTTTCCGCAGTAGAAACCTCGCTTTTGCGCATGACGACCGTTCCTCCACGATCAACGGAGACACCCGATGAAGATCCCATTTCGAATGCCGTGGATATGGTCCTCGGCAGGCAAGGCCGTGTCTGATGAAAAGGCGCTGACCGGTGCCCTTTCAGGTCCCCTGGCGCTGATTGCCGGCGAGGGGCAGGCGCGCTGGACCGGGCGCTCCTACGCAGCATTGTCGCGCGAGGGCTTCATGAAGAATCCGGTCGCCTATCGTGCGGTGCGGATGATTTCCGAGGCGGCGGCCTGCATTCCGTGGCTGGCCTATGGCGGCGCGGCCGAGCAGCCGGAGCATCCGGCGCTGACGCTTCTGGCCCGGCCGAACGCGGCTATGACCGGGCCGGATTTCCTCGAGACGCTTTATGGCCATCTGCTCCTGGCCGGCAATGCTTATGTCGAGCCGCTCAGGCTTGGTGACCGCGCGGCCGAACTGCATCTGCTCAGGCCCGACCGGGTCTCGGTCGTGCTCGGTGCCGACGGCTGGCCGGTCGGCTACGACGACCGCGCCGGCAGTGCCGTCCGGCGCATCGCCGTCGACGGGCTGCTGCATCTGAAGCTGTTTCATCCGCTCGACGACCACCAGGGTTTTCCGCCGCTGGCGGCAGCCCAGGTGGCGCTCGACCTGCACAATGCGTCGGGCCGCTGGAACAAGGCGCTGCTCGACAATTCGGCCAGGCCCTCCGGCGCGCTGGTCTATCAGCCGAAGGAGGGCGGCAATCTGTCGGCCGACCAGTATGAGCGGCTGAAGACCGAACTCGACGAGGGTTATTCCGGGCCGATGCGCGCCGGCCGGCCGCTGCTGCTCGAAGGCGGGCTCGACTGGAAGTCGATGGGGCTTTCGCCGAAGGACATGGATTTTGTCGAGGCGCGCAATGGTGCGGCCCGCGACATCGCGCTCGCCTTCGGCGTGCCGCCGATGCTGATCGGCATTCCCGGCGACAATACCTATGCCAATTACCAGGAGGCCAACCGCGCCTTCTATCGGCTGACCGTGCTGCCGCTGGTGGCGCGCATCGCCGCCAGCCTGTCGGTATTTCTCGGCCAGCTCACCGGCGAGGCGCTGCGGCTGGAACCGGATCTCGACACGGTGGCGGGGCTGGCCACCGAGCGCGACGCGCTCTGGGCCCGGGTCGGCGCGGCGGGGTTCCTGAGCGACGACGAGAAGCGCGAGGCGGTGGGCTATTGAGGCTGGCTGGACCGGTTGCCGATGGCGTGTTGTCGCGCCGGCATCAAATGCTATCCTCGCCCGCCTAGGTTCCTTCACAAGGGCAGCAAATGAACAAGGCCATTCTGTTTGGCGCCGATGACAGCGTCTATGTCCGCATCGCGCGCATGACGTTGCATGAAAAAGGCGTCGACTACGACCTGGTGCCGATCGACATATTTGCAGGAGACAGCGTGCCGGCGGCTTATGTCGACCGGCAGCCTTTCGGCAAGATCCCGTCGTTCGAACAGGATGGTTTTCGCTTGTACGAGACCGGAGCCATCGCCCGCTACATTGACGAGGCTTTTCCCGGACCCAGGCTGCAACCCGAAGACCCGAGGCGACGGGCGCGGATGAACCAGCTGATCAGCATCGCCGACGCCTACATCTATCACCACCTTGTCTGGGGACTGTATGTCGAGCTGGTGTCGAAGGCGGCAAGCGGCGAGCCGCCCGATCAACGCCGGGTTGGCGAGGCGCGTGCCAAGATGCCTGTCTGTCTCGGCGTCCTGTCGGATTTCCTCGGGGACAGCCCCTGGCTCTGCGGCGACAGGCTGACGCTTGCCGATCTCTATCTTGCGCCGATGCTCGACTACTTTCTGATGGTGCCCGAGGGCGTGGAGGAATTTCGCAAGATCGAGAACCTTCGGATCTGGCGTGACCGTATCGGGAGCCGGGAAAGCTTTGCGGCAACATGCCCGCTGGCGCGGTCTTGAAAGCATCTGGCATCGGCGCTGACCGATGTCAGGGGGCAATGATGATGTTCGGGTCGGGAGCCTTGGGGGCGGCATGGGCCGTCGCTTGCTCAACCTGAATCGGAACTGCAAGCACTTCATCCGCCACATTCAGGCGCGGAATCAAACTCTGAGCTTTGGCGCCTAAGCGATTCCATCGACTCGCGAAAACGGCGGCACTTCATGTGCGACATGAAGCGGCGATCGGCGACTGACGCCGGTTTTGCGAGGGGGAAATTGCGCCGGCCGACGCCTACAGAGGCGGGATCGTTCAGGCCGGCGCGGGTTCAAGACTAAGCGCGAAAGATGAACAAATGACTGACTTCAGCCATGACGGCGGCGTGTTTTCCGCGCGCCTGATCGGTGCTGTCGCGGGCTCCGCGATTTCGCTGGTCTATCTCCTGCCCAAGGGTCGCCGCGAGGCGGCGGTACGGCTCGTCACCGGTGTCGCCTGCGGGCTGATCTTCGGCGGACCGACGGGGGTCTGGTGCGCGACGCGGCTGGGACTGACCCAGCATCTGTCGGCGGCCGAGATCATGCTGGCCGGCGCGACGCTTGCCTCGTTCATCGCCTGGTGGGGGCTTGGCCTCCTGGTCCGGCTGACCACGCGGGCTGGGGGGAAGGCGGGGATGTGATTTATCGAGTGGTTACCCCCTCGCTTGGAATTTCTAGCACTTAGCGTTCGCTAAGGTGCTGAAATTCCATTCTCTCCCGCAAGGGGAGAGAGGGAGGCCGCAGCGCCCCGGGCCACGGCAAGAACAACACCGCACAATCATCACAATCACGAGGAGAGATCCGATGCTGCGACCATCCACGGTGGGGGCAAGAGCGGAGGCGGGAGCCGGTGCCCCGAGTTTCAAATATGCCGGGCTGGTGCTGAAGGGCGTGGCCGGCGACGGCAGGTTTTCCGGTTATGCCAGCCTGTTCGGCGAGGTCGATCTCGGCCGTGACGCGATCGAACCGGGGGCGTTCAGGGCCTCGCTCGCCAAGCGCGGCGCGGGCGGCGTGCGCATGCTTTACCAGCACGATCCGGCCGACGTGATCGGCACATGGACGGCGCTGCGCGAGGATGAGCGCGGGCTTTATGTCGAAGGCCGGCTGGCGACCGATGTCGGCCGCGCCCGCGAGGTGCATGCGCTGATGAAGGCGGGCGCGCTCGACGGGCTGTCGATCGGCTTTCGCGCGGTGAAAACGCGTGCCGACCGCAAGACCGGCGTGCGCCGCATCCTCGAGGCCGATCTCTGGGAAATCTCGGTGGTGACCTTTCCGATGCTGCCGACGGCCCGGGTCTCCAACGTCAAGCATCAGCGGTTCTACCGCGACAGGGAAACCGAGCTGGTCCGGCTGATGCGTCGGGCGGCACGGTCGATGGCAGGCAATATCTTCACGAAAGGATGACGCGATGAACGAGCAGGCGATGGAGGAAAGCGGGATGGTGCACCGGGCAAGTCAGCGGACAAGTCAACTGGCAGGCCAACTGGCGGGCGATCGGGCAGGCCAACCGATGGGCGAACTGGCGGGCGAACGGGCGGACGAACGGATGGGCGAGCGGGCAGGCCATGCAATGGCGCTGGTGGCGCCAGAGGTCAAGGCCGCACCCGACACGGTGACGGCGGCGTTCGAGGACTTCATGCAGGCCTTCGAGGCCTTCAAGGAGGGAAATGACCAGCGGCTGTCGGAGATCGAGCACAAGCTGACCGCCGACGTGGTAACCCGCGACAAGGTCGAGCGGATCAACAAGGCGATGGATGAGCAAAGCCGGTTGCTCGACGAACTGGCACTGAAGAAGCTCCGGCCGCCGCTGTCGCGCGCCGGTCGTGATGGGCAGGGCCACGGCTTTGGCCATGATCAGCGCAGCCCGGTCGATGCTGAACACAAGGCGGCCTTCGAGGCCTATATTCGCCGCGGCGACGATGCGGCACTGCGCGACCTCGACCAGAAGTCGCTGAATGCCGGCGTGTCCGGCGAGGGCGGCTATCTCGTGCCGCCGGAAACCGATGGCGAGATCGGCCGGAGGCTCGCCGTGATTTCGCCGATCCGGGCGCTGGCAACCGTGCGTCAGGTGTCGGGCTCGGTGCTGAAGAAGCCGTTTGCCGCGGCAGGCTTTGCCGCCGGCTGGGTGGCGGAGACGGTAGCCCGGCCGCAGACGGCGACGCCGGAACTGTCGGAACTGTCGTTTCCGACCATGGAGCTCTATGCCATGCCGGCCGCCAGCCAGGCACTGCTCGATGATGCCGCCGTCGACATCGAGGCCTGGATCGCCTCCGAGGTCGACGGCGCCTTTGCCGAGCAGGAGGGCACGGCCTTCGTCTCGGGCGACGGGATCAACAAGCCGAAAGGGTTCTTGAGCTATACGCAGGTCGCCGACAGCGCCTGGACCTGGGGCAATATCGGCTTCAAGGCGACCGGCGTCGCCGGTGGTTTTGCCGCCAGTGGCGCGTCGGACGTGCTGATGGACGTCATCTACGCGCTGAAGGCCGGGCATCGCCAGAACGGCAGCTTCGTCATGAGCCGCAGGACGCAGGGCGAGATCCGCAAGCTGAAGGATGCCGACGGCAACTATCTCTGGCAGCCGCCGGCACGGGTTGGCGACACGGCATCGCTGGTCGGTTTTCCGGTTGCCGAGGCGGAGGACATGCCGACGATCGCGGCAGGGGCGACCGCGATCGCCTTTGGCGATTTCCGCGCCGGCTACCTGGTCGTCGACCGGGTTGGGGTGCGCGTGCTGCGCGATCCCTATTCGGCCAAGCCCTATGTGTTGTTCTACACCACCAAGCGCGTCGGCGGCGGGGTACAGAATTTCGAGGCGATCAAGCTGGTGAAGTTCTCGGCTTGAGGGGGTAGGGCATGGGGTAGGAATAGCCCCTCTCTTGGAATTTCTAGCACTTAGCTTTGCTAAGATGCTGAAATTCCATTCTCCCCGCAAGGGGGAGACGTCACCCACCCCTCATCGGC
>NZ_AHZC01000139.1 GCF_000247475.1 Rhizobium sp. PDO1-076 | reverse complement strand
GCAAACACGACAAGCTGTCAGGTACGAGGCGGGCGAGGCTTTTCTCGCCCGCTTTCCTTTTTTTCTCTGCCCGGCAAGCAAATCCGAGATTGCAAAGAAGATATCGAAACTTCGTGGTAAACAGATTGCAAAGGGGCAAGGTTAACAACCGTAGTTAAGCCGAACTTAACTTTTCCAATCCATTATCCATCCGAGATCAGGTTATCGGCGTGTGCTGGCCTGATGCACAAAGCTGGATTTTTGGAGTATCCCGCCATGAAGATGACCTTTTTCGCCGTTGCTGCAGCCACATTGCTGGCAAGCTCGGCAGCCTATTCCGCAGATGTTTTTCAGCCGGAACCGCAGCCGATCATGGATGCACCGGAAGTCGCCGTTGCCGAAGCCTCCGGCTGGTACCTGCGTGGCGATCTCGGCTACAGCTTCAACCGGCTGCGTGGCGCCGAATTCTACCAGGGCTCCAACGCCACTGTGTCGGAATTCGACGATATCGACCTTAAGGACAGCTTCACGATCGGCGCCGGTATCGGCTATCAGGTCAACAGCTACCTGCGTACCGATCTGACCTTCGACTACATGAACAAGTCGGACTTCCGTGGTTCGACCTCGGGCGGCGGCGCCGGTTTCGGTGCCTGCGTCACGGCATGTACCTCTGAAGACCTGTCTGCGCTTCGCGCCTACACGCTGATGGCCAATGCCTATATCGACCTCGGCAACTACGCCTATTTCACGCCTTATGTCGGCGCTGGTATGGGTGGCTCCTACGTCCGCTGGGACAACCTCAACAACACGTCCTGCGCCGACGATGGCAGCGGTTGCGACACGACCGTGGAACATGGCGGCCGCGGCAGCTGGCGCTTCGCCTATCAGCTGATGGCCGGTGCATCGATCGACGTGACCTGCAATGTCAAGGCCGATGTCGGCTATCGCTTCCGCCACACGCTCGGCGGCGCGATGTTCGGCTACGAGCAGAACGGTGGCCCGGGCTCGGACGACGGCTTCTACAGCCACGAACTGCATGCCGGTGCCCGCTACATGTTCGGCGGTTGCGCCCAGCCGGTGGCCTTCGAGCCGCCGCCGCAGGAAATTGTCTACAAGTAAAACACGATACCGATACGTTTCCCGAGGCCCGGATTGTTCGCCAATCCGGGCCTTATTTGACTCTGCTGCGGAGCCTGAAGATGTCTTTAAGTGGTCCCTCATTGCCGCGGAGCTGGATCGTCAGCTTCTGGTCGCGAATCTTCCTCGTTCTGGCTCAGATATCGCTTTTTGAGATTGTGCGCCTTGTGCCGAGGCTGAGACGCAGTTTCATCTTCGTGGAGGTATACGTATTTTCAAATGCGCTGGCATCGCTGGTGGCGCTTTATGTATCCTCGGCGCGCATGGCACTGGACTCGAATTTCGTTCTCGAATTCGTCTCCATCTATGGGTCGTTTCGAATTTTTGAAATTTTCATCTATCAGGTGAATGTACTCCTGTTTGACGAATATCGCGCGAAACTCTCCGGTCGAGACTATTTGATCCGCGGATACCGAAGAATTGTTTTGCTGCTCCTTCATAATTATTTTGAGGTAATCTGCTGGTTCGGCGTCATATATGTTTATCTGTATCGCGACGGGCGACTGCAATTGCTCAATCCCAGTCCGACATTCGTCGAGATGTTTCGTGAAAGCATGTTGCTCATGCTCTCCTTCGGCGCGGATCGCTACCAGCCTCAGCATGATCTTGCGGTCATTGCGTTCTCGGCTCAGGCATTTGTCGGTCTTCTGATGACGTTGCTCGTGCTTGCGCGTTTTCTCAGTCTTCTGCCCACGCCGAAATCCATGGATGAATTCGAGTAGCGGGGACAAAGTGCGTAACTCGCCGAAGGCGCACGATCCGGTCGCGGCAAAAAATTAGCCGATTGCGACATTCACCGTCTTGACGACGTCTCCGCTTGAGGATAGTTCCGACGGCGGGACACCTCTCCCCAACGAGAGGCCATATACCTGGAAGGGTAGTTTGACATGGTTGATATCGCCGCGCCGGCATTGCGCCCGGCAAATTCGCATTTTTCTTCTGGCCCCTGCTCGAAGCGTCCCGGTTGGTCGCTCGATGCACTGTCCGATGCCCCGCTCGGTCGTTCGCACCGCGCCAAGGTTGGCAAGGACAAGCTGAAGCTGGCCATCGACCTCACCCGTGAAATTCTCAACGTGCCGGCGGACTACCGCATCGGCATCGTTCCGGCCTCCGATACGGGCGCCGTTGAAATGGCCATGTGGTCGCTGCTTGGCGAACGCGGCGTCGACATGGTCGCCTGGGAAAGCTTCGGCGCCGGCTGGGTTACCGACGTCGTCAAGCAGTTGAAGCTCAAGGACGTCCGCAAAGTTGAAGCCGGCTATGGCGAACTGCCGGATCTGTCGAGCATCGATTTCGACCGTGACGTGGTTTTCACCTGGAACGGCACGACCTCGGGCGTTCGCGTTCCCAATGCTGACTTCATCCCGGCCGACCGCAAGGGCCTGACGATCTGCGACGCGACCTCGGCCGCCTTCGCCCAGGATCTGGACTTCTCCAAGCTCGACGTCACCACCTTCTCCTGGCAGAAGGTTCTGGGCGGTGAGGGCGGTCACGGCATGATCATCCTGTCGCCACGTGCTGTCGAGCGCCTGACCACCTATGTGCCGGCCTGGCCGCTGCCGAAGATCTTCCGCATGACCTCGGGCGGCAAGCTGATCGAAGGCATTTTCACCGGCGAAACGATCAACACGCCATCTATGCTGTGCGTCGAGGACTATATCGATGCCCTGAAGTGGGCGAAGTCGCTCGGCGGCCTCAATGCTCTGATCGCGCGTGCCGATGCCAATGCCAAGGTGATCTTCGACCTCGTCGCAAAGAACGACTGGATCGCCAATCTCGCCAAGGTCGACGAAACCCGTTCGAACACCTCGGTCTGCCTGACGATTGCCGACCCCGACGTGCTGGCGCTTGACGCCGACGACCAGGCGGCTTTCGCCAAGGGCATGGTGACGCTGCTCGACAAGCAGGGCATCGCCTTTGACATCGGTGCCTATCGCGATGCGCCGGCTGGCCTACGCATCTGGGCCGGTGCGACGATCGAGACCTCCGACATGGAAGCCCTGATGCCGTGGCTGACCTGGGCCTACCAGACTCAGAAGGCGACGCTTTCCAAGGCTGCGGCCTGACAGCGAATTCCGGCTCCGCCGCGTCGGCGGAGCCCTTGCATCCCACCATATTCATTGAAACGAACTCTCTGAAGGAGGCCTCGTAATGGCACCTCGCGTTCTCGTATCCGACGAACTGTCGGAAACCGCCGTCCAGATCTTCCGCGATCGCGGCGTCGAAGTTGATTTCCAGCCGCAGCTCGGCAAGGACAAGGACAAGCTCGCTGAAATTATCGGCAACTATGACGGCCTTGCCATCCGTTCCGCCACCAAGGCGACGGAAAAGCTGATCGCTGCCGCGACCAATCTCAAGGTCATCGGTCGCGCCGGCATCGGCGTCGACAATGTCGATATCCCGGCTGCCTCGCGTCGCGGCATCATCGTGATGAACACACCATTCGGCAACTCGATCACCACCGCCGAACACGCCATCGCGCTGATGTTTGCCGTTGCCCGCCAGCTGCCGCAGGCCGATGTCTCGACCCAGGCCGGCAAGTGGGAAAAGTCGAAATTCATGGGCGTCGAGATCACCGGCAAGATGCTCGGTGTCATCGGTGCCGGCAATATCGGCGGTATCGTCTGCAAGAAGGCGATCGGCCTGGGCATGCATGTACTGGCCTATGACCCCTTCCTGTCGAACGAGCGCGCCCGCGAAATGGGCGTGACCAAGGTCGAACTCGACGAACTGCTGGCCAAGGCCGATTTCATCACCCTGCATGTGCCGATGACCGACAAGACGCGCGGTATCCTAGGCCGTGAAAACCTCGCCAAGACGAAGCCCGGCGTGCGCATCATCAATTGCGCCCGTGGCGGCCTGGTCGATGAGGCAGCACTTGCCGACGCGATCAAGTCCGGTCATGTCGCCGGTGCAGGTTTCGACGTTTTCGAGGTGGAGCCCGCCAAGGAAAGCCCGCTGTTCGGCCTGCCTAACGTCGTCTGCACGCCGCATCTCGGCGCGTCGACCACGGAAGCGCAGGAGAATGTCGCCTTGCAGGTCGCCGAGCAGATGTCGGACTATCTGGTCAAGGGTGCGGTCTCGAACGCGATCAACATGCCGTCGATCACAGCCGAGGAAGCGCCGCTGCTGAAGCCGTTCATCCGGCTTGCCGACGTGCTCGGCTCGTTTGCCGGCCAGATGACCGAAAACCCGATCAAGGAAATCGAGATCCTCTATGACGGCGTGACCTCCGGCATGAACACCAAGGCGCTGACGTCTGCGCTGCTGGCCGGTCTCATTCGCCCGCAGGTGGCCGACGTCAACATGGTCTCGGCCCCGATCATGATCAAGGAAAAGGGCGTCATCGTCTCCGAGGTCAAGCGTGACAAGACCGGTGTCTACGATGGCTATATCAAGCTGACAGTGACGACTGAAAAGCAGTCCCGCTCGATCGCTGGGACCGTCTTCTCCGACGGCAAGCCGCGCTTCATCCAGATCAAGGGCATCAACATGGATGCCGATGTCGGCGCCAACATGATCTATATTTCCAATACCGACGTTCCCGGTATGATCGGCTTCATGGGTACCACACTTGGCAATGCCAAGGTCAATATCGCCAACTTCCAGCTTGGCCGCGACCAGGAAGGCGGCGATGCGATCGCTCTGCTCTATGTCGATGGCCCAGTTGAACAGGCGGTCCTGGACCAGTTGACAGCAAACCCTGCCATCAAGCAGGCCAAGCCGCTGACCTTCAACATCGACTGATCGGCTCGTTTCACCAGGTAGATCAACGGCGCGGGATCAAACCCGCGCCGTTTGCGTTTCTCCTGCGGTCGCCAGGCAATTTCCCATAACATAAGGAAAATCATATGCGTTGAACTGACGCAGTGGGTCGGGTTGT
>NZ_AHZC01000140.1 GCF_000247475.1 Rhizobium sp. PDO1-076 | reverse complement strand
AGCGCGCGGCGAGACGCCGCCATGCACCCTCCTCGATCATCAGTGGAAACGGCATGTGCCGCACGACGATCCTCTGCCCCTCACGCGCGGTGGAAAGCTCCTTTACTTCGGCGACGATCATCATCAGCTTGCGTGGACCCGAGCCGGCCGCCTGCACGCCCTTGAGCACCGCGGCGCGCCGGGCGGCGATCCCATCCTTGTCCGCGGGATGAAAGACTTCCGGCACAAAGAGCATGTCCCCTAGCGTAGCGCCTCTTGCCGTCATCTGCGCGGCCGCATTGAGAAGGCTAGCTCGAACCCGGCCCCAGCCGCGTCGGCCTGCCCAGGTCGAACGCCATTCCGTCAGCTCGCCCGCCTCCCAGAGGTAATGCAGCATCGCCCGCAGCGACAGTTTCTTTGGCTCACTTCGGATGCCGTGTTCAGGCGATTCAGCCTGTGCGCCAGGTGCCGCGCGAGGCCCGCGCTTCGTCAGCGAAAAGTCCAGCTTCAGGTTGGCCCTGCCGTTGGCATCGATCTGGATCGCATTGCCGATCAACGGGCCAAGGCCGGAAAGCTCGTAGGGAGGTTCATAGGAGGGGCAGGCAAAATCATGATCCCGTCCCGATAGCGGCATCCGCTTGATGAGATACTGGTCTTCGAACCTGGCGATGTACATCGGCACGGACGGATCTTTGCACATGCACATCGGGCGTAGTCGCTGCTCGTATGCCTGAGGGAGAAATGCCCGCAATTCAGGCGACGATTCTTCGATCACCCGAGCGTCGATCGTAAATTTTCGCACCTCTGTTCTCCCCGTTCCGTTATCAAAACTACACGGCCACCATGTGTTTTACTATCTAAAAAACAGACAGTAAAACGCCACGATGCAATGAAGCCTGCTCGGCTGAGAGGGGAGTTCGGCTAACAGAGGGACGGCGGCTTTGGGCTGGAGCAGAGGCTTTCGGCGTCGCTCATATTGGCAGAGCTCCGTGTAGTTCGGCGCAGTCTCTCCATGCCTTCCGGCTGTGAGATCGATGGCAACCAGAATTCAGAACACCTCGCCCGGCGCAAGCCGGGCTTTTTCCGTTTCAGGAGGTGGCATGAAAGATGCCTCGCCCCTCGAGAGAACGGATCGCTGATATGCCGATGATCTTGGGACAGTCACGTCTTGCGCCGTTTGGCTTATCTTTCCTTGGTTTTGACGAACTTAAGGAAGGAGAGCAAAACGTGACTGCACCCTATGATTATCACATTGGTGTGGATTACCACAAAAGCTACAGCCACCTGATTGTCCAGGATTCCCGCGGGAAGACGTTGCGATCGGGGCGAGTGAAGAACGACCGCCAGTCTCTCGGTTCGTTTCTGGAACGGTATCGCGAGAGCAGCCATGCCGTGATGGAAGCCACCCGTAACTGGATGGTGATGTACGACTGGCTCGACGACATTTGTGATGATGTCGTTCTCGCCCACCGGTTGAAGGTCAAGGCGATCGCCGACGCGAAGATCAAGACCGACAAGATCGACGCGACGGTGCTGGCGCATCTGCTCAGAGCTGATCTGGTGCCGGAGGCATGGGCTCCCGGAGACAGGGTGCGGGAGTTGCGCCTCGCACTTCGAGAGCGAATGTTCTATGTGCGGCTGCGCACGATGACAAAGAACCGGGTCGTGACCGTGTTCGACCGCTACCCGGAGCAGACGGCGCAGTTGAAGAAACTGGGTGATCTGTTCGGCAAGACAGGCCGCCAGCAGCTCGCTGCGATTGACGTTTCAGAAATCGATCGCGTCCAGATCGATCGTGGGCTTGAATTCATCGGCGACATCAATGAGCGGATCAAGCAGTCTGAAGCCACGATCCGGGCTATGACGAAGACCAATGGCAATGTGAAGCTTTTGAAGACCATCCCCGGTATCGGGGAGTTCTTCGCCAGGCTGATCGACGCCGAGATCGACGACATCGGCCGCTTCCGTAATCCGAAGAAGCTGGCCGCCTATGCCGGACTTGTGCCCTCGACCTATTCGTCGGGCGGCAAGACTTACCACAGCAAGATTATCAAGCAGGGCAACAAGTGGCTGCGCTGGGCCTTTGTCGAGGCTGTTCAGCCGGCCATCGCGACTGACCCGCAGCTTCGCGCCCAGTATGAACATCTGAAATTCAGAGGAGTGAACAAGGCGCGTGTTGCGATCGCGCGCAAGCTTTTGACGATCACCTTCCAGATCCTGCGTGACCAGCGCCCTTACGAGCGGCGCGGCACCAACAGCGAGGAAGGTCTGTCGTCGACGATATCCCGGCTGTCCTGATTGTGTTCTAGCGAGCCCGGCAGGTCCGAGCTGCGCTCTTCAGGAGAATGGGAAGCCGGGAGCCGAACGCCACTCTGTGACCGAAGCCGACAAACAGGCCGGTGTTAGGGTCACGAATTGGAGAATGGTTCAGCACCGCAGGACGGAGTAAATCCCGTTCCTGCGAACGAAGAAGATTTAGCCGATCGGCAGCGATGCAGATCTCAACACCACCGAACCCAAGGAAATGCCACGCAAACCTAGCGTTTTGCCCCTTGAGTTCTTTCATTGGAGCTGACCGTCATGTTGTCCGCTTCACAGCTGGCGGATCGTCTGGCGCGCGACGCCGAGGCGGTCTGCCGTCACTATCTCTCCGCCGGCCGCAGGGCCGGCAATTACTGGATCGTTGGTGACGTCGCCAACAGCAAGGGAAAGTCGCTCTATGTCCATCTCTTCGGCCCTCGTAAGGGTAGGTGGACGGACGCGGCGACCGGCCAGTATGGCGACCTGCTCGATCTCGTGCGGGAAACCCGCGGGCTGGTCGACTTCCGTGATGTCGCCGAGGAGGCGCGGCGATTCCTCAACGAACCCCAGCCTAGACGGGTGTCGTCACACAGGGACGATACCCTCTACAGCCATCCAACCGAAAGGCCGGCTGCGGAGCGTGCAAGACGCCTCTTCCGTATGACAGAGCCGCTTTCCGGCACGCTGGCCGACAGCTATCTGCGCCAGCGCGGCATCCTGCGCGCATCGTTGTATCCCGCGCTTCGCTTCCATCCGTCCTGCTACTATCGCGATCTTGTAACCGGCAGGGCGAGCAGTTATCCGGCGCTGATCGCAGCCGTGACCGACCAAGCCGGTACGATCGCCGGCGTGCATCGCACCTGGCTCGACCCGGATGGCGAGGGCAAGGCAAGGGTCGATGATCCCCGCCGTGCGCTGGGCGGGCTGCTCGGCAACGCCGTGCGGTTCCGCTTTCCTGTCCATGGCCTCGTGCCTGTCGTGGCGGCGGGTGAGGGGCTCGAAAGCATGTTGTCGCTCTCGCATGTGATGCCCGGTATGCCGATGGTCTCGGCGCTGACGGCCAATCACCTTGCTGCCTTCCGGCCGCCAGCCGGATGCTTGCGCCTCTACGTTGCCGCCGACGCGGATGCGGCCGGCCGGCACGGCATCGCGGGACTGAGCCGCCGGGTGCAGGCGCTCGGCATCCTGCCGCTTGTGCTCATCCCGGAACTCGGCGACTTCAACGAGGATCTGCGCCGGCTTGGACCGGACCGGCTCATCGCAAATCTCCGGGACCAACTCGCACCGGAAGACGCCTGGCTCCTTCTTCCCTCGTAGTGCGGCCGAGAAGGGGATGCCGGACGGGCCCCGGGCGTGGCTGGCAGGGCCGGTCCTGTCGGTCTCTGTCCTGGTGGGGCGCGCCTGCGGGCCTGCCGAGAGGCGACCCTTACCAGTCGGCTGTCTGGCCTTCAGCGGATCGGTCAGGTTTCTTCCCCGCGCCGGCTTTTTAGTCCGCATCGGCTGTCCCGAAAACCGGTTCCCAGTTTTCGGGCCGATGCGGCAGCCGGCGCTCCTCGCGGGTCAAGAAACCCTCCCTCAACCGCCCGGCGCTGCGCTGGCCCGTTTCGCTGCGCTAGCGGTTCCGGCCTGCCCGCCGCCCGGACAGGGATCGCCGTCAGGCCGCGAGAGGCGCGGCCCAAACCGACGGAGACCATTATGAACCTGACCTTGTCCCTCGACGACACCTTCGAACCCGACCACGCGTCTTCCCCGACCGACCGCGTCATCTACGAGATGCAAGTCTTTGGCTACCGCCCCTTCCAGGACGAGCCGGATCCTCGTCCGCTGCCCGAGGAGCCAATGGTCCAGTCGGCGCTGACCGCGATGTTCTCCGCGATGTTCGAGATGCTCAGTGACACGCGGTTGGAGCCCGATCTCGAAGACCTCCTCTGGTCGACGGTCAATCTCTTTCACCGCGCCGGCGAACGCATCCAGCGCGAGCTTCAGCGCAACGAGGACGCCCAGCGCACCGGCCAGCGCGAGCAGGACGGCTCGGAAGTGAAAAGTGTCGAGCTTGAGCGCCATGTCGTCGAGGGCATTACACTCCTCGAGCGCCGCAACGCCTTCGAATTCATGCGCGACTACGCCGCCGATCTCTTCGAGGCGCAGACCGGCTCGGCATGGCGGCCGCGCACCGGCTCGAAGGTCAACCACGCCAACATGACCGCGGCGATGATCGATAGCAGAGATTTCCTCTCTGCTCGCCGGCACGCCGAAAACGCCGTGCTGGTCCCGACCGGGACCAAGATCGCCTTCAGCGGCGGCATGGACTACAATGATCACGACCGGATTTGGGCCGCGCTGGACAAGGCCCATGCCAAGCACGCGGACATGATCCTGCTGCACGGCGGCTCGCCGAAAGGCGCCGAACGCATCGCCGCCTGCTGGGCCGAGGCCCGCAAGGTCCACCCAG
>NZ_AHZC01000141.1 GCF_000247475.1 Rhizobium sp. PDO1-076 | reverse complement strand
CGTGGCTGACCGGCGTGCAGACCAAGGGCGGCTGGGTCACTCAAGTTTTTCGTGACAAGAAGACGGGCCAGATCGTCGGCATGGCAAACTACATGCGCGCGGATCCGGCCAATGGCGTGGTCGAAGTCGGCGGTGTGGCGCATGGCCCGGCGATGAGCCGCACGCCGATCGCCACGGAGGCGCATTATCTGATGGCGCGGCATGTCTTCGACGATCTCGGATACCGTCGCTACGAGTGGAAGTGCAACAACGAAAACCAGCCGAGCAAGACGACGGCCGAGCGTTACGGGTTCAGCTTCGAGGGCATTTTCCGCCAGCACATGCTGTCCAAGGGCCAGAACCGGGACACCGCCTGGTATTCGATCATCGATGGCGAATGGCCGCTGGTGAAGGCGGCATTCGAGGCTTGGCTTGCGCGGGAGAACTTTGATGTTGCCGGCCAGCAGATCCGCCGGCTTGAAGACATTCGCAACCAGATCAGCCAGGGCCAGATTGGCCAAGGCCAGACCAGCCAGGGAGTGCCGGCATGAGTGAGGCGAAGAACAACGACCGCTCTACAGCCATTGCTGCAGCCCTGGTCTTGCTTTGTTTCGGTGCCGTACTTCTCGGCTTGCCGACTATCGTTTTGTGGATCGGCAATTATTCGCCGGCACTGGCCGCCGTTGTCGGCACAGTCGGCATCATGTCCTTCTTCCTGGTGCTGTGGCTGCGCGCCCGCTACCAGCGCAGCCACCCAACAAAAGACTGAAGGCTACGGCTGCAGGGCCGCAGCCAGGAGTATGGCTCCCAACAGGATGACCACAAGTGCGCCGCCGATCTCGATGGCAGCTGAGATATAGTGTGCCTTGGACGATTGCGGTCCGGAGAGGCGGATCGCCATCGCCTTTGCGCCGACGGCCAGGCTTGCCAGGATCGAAACGGTGATCGCAGTGCCGAGCGCCATGGCGAGCACGGATAGGACACCGCCAAGATAGAGCCCGTTCAACAGCGCGAATGTCATGACCAGCAGGGCGCCCGAACAGGGGCGCAGACCGACTGCGATGATGGCGGCCCAGGCGGCACGCAGGTCGAAGCGCTGGCCTGACAGCATTTTCGGATCGGGAACATGGGCAATGCCGCATTCGGCGCAGACCGAGCCGGGGGCAAGGGCGTCATGATCATGGGCGATTGCCTGTGCCTGGAAGCGCGACGAACTTGCCTTGGCGCGCGGTGCATTGCTTGTTGCGGATGCAAAGAGGCTGGCTGTGGCACCACTCTCGATGCCGGTTGCGGCAACCGGGCTGTCGAACAAATTGGCGCTGACGCTTGATGACAGGGGGCTCGCTTGGCGAAGCAAGGTCCTCAACTTGCGGACCAGCAGCCAGCTGCCGAACAGGATGATCATGACATAACTGCCGATCTCCAGTGTCTGGGTGGCGTCGGTCATGCTGATCGTCGTACCGCGCAGGGCGATATAGGCGAGGGCCACGACGCCGATCGCGACGGCGGCCTGCAGGAAGGCCGAGGCGAACGAGATGGCGATGCCGCGGCGCAATTCCACTTCGTTGGCAAGCAGATAGGACGAGATCACCGCTTTGCCATGGCCGGGACCTGCGGCATGGAAAATACCATAGGCAAACGACAGACCGACCAGACCGGTCAATTGCCATGGATCGTCGCGCATCGCCTTCAACGATCCGGTCAGGGCGCGGTAGAAGGCCTGTTGATGGGTGTTGATCCAGACGAGCCAGCCGGCGAAGGGACCGCTTGGCTGGAACGAGGGTTCGGCCGTTCCCACACCGAGAGGGGACGCGGCGTGGGCATAGCCTGCCGTCAGCACCAGCAAAGTTGCAAGCAGCGCAAACGCTGTCAGGCGTTTTGCCTCGACCCTGCTCAGCATGTCACTTCCATCCGTGTGGCGAACAGCTTGGCCATGTCGGTGCCAGCCGGATCATTGAAGAAGGCATCCGTCAGCGTACTCTGGTTCTGGGCCAGCACTTCGTCCGCGTCCGGGCGCACGACCGTGTGCTTGCAACCGGCGAAGCCTTTGCCCTCGACGAGGATGTCGTCGTCCTTGGCAAAATCGATCGCGGTATACAGCGTCGGATCATGGACGCCGAAGCTCATCTTTCCGCCGATCTTCAAGGGTTGGGCGGGTTTGGCGACGAAGAAGACGAGAAGCTGGTTGTCCTTGAAGTCGACATTAAAGACGTCCGGCTTGGACACGGGGCTTGCAGCACCGTCCTTGCTGATAAAGGTGAAGTAGCCATAGTCGGCCAGCGAGTCGCGGATCGTGTTGGCGATCTCGACGAGTTCGGAGTGGTCGAGCTTCAGGTCGCTATTGGTGTCGAAATCCATCAGGACGCTGGAGGAAAAGCATCGTCGAAGCGCCAGACATTGCGTAGTTCCTTGACCGTTCCATCGTCGTTGGCGATGATTTCCAGTCTGGCCTCGGCAAAGACATGCGGATGCGACAGGGCAGGGGCGGCCGATATCAGCGCCAGCAAGCCCGTGTATAATCCGAGGCGTTTCCTCATTGCGTACATACTCTTTTCGGCCCCTTTTTATATGCCCGCCTTCGATGCCGTTTTCTGTCTGACGAATGGGACGGAAGTGGGACTACGGTCCCTCCGTCTTATTCCAATTCGTTCGGGTCAGCCGTTGCGCTTGAACCAGGCATGCAGATAGTCGACGAAAGCACGGACCTTGGCCGGCAGGTAGCGGCGATGCGGGTAGACGGCATAGATGCCGCGGTCCTTGGCAATGTAGTCATCGAACAGCGACACCAGTTCGCCCGAGAGGATATAAGGACGGGCGATGAAGTCCGGGATCATCGCCACGCCCAGACCGGCGCGCGCCGCCCTCAGGGTCGCCTGGGGGCTGTTGACCTCGAGCGGGCCGCTGACATTGACCGTCAGCGTGCTGCCATCGGATTCGATAAACCGCAGACTGTTGTGCGAGCGGGTGTTGGTGTCGATCAGATAGGGGATGCGCGACAGTTCCGACGGGTGGACGAGCGGTCCGTACTTTTCGACAAACTCAGGCGTTGCGCAGGCATAGACGCGGAAATCCGAGATCTTGCGGGCGATCATGGCCGAATCATCCAGCTTGGTGATGCGGATGCCGAGATCGAATCCCTCTTCGATCAAATCGACGAATCGGTCTTCGGCGACGATCTCAAGCGAGAGGTCCGGGTTCTCCTTGGCGAAATCGATCAGCGACTGGCCGACCTCCGCATCGATGAAGGTTCGCGGCAGGGTGACCTTGAGCTTGCCCTTCAGGTCGGCATTATTCTCGCGCACCAGATCTGCCAAGTTATCGATTTCCTTGAGGATATCGGCAGCCGTGCGATAATAGGTATGGCCGGCCTCGGTCATCGAGAACTGTCTTGTGGTGCGGTTGAGCAGCAGCGCGCCAAGTTCATCTTCGAGTTCACGGACATATTTGGACAGCAGAGCCTTCGACCGGCCGGTCTTACGTGCCGCAGCGGAAAAACCTTCCGCTTCAACCACATCGATAAAGGCGCGAATGCGCGTCAGCGTGTCCATAAAGCCAAATCCCCCTCAAATTCAGCCGGATTGTGAACGCATAGGGCTGATTGTTCAATAAATATCGGTGTTTCGAGTAAAAATGGGGCTCGGGATGAAAAACCGCTTGATTATGACGTCCGGGTTTCTTATCTCCCGTTCAGCCCAAAGTCGCACGTGCCCGTGTGTGTCCGCCGACCCTCGAAATGGGATTCATCCCTAAGGTGAGGTCATCGGTAAGGTACCTGGAACTAACCCCTCCAGTCGCTATTCCGGCCAACCGGAAAATGCGAGGACATACGAAGCAACGACGGTGCGGGCCTTTTTGTTCTCTCCCGGCTTTCCATCAGCCGGGGATTCTGAAGAGGCACACCATCATTGCCGGAAGTGCGGTAGGGGCCACCCTCCAATCCATGGCAGACAAAGCCGGATCAATGTTCTTGGCGGAGCGTTGATTCACAATTCGCGCGTCGAGCGTATGCACGGCATCGGTGTCTCCACCGACTGATGCCGTCGTGTATTCTCGTATGCCCTTTGTCCTTCGGATTTATCCGAAGCTTGGAACTGTAGGGAATACAACGATGACCACTGCCCGCATCCTCGACTTCATCAACACCCGACGTCCCGAAGGTCCCTGCCTCGTGGTTGATCTCGACGTCGTGCGCGATAATTTCGGCGCCTTCCGTCACGCCCTGCCGGACAGCGCGATCTACTATGCCGTGAAGGCAAATCCGTCGCCGGAAATCCTGTCGCTGCTCGCCTCGCTTGGCTCGAACTTCGACTGCGCTTCGGTTGCCGAAATCCAAATGGCGCTCGATGCCGGTGCATCGGCTGACCGGATCTCGTTCGGCAACACGATCAAGAAGGAGCGCGACATTGCGCGTGCCTTCGCGCTCGGCGTCAATCTTTATGCGGTCGACAGCCATGAGGAAGTCGAAAAGCTTTCCCGTGCAGCCCCCGGCGCCCGTGTGTTCTGCCGTGTCCTCACCGATGGCGAAGGCGCCGAATGGCCGCTGTCGCGCAAGTTCGGCTGCGTGCCGCAGATGGCCGTCGATGTTCTGGTCTATGCGCACCAGCTGGGTCTCGAATCCTTCGGCGTGTCCTTCCATGTCGGTTCGCAGATGACCAAGGTCGACGCCTGGGACGGCGCTCTCGCAGACGCCAAGCGCGTGTTCAACTCGCTGGCCAAGCAGGGCATCGTCCTGCAGATGGTCAATAT
>NZ_AHZC01000142.1 GCF_000247475.1 Rhizobium sp. PDO1-076 | reverse complement strand
CGCATCACTCAAAATGGGCTGGTCAACAATCCACTATGCCATTTGTATGTGGCATTTTTGCAGCCCAGCGTTGGCAACGGCGCAATGCGCGATTCCATTGAATTTTCCGATGTGACTCTAGAATATTTCTCTTTACTAAATTTTATCACTCCCCAAGCCGCCACAGATCAGGAGGCCACCATTCAATATGTCACCCATACCGGATCAGAAAGGCGGGAAAACAAAACTTGGTGGCTTGGCACGACGATATCCCGACATCGCGCGCTCACGACACGGGCTTGATGTCGGGGGCACGATAACCGTTTGCGACTATTCTGGCATTTTCAGAAGACAGCCCAGCGAGCTCAAATACGCGTGAAAGCTGGGCTGCCATGTGCCTCAAACCATACTGATCAATCAGCCGTTCTCTCGCCGACGCGAGTGTTCGTTCCGCCAGCGCTCTGTCCGCGAGGATCTGCGGTAGCATCCTGGCCCATTGGTCGTCGTCAACTCGTACCGCCGCGCCATTCTGGCTACAATTCTGATAGATGAGGTGGTCCGAGACTATGGTCGGAATGCCTGCCGCTGAATACTCCACCCATTTTGTATCGGTCTTGGCGTCGTTGAATCGCCCGGACCTAAGCGGTGCGAGCCCCCAATCCCAGCGCATCGCAGCGAGTTGCAGCAAGAAGCCATCGTAGTTGCCGACAGCCGGAACATGCTCAACGCGCGCACCAAACTCGCCCAACTCCGGTGGCGGTCTCAATGAGCCGAAGACTGTGAAATGCAGATCCGGGTTGGCGGTTAAACTGGATATTACTCCAGGTAAGGCAAGTTGGAGATCCGCAGCATGACTGGACGAAGCCATATAGCCAAAGCGAGGTCCGCTACGCGTGACTGAGCACTCATGGCAAATTGGATCACTAGCGCTAGCAATCTCTCCTATGAAAATTCCAGCCGGAAGTTGGGCGTGGTCCCGCAGCTGTGCAGCGAGCTGCAACGTGGACGCATAAACCGTGTCCGCTCGTTCAAGGAGCGTTTGAATCGCACGTTGACGTGCAGGCGCACCGTACTTCTTCGCCTTCTCCACGCCCGCATCGAGGGGAACCTCAAAGAGGTTATCGTCGATGTGATAAACGAGCGGCACCCGTTTTATGGCCGCCATTTCCGCAATGGCCTCGGCGAGCGAACCGCCATAACGACTCACAAACACCAAATCCGGCGACGCCTGTTGCCAAGCATCAGCGAGGACCTGACGGGCAGAACGGCCTGATGTCACGGCGAGTCGCTCGTCCTCCTCAGTCAAAATAACCATTCGCACTTCGCCGGCCGTCACGGCTGCGTGCGTAGGTCGAAGAAGGTTGATCTGAAGGGTCGCCCCAACGGTGTCAGCAACCACCAGAAATCGGAGTTTTGCCGCAGCGGGATCGGCAGGCCCAAGCAATCGCCCAACATGCGAGGACGATGGTTGATGCCGTTTAGTCAGGAACACCAGCCGTGTCAGCGAGGCCTCTATCCAACGCACCATGATTACTTGCCCTCAAAACTGATGCTGCACATCGTAGTGTGCCAAAATCTAACCCTACCAACAATCGCGAGCGAGAACGGCCACCGTCTATGGAGCTCCGGGCGCGCGAGTTCGATGGCAAGGGCAGCATGATCGGGCCGGTTTTCCGGCCATGATTTCGCAAAGCCAGGGAGCCCGATGAACAGCCCAACAACGGCTTGAAAAACCGAAATTGGCCGGCAAACAAAGGAACCTGTTTTCAATTGGATCCCACCGTCTGATCGCGCCACAATACCCAGCCAAAGTCCTTGTTGTTAGGCGAGGTACTCAGGAAGAAATGAGAAAATAATCCTCTTTCGATCGCCATACGGGCAAGCTGACGGAAGCCGCTTGGCGTGTAGTAGTGGGCGTGGATGGAATAATTTCGAGCGGCCAGATCATCCGGCGTGTTGTAAGGTGCGGTGTAGTGGCACCACTTTTCGTATTTTTCCGGCGTCAGCGACCAGTTTTGCGATTCGTACTCTGAGATCCAGTCGCTCGGCGTGCTGGCCGGCTGACGGAGGTCGAAACAGTACCGCAAATCAGGAACAACACCGACTACGACGCCTGTCCGCTTTAGTTTGCTTGACCAGTTTGCTAAGACACCAAGGGGATTCATCAGGTGTTCGAACACATGGTTCGAAAAAATAAAATCTAGACTGTCTGCTTCACAGCATTCAATGCGTTGAGCATCTCCTATGATGTAACGCGCCCAAAGCTCCTGCTTTTCTGGAGTAATCTCAATGTGCTTTCCGTAATTGCGCAACCATTCGTCAATAGGTAGGGCTTCCACGTATCGGACATCAACGTTATGCCCCGGTTTCACAAAGGGGTTGCTGCCTGGGCCGACCTCAACACCGGTACCCTGTAGGTAGCTACGTGCGGCTGCACGCGGGTCAAAAACCGGCCCTGACTTCAACTCGAGAGCTTCGCTGCCCGAATTGCTGATTTCAAGACTATACCCCTGGACATACCCGATCCAACTTGGCCATGTCAGCAGGATTGAGCCATTTGGATCGACGGTTGCAACCGAAGCCGAAAACCGACCATCCAGGGAGCAAACCACAATCTTGATAGACGAATGGGCAATTTCGTTCCCCCGGACACTCCACCCCAGGTCGCGAGGGAAGGTCTCCATGACAACAAATTCGTCGGCCCGATTCAGCCTCAATCTGGCGCCTGGATGTAATAAAACACCACAAGACCACTGTGGTTTATCATACCGGAATGTTTCAACGTTCCCGTCGAGAACTTCCATACAGCGATCGTTGCGTTTGACGATATCGAAAAGATTCACGGGAATTACTCAGCTTCTAGAAGAGGGCCTTAACGGTCGAAATTTGTCGCCACTTACATGAACGCCCCTTTTTTTCACAAAGGCATCGCTGGCCGAATGCAATCGGTGCAACCTACCCTCTCCAACTGACCTAGTGCTGCATGAGAACAGATCCGCGCATTGGCGTCACACGCAACGCCGGAAAAAATGGCGCATCATGAGCACCTCAACTGGTGGCTTGAATGGCTGGCCGAGGCGCCGGGACAGCTATTTGCCACCCAACACCTCAGCACAATACGGAGCTTAGCGGAAAAGACGACGTTTCAACGAGCGCAATGTTCCAATGACTCCACTGCTCGCCGCGTGTGCGACAGACGCCGCCGGCCCCTTTGCCTTTGCCAGATTTGCTTCATACGCCTTAACCGCAGCCGACCGCTCCCGCGCCGCTTGGAATACCGCTTTGTGTTTCACGAACCCAGCAGCTGCATCGATCGCTTCGTAACGCTTCACCTGCTCAGGAGTTACAGCCGTTACTGGCCCCGCTCCAGCATCCTTCAATTCTTGTAGGATCGACGGACGGACGTATCCTAGTCTAACCTCATCCTCGATCTGGCTCAGCTTCATTGAACCGTTCTCGAGCATAATCCGGACTTCTTCCAAAAACAGATAGCCCGTTGGATTATTAACGTACACCCAAGGCTGCGTGTTCATGTCGGTCCAATGTATCAGTCCGGTCTTTCCAGCCTCGTAGTACTCGAGGCTATTCCATTCGAAAGGCACGCCATAGCTGATCTCCGACTCATCTAGAATGCACATGTCGTAGAGCAAGTCCTGATAGGTATACTTCCCATCAAGGCCTTCGATGATCTTGACAGGATCCCAATCTGACAGGGCCTCGCAATCGAGCAGCATAACTGAGCATTGCTTCACGCGCTTCTTCAATGCACCTGGCTTGTCTTGCTTTTGCGCCTGATCAGGCAATTCCTCCTGGATAATTATCTTGGCGGAATTGAAGGGTAGATTCCACAACTCACGAAAGTCGCGAAAAACGAGCATATCGGCATCAAGATAGATGGCGCGCCCCTTGTATCCCATCAATTGTGGGATCGCGAACCGCGTAAATGAGAACCCGGTACGTTTTCCTTGTCGTACGTCCTTTGGGTCGGGCAGGACCACATCGTCCATAGATCTTAACTTGATATTCATGCTGGTGTGGCGCCTGATAGAATGCTCCAGAACCGGGACAGCGAGAAGCTGTGATCGGTCGGCGCCTACAAATATGTAGGCGATATCGCTGTCATTCTCGTTCGTCATACGTGTCTCCGTTTCAATCTTAGTATATGCCGTGCGCATGAGGTTAGGCTTGGTTCTAAGCACCTTTCCGAACGTAGGCAAGATATTCGCTGTCCCGTAACCAAGCGACCTGCGGGATCGGCGCCTTGAATCGGGAAGTCCGGACAGCCCGCAACGGAGGTGGCTCGTGAAACATTCCATCTGGACAGGCAGCGTTTTTGCCTGATTTTCCCGTGGCCGGCCACGGGATAGACCTTAGCGGGACCAAAGGGTCGAAATTGTTACCCTGCTTGCAAGAATGTGGCCCTTGCAGTGATCAGGGCGAACCGTCAATCACGCGGCTTACGCCACCTGCCGACGGGTTCGGCCGTCAAAATCTCAAAGGCTTAAGGCTGATTCACACGTTCACTCATCGGATTTCCCGCATGATTCTTTCAAAAAAAGCCGCCGATCAGCAGCCCGAAATAAACGTGGAATAGCCTACTCGCTCACCTCGCTTTATTGTTAGAGTGCGCTTTAGTAGAGTATAGTTTAATTCGTCAGTGTCGTGTCTCTGAATGGAGAGTGTTGACATGGATT
>NZ_AHZC01000143.1 GCF_000247475.1 Rhizobium sp. PDO1-076 | reverse complement strand
CAGGTCTCATAAGGCCTCTTGACCTTACCAGTATGGGAATCCCTATTCCTGTCCCTGCGCTGTCGCCGTCACACAAACGGCTTGAATTTCGTCAAGTTAAAGATGCTCATTGAAGCATCGCCGCATTGAGGCTATCGATTGCCAATGGACATGATGTATCGAATCATTTGCAGAAGGCTGCTGATTCTGATCAGGCTGGTGATCATTGTATCGCTGACCGGGTACTCATTTTCCAATGCGACCGCAGCAATGCATGGCCAAAGTTCCGCGGCGGCGAAACCATCCGCTATCTCGCAGAGCAACCATCACGGTTCGGACCAGGCTTCCCATGACAACCACGGCGGTGACATGGACGGCCAAGATCGCGGCGCAAGCAAGCTTGTCAAACAGGAATGCTGCGGCGACTATTGCGTAAGCATGGCTGTTCCTATCGGTCATGTCGCGATTAGCGGACCCGCCATGGAAACCCTTCGGTTCTTTGTCGACGATAGCAAGGCTGTCGGCCAGACCCCCGTCCTTCACCGCCCCCCAAATATCTGAACAGGCAAGGCCTGCCTCTCGGGCATTAACCGTGCGTCTACGGCTTCCAGCCGTTGCGCCGAGACATCTCCTGTTCGGATTTCACCATGAACCACATTTATATCGTGGTCGCACTGCCCTTATTGCTTGGCAGTTGCGCAGCCACATCCATAGGCGAGATCGCCACCTTCGATGACGCGGCCAACCCCGCGCTCGGGGTAACCCCCATTCGCTACTCCACCCCCGTCTCCGGGTATTCACACCGCTTGCCTGTCGACCCTAAGCCATGGCGCAGGCAAAACGATGCCCAGGCTCCTCAAGGAGACGCGTCATGACGGTCGGCATCTTCAAAATTGTTGCAGCACTTGCCGTGCCTTTCGTTCTTGGCGGCTGCGTCGCCGCCACCGACTACGCGTCCGCGGACGCCGGTTTCGCCAACGTCTCCCTCAAGGCATCAGAAACCACCGGCAAACAGACGGTGTGGGTGCAGAACCGCGCCGAGGCGCAGGCTGCCTCTGCTCGCGTCAAGGAACTGATGGCGCGTAAGACGATCGACGTCGAGACAGCGGTGCAGGTCGCGCTCCTGAACAACAAGGGGCTTCAGGCAGCCTATGCGGATCTTGGAGATTCCGCGGCGGATGCCTGGCAGTCGACCATGCTGGTTAATCCCACCGTCGGCATGGGTCTGACGGGGATCGGTACGCAGGGACTCGAGGCCTACAAGGCTATCGAAGGTGTCGTCGCCACAAACGTCCTGGCGCTGGCCACCCACAAGCGAAACGTCGAGATTGCCGACGCAAACTTCCGCAAGGCTCAACTGGCAGCGGCCCTCAAGACGCTCCAAGTGGCATCAGATACCCGTCGCGCATGGATTTCGACGGTTGCGGCATGGGAAACCGTCGGTCAGCTCGGTCAGGCTCAGGCGGCGGCCGATGCGGCTTCGGAGCTTGCCCAGAGACTCGGAGAGGCCGGTTCGCTGACCAAGGGCGGCCAGGCTCGCGAACACGTTTTCTATGCCGAACTGACCGGCCAAACAGCGAAGGCACGGCTGGAAGCCCGACTCGCGAAAGAAGAGCTGACGAGACTGATGGGACTTTGGGGCGACGATCTCGCCTATCAAATTCCCAATCGCCTGCCGCAACTGCCTAAGGCGTTGGTCAACCGCAACATGATCGAGGCGGAAGCTTTGCAACGTCGTGTCGATCTGCAGATGGCCAAGCTCGATCTGGACGCGACCGCAAAGTCGCTCAAGCTGACAGAGGCGACCCGCTACGTCACCGATCTCGAAATTCTCTCCGGCTTCGAGACTGAACGAGAACTCGAAGATGGCGAAAAACACAAGCAGACGACCGGCAATGTCGAGCTTGAATTCGTCATACCGATCTTCGACACGGGCAAGGCGCGCATGCGCAAGTCCGAGCTCGCCTATATGCGCGCAGCAAACCTTCTCGCAGAAAAAGCCGTCAACGTCCGGTCCGAGGCTCGCTCGGCATACCAGGCATACCGGTCGAACTACGATATCGCCCGGCACTATCGAAACAGCGTCGTTCCGCTTCGCACCAAGATCGAAGAGGAGTCACTGCTGACCTACAACGGCATGATCACCAACACGTTTGAACTGCTCGCCGACAGTCGGGAAAAGGTCAATTCGATCCTCCTCGCCGTCAATGCAAAACGCGATTTCTGGTTGGCCGAAGCCAATCTCGCGCCCGCCATTTATGGCGGCGGTGCGGGTGCGACAGGTGGTGAAACCGACGTCGCCGCGCCTGCCGATAGTGGCGGCGGGCACTGAGAAAGGACAAAGACATGTTCAACCGAAGGCAATTTCTCGGAGCCGGTGCGGCCAGTGCTGCGCTCGCTTCTTCCACGGCCTGGGGTCAGACGTCCAACATGGGGCTGCCTGAAGCAGCCATCATGGAAACGGCGGCGACCCAGACGCCCGTGCGACCGACGACCGGCCCCGATTACAATCCGGTGGTCACTTTGAATGGCTGGACACTCCCGTTCAGGATGAACAATGGCGTAAAGGAATTCCACCTTGTCGCTGAGCCCGTGGAACGCGAGATGGCCGAAGGCATGACCGCCCATCTGTGGGGTTACAACGGCCAATCACCGGGCCCGACGATCGAGGCGGTCGAGGGTGACCGCGTACGCATCTTCGTCACCAACAAGCTGCCGGAGCACACGACCATCCACTGGCACGGCATGATCCTGCCGTCCGGCATGGATGGTGTCGGCGGATTGTCGCAGCCGCATATCCCGGTGGGCAAGACCTTTGTTTACGAGTTCGACCTCGTGAAGTCGGGCACCTTCATGTACCACCCCCATTCGGACGAGATGGTCCAGATGGCGATGGGCATGATGGGCTTCTTCGTCATCCATCCGAAGGACCCGGCGTTCATGCCGGTGGACCGGGATTTCGTGTTCCTGCTCAGCGGCTACGACATCGACCCCGGCACTTACGTTCCGCGCGTCATGGAAATGACCGACTTCAATCTGTGGACCTGGAATAGCCGGGTGTTTCCAGGGATCGATCCGCTGGTGGTTTCCAAGGATGATCGCGTGCGGGTGCGCGTCGGCAACCTGACGATGACGAACCATCCGATCCACATGCATGGATATGACTTCGAGGTCACCTGCACTGATGGTGGATGGGTGCGCCCGGAAGCGCGCTGGCCGGAGGTTAGTATCGATATCCCGGTCGGCGCGATGCGTGCCTACGAGTTCGACGCCAAATATCTCGGCGATTGGGCGATCCATTGCCACAAGTCCCACCACACGATGAACGCCATGGGCCATGACGTCCCGACCTTCATCGGCGTCGACAAGAAATCCGTCACCGAAAAGATCCGAAAGATCCAGCCCGAGTACATGCCGATGGGAACTGCCGGCATGGCCGACATGGGCGAGATGGAGATGGAAATCCCCGAAAACACGGTGCCCATGATGACAGGATGGGGACCCCACGGTCCTATCGAGATGGGCGGCATGTTTTCCGTAGTGAAGGTCCGCGAAGGTATCTCTGCGGGCGATTACTCAGATCCTGGCTGGTACGAAAACCCGCCCGGTACCCAGGCCTGGGAATGGACGGGCGAATTGCCCGACACAACCAAGGCCAAGGATGCAAAGACAAAAATCACCACCGATCATACGAAGCACGGCTGATCGACCCCCTCCCCCCAGCAAAGGGCCACACAATGAAAACTCTAGTGACAGCAATGCTATTTGCAGCAGCACTTTCCACAACAGCACTTGCCTCCGGTTCGCATGAGGGCGGCCATGGGGAAGCCATGGCTGTCGGCGAGCCGGGTCAAAAGGCGCAGGCCACCCAGACAATCCGCGTCACGATGAAGGAGACGGACGACGGCAAGATGATCTTCACGCCGAACACCTTCAAAGTCCGTAAGGGCCAGACCATCGTATTCGCCATCAAAAATGCCGGCGAACTCGACCACGAGTTCGTGCTCGATCAGGAAGACAAGGTCATGGAGCACAAGGCGGTAATGGAAAAGTTTCCTGAAATGGAACATGACGATCCGAACGCGATCCGGTTGGCGGCTGGAAAGTCCGGCGAGATCATCTGGAAATTCACCAATGACGGTACATTCAAGATCGCATGCCTAGTGCCCGGCCACTACGACGCCGGCATGCACGGCGACGTCACCGTGGCCAAGAAATAACCCGAAGGATCAACCCATGAAAACGATTATCAAGCTCGCCTTCGTATCGGTTATCGCGCTGGCCAATGTCTACGGCGCAACCGCAGCCGAATTCACCAAGGGTACCGTAAAAAAGATCGATGCCAAGGCAAAGAAGGTTACCCTCATTCACGAGGAACTAAAGGCACTCGACATGCCAGGAATGACAATGGTCTTCCGCATCAAAGACGAAGCAATGCTGGACAAGTTAAGGGAAGGCTCGAATATCGAGTTCATCGCCGAACGCGTTGATGGCAAACTCATGGTCACCGAAATCAGATAAGGCGAGAGCCGGGCCTTCGCTGGCCCGGCATTCTCCTGTGCGTTCCACTGATA
>NZ_AHZC01000144.1 GCF_000247475.1 Rhizobium sp. PDO1-076 | reverse complement strand
AGAGCCGCGCCATCGACAAGCGCAAGGCTCTCGGCATCGACCTGATATTTGCTGGCGCTCTCCCGACCATCCCGATTGAGCATGGCGGCAAGCCGGGCATCGCTGACGCCGGACAGCATGCCATCCGCGCCACGCTCTATCCGGCCCTCAATCCAGTATCCCGTGTCGAACACGCCGACAAAGCGTGAATCGTCAAGAAAACGAATGGAGGAGAAGGCGCCGAACAGCGGTTCGTCAGACGAAAGCTCCAGCCCGCCGACAAACTCGATCCCCTCGGCAAGACGCGGCGATCCGCCCAATGTGGTGATGGCACGGGATTCGATGCGGATCGGCAGCGCTTCCCCCGGCTTCAGCGCCGATGGCGCACAGGAGGCCAGCAGCAGCGCAACGGAGATCGTCAGAAGGCTTGCGCCAGAGCGACAACCCGGAACTGGCCTAGGCACGACGGCGGCGTCCGCCACCCGAGCCAGAGGCATTGTCCTCGAACAGCGAGGCCAGTTGCTCGGTCATCGCGCCCGCCAGTTCATCGGCATCGACGATGGTGACGGCGCGGCGATAGTAGCGCGTCACATCATGGCCGATGCCGATCGCCAGCAATTCGACCGGCGAGCGCGTCTCGATCTGCTCGATAACCGCACGCAGATGGCGCTCGAGATAATTGCCCGGATTGACCGACAGCGTCGAATCGTCGACCGGCGCGCCATCGGAGATCATCATCATGATCTTGCGCTGCTCGCGCCGCGCCATCAGACGGTTATGCGCCCACATCAGCGCCTCGCCGTCGATATTCTCCTTCAACAGGCCTTCGCGCATCATCAGGCCGAGATTGCGTCGTGCGCGCCGCCAGGGAGCGTCGGCCGACTTGTAGATGATATGGCGCAGGTCGTTGAGGCGGCCGGGTGCTGACGGCTTGCCGCCGGCAAGCCATTTCTCTCTGGACTGCCCGCCCTTCCACGCCTTGGTGGTAAAGCCGAGGATCTCGACCTTGACGCCGCAGCGCTCCAGCGTCCGCGCAAGGATGTCGGCGCAGGTGGCGGCGACCGTGATCGGTCGGCCGCGCATCGAGCCGGAATTGTCGATCACCAGCGTCACGACCGTATCGCGGAACTTGGTGTCCTTTTCCTTCTTGAAGGACAGCGGCTGCATCGGATCGATGACCAGACGAACCAGACGGGCCGGATCGAGGTAACCCTCCTCGAGATCGAACTCCCAGGACCGGTTCTGCTGTGCCATCAGGCGGCGTTGCAGCCGGTTGGCCAGACGGCCGACGGCACCCTGCAGATGGGCCAGCTGCTTGTCGAGAAAGGCGCGCAACCGGTCGAGCTCGGCTTCGTCGCACAACTCTTCCGCGGTGATCTCCTCGTCGAATTCCTCGGTGAAGATCTTGTAGTCGACTTTCTCGTTGAAATCGTCGAACGGCGTCGACGGGCGGCGCATTTCGCCGGGTGTCTCGCTGTCGTCCTCGCCCTCGTCGGCCATGTCGTCGTCGGAAATCTCCGCGCCGTCCATTTCGCCGTCGTCCATCTGCTCCTGCGAGGCTTCGCTCTCGTCGGCCGGCGCGGATTCGGAACCCGCCTCTTCCTCGGCGCTCTCCTGGTCCTCGTCACCGCTGCGCGGCTGGTCCTCGTCGGTCGATTCGTCGTCCTCGCCCTGTTCCTGATCGTCGCCGACATCCTCGGCCATTTCCATGGCCGAGAGCATGTGACGGATCACCCGGGCGAAATTCTGCTGGTCGTTGATCGCATTCGGCAGGTTGTCGAGATCGGCACCGGCCTTGTCCTCGATGAACGAGCGCCAGAGATCGAGCACCTTGCCGGCCGTCTCCGGCGGCTTCTGGCCGGTGAGCTTCTCGCGCACCAGCATGGCGACGGCTTCCTGGATCGGCGCGTCTTCCTGGCGGCTGATCGTCGAGAAATTGGCTTTCGCATATTTCTCGGTGTTCATCGACTGGATGTTGGAGGCAACGCCCGGCATGCGCAGCGAACCGATCGCCTCGACGCGCGCCTGCTCGACCGCGTCGAAGATCATCCGGGCATCGGCACCCTGCGGCGCCATGGTCGCATGGATCTTCTGGTCGTGGCAGGCAATCCTCAGCGCCATCGAGTCGCCGAGACCGCGGGTAACGGCGAGTTCGTGTGCGGTCGGGCGCTTCGACAGTTCCGGCAGGCGCACGCGCTCGCCGGCAAGGCCGGGCCGTTCATTGGCAAAGGCCACCTCGACCTGCGGATCGCCCGCAATCGAGCGGACGCAGCCGGTGATCGCACGGCGCATCGGCTCCGTGTCCACGCCTGCGCCCGTCTTGGCCCTGCTATTGTCGCCGCGCCCTGCCATGCTGATCGTTTCCCTTACGCGCCAAGCACGATGTTGGCGGCACTTTCCTTCAGCTCGACGCCGAAGGCGCGCTGATACTGTTCGGCGACCAGCGTCCTCTCCAGCTCGTCGCACTTGTTGAGGAAGGTGACGCGGAAGGCAAAGGCCACATCGCCGAAGATCTCGGCGTTTTCGGCCCAGGTAATCACGGTACGCGGGCTCATCACGGTCGACAGATCGCCGTTGATGAAGGCGGCGCGGGTGAGATCGGCAAGGCGAACCATGCGCGAAACCGTGTCGCGGCCTTCTGCGGTGGCGCCGAAGCTCTTGACCTTGGCGGCGACGATTCCGACTTCGTTGTCGTGCGGCAGGTAGTTCAGCGTGGTCACGATCGACCAGCGGTCCATCTGCGCCTGGTTGATCTGCTGCGTGCCGTGATAGAGGCCGGTGGTGTCGCCGAGGCCGACGGTGTTGGCCGTGGCGAACAGGCGGAAGGCCGGGTGCGGGCGGATGACGCGGCTCTGGTCGAGCAGCGTCAGGCGGCCGGAACTCTCCAGCACGCGCTGGATGACGAACATCACGTCCGGGCGGCCGGCATCATATTCGTCGAAGACGAGCGCGACATTGTGCTGGTAGGCCCAGGGCAGGATGCCGTCCTTGAATTCGGTAATCTGCTTGCCGTCCTTGAGCACGATGGCGTCCTTGCCGACGAGATCGATACGGCTGACATGGCTGTCGAGGTTGACACGCACGCAGGGCCAGTTGAGGCGGGCGGCGACCTGCTCGATATGCGTGGACTTGCCGGTACCATGGAAGCCCGACACCATGACGCGGCGGTTATGGGCAAAGCCGGCCAGGATCGCCAGCGTCGTGTCGCGGTCGAACAGGTAGTCCGGGTCGAGATCCGGCACATAGGGGTCGCCCTTGCTGTAAGCCGGGACGCGGATATCGCTGTCTATTCCAAAAACCTCGCGCACCGACACGGTCGTGTCGGGGAGATTGGAAATATCAAGATCAATTTTGCTCATCGTTTCTCCATGCCAGGCGCTTCCGACCGGCCGCATATCGTCGCTGCTGCTTCTCGGATTAACAGAAACCCGCCTGCTTTAACAATTGGTAGGCTTGAATAACAGCGCGAAAACGCTCTTCAGAACCTCTGTCTCCGCCATTTGCATCGGGATGGTGTTTTTTTACAAGCTCCTTGTAGCGGGTCTTGATCTCGGTTGCCGTCGAATTGGCCGAAAGACCGAGCGTATCCAGTGCCTTGGTCTCCATGGTCTTCAGCTTGCGCAGCTGCGGCTGGAAGCGAGAACCATTGCCCGTACGACCCTGCTGGACAAAGCCGAACGGGTCCTTCATGCGCGCCTGTGACGCAGCCGAACCGGACCGGGCCGTCGAATGCAATGGGCTAGTCTTGGCCGCCTTGTTGACGCCAACCGTCCAGGTCGGCCGGTGTCCGGTGATAGCTTCCTTCTGGTAGCGGGCGATCTCGGTGTCCGACAGGCCGGAGAAATAGTTGTAGCCCTTGTTGTAGTCCTTCACATGCTCGAAGCAGAACATGAAGAACTGACCCTCGGCGTGGCGACCCACGGGAGCGCGATGGACACCCGGCTTTTCGCAGCCGTCCCACTGACAGGTTGGATTGGATGGCTCGGGCTCCGCCACACGCTTGCGCTTGGTGCGGATCCGATCGAAGTATTTCGAGTCGAGTTTCATGCGGTAATTATGGTGCCTAGACAGTGGCGCGACAAGAATTGACAAATCGGAATGTTGCGCGCTTTGTGGGGCTTTTTCCGCAAGCCAGACCACAGGGAACACGATATGTCCGTGCGCAACCGCATCGAGCAAACACTGCGCCAGGAACTGGCCCCCGAGCGGCTGGACGTGATCGATGAAAGCGCCCATCACGCCGGTCATCAGCCGGACATTACCGGCACCGGCGAGACCCATATGCGGGTGCGCATCGTCTCTGCAAAATTCAACGGCCTTAGCCGTCTTGCCCGCCACCGAGCCGTGACGGATCTGTTGAAGCCGGAACTCGACGCCGGGCTGCATGCGCTGGCCATCGAGCCGGCAGCACCGGGCGAACCGACACGCTGGTAGAGCCGGCGGCCGATCAAGCCTCTGTCTTGACGGCTTCGATCGGGCGAATGCGCAGCTTGGTGATGCGGTTCTTTTCCCGTTTCATCACGATGAACCGCTTGCCGTAGAAGGTGAATGCCTGCCGTTCTTCCGGGATCGATCGTGATTCGTGGATGACGAGGCCGGCAATCGTCGTCGCCTCCTCGTCCGGCAGATCCCAGTCGAGCGCGCGATTGAGATCGCGGATCGGCACGGCGCCATCAACCACCATCGACCCGTCGGACTCCTGCCGAACGCCCTGCAGCTCCACATCGTGCTCGTCGGCAATGTCACCGACGATTTCCTCCAGAATATCCTCCAGCGTCACGACGCCCTGGACCTCGCCATACTCGTCGACGACGACGGCAAAATGCAGTTTGCGGCGCAGGAAGGCGTTGAGCTGTTCCTTGAGCGTCGTGGTATCGGGAACGAACCACGGCTTCTGCGCGATCTTGATGATGTCGAGATTTTCCGGCTCGACATTGGGTTCGGCCAGCGACCGCAGGAGATCTTTCGCGTGCACGACGCCGATGATGTTTTCGGTCGAGCCGCGCCAGAGCGGCATGCGCGTGTAGGGGCTTTCCAACACGGCGCGCACGGCCACGTCCGGCAGATCGTCGGCATTGATCGCTCGCATCGCCGTGCGATGGATCATGACATCGGAAACCTCGAGCTCCTCGAGATCGAAAAGACCGCTGAGCCGGTCTTTCTGCTCCTTGTCGAACTGGCCATCGCGATTGATGAGATCGAGTGCCGCATGCAACTGGTCATGGCTGGACAAGGCCAGCGTCTCGGCCGTCGGCTGCACGCCGAAGCCGCGCAGCAGGCCGCGCACGAGCGCATTCACCACGCGTGCCAGCAAGGACCCGGCGGCCGTCATTTCGCCCGCTTCTCTTCGAGGAAGGAGACGACCTCAGACGAAGGCACGTCATCGGCGACAAAGGCTTCACCGAGACCACGCGTCAGGATGAAGGTCAGCTTGCCGCCCTTCACCTTCTTGTCCTGCGCGATCGCATCCATCAGGACGTCGGTCGGCGGCAATTCGCCGGGGATCTCGTCCATCCGGGTCGGCAGGCCGACCGCACGCAGATGAGCCTCGACGCGGGCCGCGAGGTCCGGGCTGGCAAGGTTCATCCGGGCGGAGAACTGGTGCGCCAGCACCATGCCGATCGACACGCCTTCGCCATGCACCAGACGCTTGCTGTCATATTGCGTGGCGGCTTCGAGCGCATGGCCGAAGGTATGGCCGAGATTGAGCAGCGCCCGGCGACCGTTTTCGCGCTCGTCGGCCACCACGACATCGGCCTTGGCCTGACAGCTGACGGCAATCGCCTCGATCCGGGCCTGACCGCCGGCAAACACATCACGCCAGTTGGTTTCCAGCCATTCGAAGAAATCCGGCTTGTCGATCAGGCCGTATTTCGCCACTTCCGCATAGCCGGCGCGGAATTCGCGCTCCGACAGCGTATCAAGCACGTCGGTATCGGCGAGCACGAGATCCGGCTGGTTGAAGATGCCGATCAGGTTCTTGCCCTGCCGGGCGTTGATCCCCGTCTTGCCTCCGACCGATGAATCGACCTGCGAGAGAAGCGAGGTCGGGATCTGCACGAAACGCACGCCGCGACGCACGATGCCGGCGGCAAAGCCGGTGAGATCGCCGATCACGCCGCCACCGAGCGCAATCACCGCATCATTGCGCTCGATGCGCGCCTCAAGCAGCACGTCGCAGACCTGGGTCAGGCTGGCAAAGCTCTTGGTCTTTTCGCCGGGTGGCAAGGTCACCGACACAGCCTCGATGCCGTCCGTCTGCAGGCTGTCCATCAGGCCGTCGAGATAGCGGGCGCCGACATTCTCGTCCGTGACGATAGCCGCACGTTTGCCCTTGATGCGGCTGGAAATCTCGCCGCCGGCACGGGCAAGCAGACCGGGCCCGATCAGGATGTCATAGGCGCGCTCGCCAAGCGGCACATGCACCAGACGTTCCGAATTCTCGACCTTGCTCATACCGTCTCACCTTTGCCGCTCTGTTCGATACCAGTCTTTTCGGGGCCAGTTTTTTCGATGCCAGTCTTTTCGATGATCGCCATCAGAACCTCGTTGGCAATCACTTCCTTGCGCACATCGCGTGACTGGATTGTCAGATCCGCCAGTTCGTAGATCGGATAGCGCTTGTCCATCAGATCCTTGAGGGTCTGCTTGGGGTTCTCCGTCTTCAGCAACGGCCGATGGTCGCGCTTGTTGACCCGTTCCCACAGAACATCGAGATCAGCCTTCAGCCACAAAGAGATACCGCCTCGTTCGATCTGCTTGCGTGTCTTGTCATTGATGAAGGCGCCGCCGCCGGTGGATACAACGCGCGGACCCGAACGCAGCAAGCGCTTGATCACCCGCGTTTCCAGTGCCCGGAATTCATCCTCGCCATAGGCCGTGAACAACTCGCTGATCGACATGCGCGACACGCGCTCGATCTCGACATCGGTATCGACGAAAGGCAGGCCGAGCTGGTTGGCCACCATCCGCCCGACCGCCGACTTGCCGGCCCCCATCAGGCCGACGAAAACCAGATTGCGTCTTCCGAGCGCTGCCCTGGCGCGCTCGCCCAGACTAGAGGCAAGATTGAGGATCGTATCGGTCATCGGCCCGTTCGCAACTGTTTCATCACGGTATTGACAAATGCAGGGCAAGCGTCAAGCCGTTGACGCAAATCGACACAAGGATCACAGCACCCTTGCAAGTCACAATGCCTATTCCCTATGTTCAACGCTTCGAAGGCCAAGGACCATTCATGCCGACATTGTTTCGCTTTCTGTTCATCTGCGCAACGATCGCCGGCATCATCTATGCCATCATGTGGTCACTCACGGTCTTCGTCGAGCCCCGGGAACGGGATGTAACGATCAAGATCCCCTCGGAACGCGTGAACCCGGTCGAACAGTAACGTCGAACAACAGCAAGGACTAAAATTAGGTGGCGGATCTGAGCCAGGCACGGGTCGAGGCCTTCCTCGAAATGATGAGCGCCGAACGCGGCGCCGCCGCCAATACGCTCGCCTCCTACGAACGCGACCTCGACGACCTGCATTCTTTTTTGACGAACCGTAAGACGACGCTGGGCAGTGCCGGCCGCACCGACCTGACCGCCTATCTGTCAGATCTGGCAAAGCGCGGCTTTCAGGCGACATCGCAGGCCCGCAGGCTTTCGGCGATGCGCCAGTTCTACAAGTTTCTCTACGCCGAAGGCCTGAGGGGCGACGATCCGACGGCAATCCTCGATGCGCCGAAAAAGGCACGCTCACTGCCAAAGACACTGAGCGTCGAGGATGTCGGCAACATGCTGGCGCTTGCCGATCAGGAAGCCGCCCTGCCAGGTCCGGACCAGCCTGCAAGGCTCCGACTGCTGGTCCTGCTGGAACTGCTCTATGCGACCGGCATGCGCGTCAGCGAACTGGTTTCGCTGCCGGTCAAGGTGCTGGCCCAGGAGGGGCGTTTTCTCGTCGTCAGGGGCAAGGGCAACAAGGAACGGCTGGTTCCCCTGTCGCGCACCGCCATCGAGGCACTGGCCCGCTACGGCGAAACACGGGCAGCGACACCCGGCCATGCCGACAGCCCCTTCCTCTTTCCATCCGCCAGCAAGGAAGGGCATCTGCCGCGCCAGGTCTTTGCCCGCGACCTGAAGGATCTTGCCATTCGCAGCGGCCTGCCGGCCGCAAGCGTATCGCCGCATGTCCTGCGCCATGCCTTTGCCAGCCACCTTCTCGGCAATGGCGCGGACCTTCGCGCCGTGCAGGAATTGCTCGGCCATAGCGACATTTCAACGACACAAATCTATACACATGTGCTGGACGAGAGACTGCAGCAATTGGTCCAAACGCATCACCCCCTTGCAAAACAGGCGAAAAACCACGATTAGGACCGGCAATACCGGTTCCCGGCAGCCGCAAGGCCAGGGACAAAACGATCGGAACTGACTCCATGCATAATTATCTCGACTTCGAAAAGCCAATTTCAGACCTCGAAGCCAAGATCCGCGAACTGAAGAAGATCGCGGAAGAGGACGAGAGCATCGACACCTCAGAAGAGATCAGCCGGCTCGAAGGCCGCGTCGAAGAGGCGATGGCCGATATCTATTCGAAGCTCAATGCCTGGCAGAAGACGCAGGTTGCGCGCCATCCGCAGCGCCCGCATTTCGTCGACTATGCCAGCCACCTGTTCACCGACTTCACACCGCTGGCCGGCGACCGCAAGTTCGCCGAGGACGCCGCCATCCAGGCCGGCCTCGCCCGCTTCCGCGGCCAGCCGGTTGCCGTGATCGGCCAGGAAAAGGGCAATGACACGAAGTCGCGCCTGAAGCACAATTTCGGCAGCCCCCGTCCCGAAGGCTATCGCAAGGCGATCCGCGTCATGGAAATGGCCGATCGCTTCGGCCTGCCGCTGATCACCCTGATCGACACGGCAGGTGCCTATCCGGGCGTCGGCGCGGAAGAACGCGGTCAGGCGGAAGCCATCGCCCGCTCGACCGAAATGTGCCTCGGCCTCAAGGTTCCGATGGTGTCCGTCGTCATCGGCGAAGGCGGCTCCGGCGGTGCGATCGCGATTGCCACCGGCAACCGGGTCTACATGCTGGAGCATGCGATCTATTCGGTCATCTCGCCGGAAGGGGCAGCCTCGATCCTCTGGCGCGATTCCACCCGCGCCAAGGAAGCGGCGACCAACATGAAGATCACTGCCGAGGACCTCAAGGGCTTCGGCATCATCGACGGCATCATCCAGGAACCGGTCGGCGGTGCCCACAGAGCCCCGGAATCCGTGATCAAGTCGACCGGCGACGTCATCGCGTCTGCGCTAGCCGACCTGACGCCGTTGTCGGGCGAAAAATTGCGCAACGACCGCCGCCAGAAATTCCTCGATATCGGCCGCAATCTCTAGGATGACGGCCGGTCCGGCCATCACTCTGCCGCTTTGCAACAGTATCGCAGCAAAATCACCCCGGAATGAATTGCTCCGTGGTTTATAATTTGTGAAGAAAGCAGTCATAAACTAAAAGAGGCCTGACCTGCCAAGGCCGCTTGATCTGTTCTTGAAAAGAGCTTTTGCGAATGCGCTGGAAATCGACAGCCCTTGTATTGATCTTCGCCGCGGCACTTGCCGGCTGCAATGACACACTGGAAAGTGCGACCTACGATTCCCCCAAGGTCTCCAACAAGATCCAGCAGCCGCTTCCGGCGCGCCTGGTCGCGGAGATCCAGAAAAAGGGCATGGATCGCAACGCGCCGATCATGCTGCGCATCTTCAAGGAAGAAGGTGTGCTGGAAGTCTGGAAGGCCAAGACCAACAATCGCTTCGACAAGGTCGTCGAGTACGACATTTGCGCCTGGTCGGGCCGTCTCGGACCCAAGGTCAAGGAAGGCGACCGGCAGGCGCCGGAAGGCTTCTATCCGCTGACGCCTTACCACCTCAATCCGAACTCGAAATATTTCCTCGCGATCAATACCGGTTTTCCCAATCGCTTCGACCAGGCAAACGGCCGCAGTGGCTCCAACCTGATGATCCACGGCGCCTGCTCGTCATCGGGCTGCTATTCGATGACCGACGCGCAGATCCTCGAGATCTATGCCTTTGCCCGCGACGCCTTCAAGGGCGGCCAGCAGAGCATTCAGCTGCAGGCATTTCCGTTCCGCATGACGGCCGAAAACATGGCCCGTCATCGCCACAGCCAGCACTATGACTTCTGGAAAACGCTGAAGGTCGGCTACGACAATTTCGAAGTCACCAAGCGCCCGCCGGACGTCAATGTCTGTGAGAAGAAATATGTCTTCAACCAGCTGACGGCCGATGGCAAGGGCTTCAACGCCCAGGCGGCCTGCCCGCCGATGTCGACTCCGCCGGCGCTTGAGATGGCACTGGCAAGCTACAACAAGGAATACGACCGCAACTACGCCAAGGCGCTGAACAAGTTCGACGGCAAGATCTGGTACGATCCGAGCGAAGCCGAGCGTAAGGCGCTTGTCGCTGACCTGCGCAAGTCGCGCTCGCACGACCTGGCTTTTGCACCGACCGGTTCGGCTCTCGCAGCCGGAAAGCTGCTCGATATCGACGACGTCAATCCGACGGCGGTCGCAAGTGCTACCTCGGCCCCGGCTGCAATCAACCAGCTGACCGCCAAGCCGCCGGCTGCCGGAACAACCGCGACTGCCGCCACAACGGTGGCAGGCACAGCACAGACCGTTGCACCGGTCGCAGTGGCCCCGGCAACGGCGACCGCTGCTCCGGCCGGCACCGCGACCGCCTCGGCAGCCCCGATTGCACCCGTGGCACCGGCTGCCCCGTCGGCCGCACCTGCACAGGCCACGGCAACTGCACAGGCTGGCCAGTCCGTCGTTCCGGTCCCGCAGCCCAATCCGCAGATGGCGGAAACGACCGTCGCGGAAGCACCGGTGAAGAAGAAGCCGTTCTGGAAACTCTGGTAGTCGGCATGACCGAACCCGTCGTCTATGACCTCAAGGGGCTGAAATGCCCCTTGCCGGTCCTCAAGACACGCCGGCGGCTTGCCGACATGCAGCCGGGCGCACTGTTGGTGATCGAGACCACCGACCCGCTGGCCGTCATCGACATCGCGCATTTTTGCCGCGAAGACGGACACGCCCTGCTGGAAACGCAGCCGCTCGACAGCGGCCACCGGTTCCAGATCCGCAAGGGCGGCAACGGCCGCGCCTAACGTTCCTCGCTAGATCCGGTAGCCCGGGATCGCCAGCGGATTGTCGACCATGGCCGCACGATCCGGCCGGTCGATGCCAATCCGGCCGGTGAAGGCACCGAACAGATCCCGCACATAGTCCTCCGACAGATCCCTGGTGATCAGCACCAGCCGCGTCTTGCGGTCAGACCCCTCAGGCCAGGCCGGCAGACGCACCGGCATATGGAAGATCGACTGCACGCCATGCAGCACGAGCGGCCGATCCGGCTGGTCGGTCAGGGCAACGATCGCCTTCATCCGCAACAGCTTTTCGCCATGGGTCGACCGCAGGAGGTCGATGAACATGTTGAGCGCCATCGGATCGATCGGCTGATCATGGATGATCGAATAGGAGCGAATCGATGTGCCATGTCGGTTCACGTCATGATGGTGGTCATGCTCGTGATGGTGATGGTGATGGTCAGCGTGGTCATGATGACCATGATGCTCATGCTCGTGATCATGGTGGTCATGGCCCACCTCGTCCTTCAGCCAGCGATCGACATCGGCGATCTTGCTGGCCGGATCGTAGAGCCCGTTGACCAGCACGGCGGCGCTGCCGGCCTCGTCGGCATCGCCATTGGTGATCGGCGCACGCGGATTGAGCGCCCTGAGCCGCGCAACCAGCGCCGTCGTATCACCGGCTTCCGGAAGTGTGGTCTTGGTCAGAATCAGCCGGTCGGCAACGGCAATCTGCTTGTAGGCTTCGGTGAAGCCATCGATCGTCGACAATCCGTTGACGGCATCGACGACGGTAATCATGCCGTCCAGATCGAAATGCTGCGCGATCGCCGGATGGCCCATCACCGACTGCATCACCGGCGCCGGATCGGCGAGGCCGGTGGTCTCAATGACGATCCGCGACAGCGGCTTGATCTTGCCGGTCTGCATGCCGTCGACCAGTTCGGCCAGCGTATCGACCAGCTCGCCGCGCACGGTGCAGCACAGGCAGCCATCGGACAGTTCGACCACGGTGTCGCTGGAGGATTCGACCAGCAGGTGGTCGATGCCGACTTCGCCGAATTCATTGATGATGACGGCAGCGTCCTTCATCGCCGGATCCTTGAGGATCCTGTTCAGCAGCGTCGATTTCCCGGCGCCGAGAAATCCGGTCAGGATCGATACCGGGATACGTCCGATGCTCATGTCTTCCACTTTCACTGAGAGATCCGGCCGAATGCGGCAACACATCAGAAGGTCGGGCGCGGCCGTGGGATTGGCACATTGGCGATTTCGCTCATCTGCGCCCCGCCCTTGGCCTTTTCCGCCGGTTCTCCGCCGGAAATGAGGCCGGCATAGCTGAAGCTCGGTTGATGATCCATTTCATGGATATAGGGCGACAGGAGCTTCATCCGCCCCACTTCGTCGCGGCCTTCGCTGCGAACCTGGCGGGCCTTGGGATTGCAGATCTCGCTGCTGATATCCACCACCTGGTCGAGCCCGTCGCCATAGGGCTGAAGGTTCTCCAGGCGCCCGCCGGCCGTTGCCGTCGTCAGCCCCTTCTGCAAAAGGTCTGCCGATTGGTCGGCGCGCGCGCCAAGGCTGTCGGCGCCGAGCACGACCGAAATCACCGTGCGGCCATTGCGGGTCGCCGACGAGACCTGGTTGAAACCGGAGGCGCAGATATAGCCGGTCTTCATGCCGTCGGCACCGTCGAACCGGCCGACGAGAAGGTTATAGGCGGCATAGTTCTTCTTGCCGGTCGTCACCCCTTCCAGTGCGAAATAGCTGGCATATTCGGGAAACTCGCTGCGGATGGCGGCAGCCAGCAGGGCAAGATCGCGCGCCGTCGTATATTGCCCCTTGCCCGGCAGGCCGTTCGGATTGACGAAGCGCGACGAGCTCATGCCGAGCGCCTTGGCATCGGCATTCATCCGCGCGACGAAACGTTCCTCGCTGCCGCTCACCGTCTCGGCGATCGCAACCGCGATGTCATTGGCCGACTTGACGATCAGCAGCTTGAACGCGCTGTCGAGCGTCAGTCTCGAGCCTGGCTTGAAATAGGTCTTGCTGGCAGGCTCTGCGGCCGCATGCGTGCTCATCGTCACGATGCTCTGCAGCGACAGTTCGCCGGCCCGGATCGCCTTGAACGCGGTATAGGCCGTCATCAGCTTGGTCAGCGAGGCCGGATACCACTTGCGGAAGGCTTCCTGATGTTCGATCACGCGGCCGCTCTTGACATCAACGACGATCATCGGATTGGCCACGGCGAAATTCGGCACGGCAATCGCCGACAGACAGGCAACGATCGCAACGCGGCGCAACGCTCCTGCTGAGGACAAAATGCTTGGAAACTTCGTGGACACGACTTCAATCCTCTCACATTGGGGATATCTCGCATTCGGCATCTGTTTGCCGTAGCAATGCAAGCAATGGCAAAGCCTATTGAATACGTCAATCAGGAGGCGCACATTCCGCGCCGACAATCACGTGATCCGCAATGCACCGACCAGGACAGCCACATGCCAATTCTGAACCGCGCCGCCGAACTCCAGTCGGAGGCCACCGAATGGCGCCGTCATCTGCACGCCCATCCCGAAATCCTCTATGACGTTGAAAACACGGCCAGCTTCGTCGAACAGAAGCTGAAGGAATTCGGTGTCGACGAGGTGGTGACGGGCATCGGCCGCACCGGCGTCGTCGGCGTCATCAAGGGACGCGGCCAGGGCGATCGCGCGATCGGGCTGCGCGCCGACATGGATGCGTTGCCGCTCACCGAAATCACCGGCAAGCCCTGGGCATCGACGACAGAGGGTCGGATGCATGCCTGCGGCCATGACGGCCATACCGCCATGCTTCTGGGTGCGGCGAAGTATCTGGCCGAAACCCGCACCTTCCATGGCAATGTCGTGGTCATCTTCCAGCCGGCAGAAGAAGGCGGACGCGGCGCGCTTGCCATGGTCGAAGACGGTCTGATGGAGCGCTTCGGCATCGAGGAAGTCTACGGCATGCACAACATGCCGGGCATGGCGGCCGGCAGCTTTGCCATTCGCAAGGGCGGCATCATGGCCGCACCCGACAAGTTCGCCATCAAGATCACCGGCCGCGGCGGCCATGCCGCCGAGCCGCACAACACCATCGATACCATCGTCACCGGTGCGCAGATCGTCGGCGCACTGCAGACGATCGCCGCCCGCAACGCCAATCCGCTGCGTTCGGTGGTGGTGTCGGTCACCCAGTTCCACGCTGGCACGACCCACAACATCATCCCTGAAGAGGCCTATCTGACCGGCACTGTGCGCTCGCTGGACGAGGACGTGCGCGACCTTGCCGAAAAGCGCATCGCCGAACTGGCGCACGGGATCGCTGCGGCAAACGGCGCCAAGGCGGAATTCGAATATGAACGCGCCTGCCCGGTAACGGTCAATCACCCGTCCGAGACCAACCACGCCGCCCAGGCGGCCATCGACATCGTCGGCGTCCAGAATGTCGATACCGATGTCGACGCCTCCATGGCGGGCGAGGATTTCGCCTTCATGCTGCAGGCGCGGCCCGGCGCCTATATCATGATCGGCAACGGCAATTCGGCAGGGCTTCACAACCCGGCCTATGATTTCAACGACGAAGTCATCGGCCATGGCATTTCCTACTGGGTGCGCCTGGCCGAGCGGCGCCTGACCGAATAGTGGCCTTTGGGCGACGCAAGCACGGCTGGACAAGCAAAATCACTTGGCTTGCCGGCTTTGCTTTTGTATGGAGAAGGAAGTGGTCCCGTAGCTCAGCAGGATAGAGCATCAGATTCCTAATCTGAGGGTCACGCGTTCGAATCGCGTCGGGATCACCATTTGACCAATTTTTGCCTGTAGAGATTGATGGGTTGTATTCGGGCTGGAAACAGTCATGATGGCAACTTGTGCTACGCCGACGTTTTGTGTTCCAAATGCGTCAGCCTTAAACGGGAGGAGGCCAATCATGGCATCTGTATCCCTCGGCTCTTCGGCTCATGACAAAGCCGACATCGTCGAACGCGCGGTAAGACGGATCAGTCGCCAGGAAAATTTGATCCTCGATACAAAACAGGCCGACAATGCCACCGCTTTGCTGATCTATCTGGTCGAAAGCGGCGTTCAGGACGAAGACGAACTGGTCGAATTCGCCTCACTTGCCAAAGGAAAGCGGTACGATCCCGCAGACGGCAGCTTTACCTAAGCCGACGTCGCACTCGAAAGAGTGCGCCGTTTTGGGCGGCCGACCCAAGCATTTATCATCTCCAATTCCCTGTCATCGCCGATCATCCTTACCATAGATTTCGCCGGTCAATGCATCCCGGCGATAGCGAGCGCTCGTGTAGAGGCGCATCTGCATCATCCCATAGGCAATCAATGCACCGACCACGACCGGGCCGAGCAGCAGCACCAGAAACCAAAGAAAATTGGACATCCGCTCTCCTCCCAAGCGAATACATCAGCTATTTCTTACTTATCAAATTTCAATACAAAAGTCTCGAAAAACCGCCGGTCAGCTGTCTTTTTCACCGGCCGTTTTCTGTTCGATGGCTGTTTGCAACTCCTTTGCCAGTTCGATCAGGCGATCCGGCACCTCTTCGCGCACATGCTCAGACATCAACAGATCGAGCTTGTCCCGAACAATGCCTCCCGTACGATTGCGACGGCCTGCCCCGGACGCTCCCGCTGCCTTTCCCATTCGGTCCTCCGATACTGACGTCTTCACGCGCTGCACTCTTTTTACTATCCGCCATTCAAGCGATATACGAAACGGGGGCGAGTGCGGTTCACCGCAGATAATCGCCCATCGCAACAATCAACACGCAATCGTTACGCGTCGTCGTCACGCTTCGCCAAGCTTCAGTTCCGGGAATTTTTCAACGAGGGACGCCTGATCGTCGAAGGATTGGGGTGCACCGCTGAGGATGACGCTGACATTGTCGCCGATGTCGACCGGCCCGTCATGTCCGACATCGGTCCGATCACCATTGGCCAGAATGAGGGTGGCGCGTGATTTGAAGCCCTGCTTGAGCAACCAGTCACGCGGGGCATGCAGACTGACGCTGGCCTGATACCGCCCGTCGATCTCTTCCACGGATACCTGATAGGCCACCGGCGAAAGCCGCTCTCCGATCAGGATCTGCCCTTGTCCATCGGCGTTTTCAAGGTGTCTGGTCATCGCTTGCTCTTTCTCGTTGCCGTGCTCGTTGGCCGTGCCGGTCTCCGTCATGGCCAATGAGGTCATACGATTAGGTCATGTCGAAAGAACACTTCCCGCAGGCACTTGTTCCCCCGGGAGTGGTCCAACCGCAGCGCAACATCAAGGCTGCGGGTGTGCGCCGGCAGCAAAGTCAGGCCCAGTGAAAGGCTGTGTCAGGAGCAGAATGACTGGTCGCATCGTCCGACGGGTGGCCCGATCCAGCGCCTGAGGGACCGCATCCGCAACCGGACGTCGGTGCTCTTCGGTCCACTTCGGGAACTATGCGTATTTCGATGCGTTTCCGATCCATGCATCTGATAGTTACCGTGGAGGATGGCGAACTTGTCGATCCGTAAAGCCGAGCTTGCCGCACAGTCCGACGTCGTCGCACTCATTCCGGCATTGCGTGCCTTTGCACGCACCTTTTGCCAGAAACCCGAGGAAGCGGACGACCTGGTGCAGGAGACATTGATGAAGGCTCTGGCCAATCTCGACAAGTTCGAGCCCGGCACCAGGCTCAAGTCGTGGCTCTTCACCATCATGCGCAACACCTTTTGCACCCGCATCAAGAAAAGCAGCCGCGAGAGCATCGGCCTGCCGGAGGCTCTCGCAGCCACTCTGGTCACCGAGGCCAGCCAGGATTGGGTCGTTCAGGCCGACGAAGTCCGCCGGGCGCTGGAACGGCTTCCCGCCCACCACCGCGAGATCCTGGTGCTGATCGTCATGTTGGGCGAGCGCTACGAGGATGCGGCCGTGATTTGCGGCTGTGCCGTCGGAACGGTCAAGAGCCGCCTGAACCGCGCCCGCGAACAACTGAAACGGGAACTCGGGGAAACCGACATCGACAGGTGATGCATCCGGGAGCGGAGAGTATTGCCGCAAATGCCGACTGCTCCGGGAGAACCGCGCCTTGCTCGATCAGGGGGCGGTTATCTGCGTTTGCAATTTCAAAAAACACGAAGCCGGCAGATTGATCTGCCGGCTTCGTGGGTTTTCGGAACCGTTCAGCAAAACCGCATGGCGGTGTTACATTCGCGATCGTGTCTGGACATATGCGATCGCGCGTTCCCGCAATTCGCTGAAAAGCGGGAACGCGCGTTGCAGCAGTTACGCTGCCTTTTTCTGTGCGGCGGAATTGACCGCGGTCTCTGCCAGCTTGGTCAGGGCGTCGTCGGTCTTGGATTCTTCCGCAAGCGTTGCATCCAGGAGCTTGACGGCTTCCGCGTAGCCGAGCTGCTTGGCCCAGGCACGAAGCGTGCCGTAGCGGCTGATCTCGTAGTGCTCGACCGCCTGGGCTGAAGCAAGAAGACCGGCATCATGGGCCGGCGAGCCCTTGAATTCCTCCATGATTTCCTCGCCTTCCTCGACGATGCCATCGATGGCGGCGCAGGTCTTGGCGCGCGGACGCTTGCCGATGATCTCGAACACCTGCTGCAGGCGCTCGATCTGGCCTTCGGTCTCGTCCTTGTGCTGCTGGAAGGCTGCCTTCAGCTTTTCGCTCTGAGCGGCCCGCGCCATCTTCGGCAGGGTCTTCAGGATCTTGCGTTCGGCGTAGTAGATGTCTTTCAGTGTTTCGTAGAACAGATCGTCGAGGGTCTTGTCGGCCATTGGGGTTCTCCTCATTGTTGGAATGACACGACTCGAACGACCCTCGACGGCGATTGTTCCTGGAAAAAGACTGCTTTTGCGACAAGACGTTCAAAAGCGACAGGCCGCAGCCGCCCCGCCGCTCAGCGATTTGGCACCCAGCGGAAAAGGAAGATCAGCCGGCGCTGCGCAACGCCCGTAGCGCATTCAAGATGACCGCGACATCGATCACTTCCTGGAGCAGCGCACCTTGCACGGGCGCGAGATAGCCGAGCGCCGCCGCGATCATCGCGCCACCGGACAGGACCAGTCCGGCCACGGCACTCTGCACGGCGATGAACCGGGCACGTCTGGCAATCGCCACGGCCACCGGCAGGCGGGACAGGTCATCGACCAGCAACACCACATCGGCCGTCTCGGACGAGGCGGCCGATCCGCGCGCGCCGATCGCCACACCGACATCGGCAACCGCCAGCGCCGGTGCATCATTGACGCCGTCGCCCACCATCATCACGGATCCATGCTGCCGCTCGGCTTCGATCACCGCCACCTTGCGCTCGGGTGAGAGATCGCCATGGGCGCCATCGAGGCCGAGACGCGCAGCCGCCGCCGTGACGATATCGCTTCGATCGCCGGACGCCATGACCAGCCGCGTGATGCCGACCTTGCGGAAGGCAGCGACCGTCTGGCCGGCATCCGCCCGCACCTGATCGGACAGCAGGATATGGCCGGCACCGCGGCCGTCGATGGCAACCGCGACCACGGCCGTTTCAGCCGGCACGACCTGGCGCGGCAGCAGTTCCCCCGGCGCCAGCCGGGAGGCGACAAATCCCCCGCCGCCGACGGCCACGCGGTGGCCGGTGACAAGGCCTTCGATACCGAACCCGGCGATCTCGTGAATGTCTTCGGGCAGGTCGAGATGCAGGCCGCGCGCGACCGCGGCCCGCACCAGCGCTTCGGCCGTGACATGGCCGGACGCCTGATCCAGCGAGGCCGCAAGCCGCAGGATATCATCGGCGACAAAGCCCGGACAGCAGCGGATTTCGCTGACCTCGGGACGACCAGCCGTCAGGGTACCGGTCTTGTCCAGCACCACCACCTTGACCGCCGCCAATGCTTCCAGTCCGCCGCCGCTCTTGATCAGCACGCCATGGGCGGCGGCCCGTGACATGCCGGAGATGACAGCGACGGGAACGGCAAGGATCAGCGGACAGGGCGTCGCCACCACCAGCACCGCAAGGGCGCGGGTCGCATCCTGGCTGAACCCGTAGGCAAGGCCTGCCAGGGCAAGGGTGAAAGCCAGAAACGCCAGGGCGTAGCGGTCCGCAAGCCGGACCATCGGCGCCCGGCTTTTCTGCGCATTCTCCACCAGCCTGACGATGCCGGCATAAGTACTCGCGGCAGAATCGCGCAGCACCAGCAGATCGAAGGGCGCACCGACAACCGTCGCGCCGCTTGGCACTTCGGCGCCTTGCAGAAAACGGACCGGCAAGGGCTCTCCCGTCAGTGCCGAAAGGTCAAGCTCTATGGCTCCGGCAAGCACCCGGCCATCGACCGGGATGACCTCGCCACTGCGCATCAAGGCACGATCGCCGGGCTTGAGGGCCTCGATCGGCACAGAGGCCAGATCGGCGCCGCGATAGACCATGGCAGTCCGCGCCACACGACCCAGGAGGGCGGTCATGTCGCGCCGCGCTCGCCCCTCGGCGAAACTCTCCAACTGCTGCCCGCCGGCATACATCATGGCAACGATCGCCCCGGCCAGCGTTTCTCCCAAAAGAAGGGCAACGCCGATCGACAGGGCGGCAATGGCATCGACGCCAACCTTGCCGGACAGGACGGAGCGGACAATCTCGGTCAAAAGCGCAATCAGCACGACCAGTCCGCTGACCAGCCAGGCGGACGATGCGAGATCCGGTCGGCCGAGCGCATAGGACAGGCCGCCAAGAGCCAGCCCGAGCAGGGCAAAACCAGCCAGAAGGGCGGGCGCCATTTCGCGCAAACGCAGCATTGTCACATCCTGTCTCGGGGCGGGCCGGCGATCACGCGATAGGTTGAACAGCCGGGCCTTGCTGGTCCCATCTTTCCCTTGTAGAGCCATCTCTGAATGAAGCAATTCGGACATAAGCAGCATGATCGACAGCGAACGGCATCGCCGCATCACCGTTCTCGGCTCCACCGGGTCGATCGGTGTGAATACACTCGACGTGATCGAGCAATTGGGCGGCCGCGAACGCTATGACATCATGGCCGTCACCGGCAACGGCAATATCGAACTTCTGGCCGAACAGGCCCGCCGCACCGGGGCAAAGCTGGCGGTAACAGCCGACGAAAGCCAGTATATCGCGCTGAAATCAGCACTGGCCGGATCGGGTGTCGATGTGGCGGCCGGAACCTCCGGTCTGGATGAAGCAGCCGACATGGATGCCGGCTGGGTCATGGCCGCGATCGTCGGCACGGCAGGCCTTGCCCCGACGCTGCGCGCAGCCGCCCGCGGCGCGGATATCGCGCTGGCCAACAAGGAATGCCTGGTCTCGGCCGGCGCGCTGTTTGTCGATGCCGTGCGCCAGGCCGGCGGCCGGCTGATCCCCGTCGACAGCGAACATTCGGCCATTTTCCAATGCCTCGACAACGACCAGCGCCATGTGCTGGAACGCATCGTGCTGACGGCATCCGGGGGGCCATTCCGCACACAGACGCGCGAACAGATGGCCAATGTCACGGTCCAGACCGCCCGCAGCCATCCGAACTGGTCGATGGGCCTGAAGATCTCCGTCGGCAGTGCCTCGATGTTCAACAAGGCGCTGGAAATGATCGAGGCGAAATATCTCTTCGACGTCCGGCCCGACCAGATCGAGGTGATCGTGCATCCGCAGTCGATCGTGCATTCGATGGTCGGTTATGCCGACGGTTCGGTCATCGCCCAGCTGGGCGTTCCCGACATGCGCACGGCGATCGGATATGCGCTGACCTATCCGAAGCGTTGCGCGCTCAACGTCGACCGGCTCGATTTCGCCAAGCTCGCCCGCCTCGACTTCGAAGCGCCGGACGAAACCCGTTTTCCGGCGATCCGCCTTGCCCGCACCGCACTGGAACGCGGCGGCCTCCAGGGCGCGATCCTCAACGCTGCCGAAGAAACCGCCTTCGACGCCTTCGTCGAGGAGCGCATCGGCTTCCTCGCCATGGCGGATATCGTCGAACATGTGATGGATGACATGGTGGATGTCAGCCAGGCATCGACCATTGCCGATGTGTTTGCCGCCGACCGCGAGGCGCGCAGGCAGGCGACAAGTGTCATCGCAAGGTTCTGACCACCGAGCCGCGATCGTAGACTGCCGATCTCAGCATTTCCGGATAGGCGCCGGTACAGCCTTCCACCGCATTGTTGGTCATGCTGACCACGGTCAGCCGCTCGGCCGGGTCGATGAACCAGGTATTGCCGTAGACGCCACCCCATTGGATGGCGCCCTTGGGCAAGGCCGTGCCGGCTGCCTGCGGATCGACGATCAGCGCACCGAGAAAACCGAACCGCGCGCCGGGCTCTCCCTCCAGATCGCCGATCTGGTTCGACAGGGCAGCGGCGGCCGTTTCCGGTTTCAACAGCGGCGCACCGCCGGTCCGCAGCGTTTCCAGGAGTTTCAGCACGTCATGCGCGGTGCCCGCCATGCCGGCACCGCCGGACTGGAAGGCCTTGGCATTGAAGATCCGCGACGGTGAAAACACCGTCCGCCAGGCCGCATCCTCGCCGGCGATCCACGGATCCGGCATACGCTGCGGCCGGAGGGCGGCATCAGCATAGGGTACGGCGAGACGGCTCACATCCGTGACATGAAACCGCGCATCGCGCATGTCGAGCGGGCCGGCGACATAATGCACCACGGCGTCTTCCAGTGTGCCGCCATGGATCGCAGCGATGATGGCACCCAGGATATCGGTGGCAAAGGAATAGCCCCAGCGTGCGCCGGGTTCGAAGGCCAGCGGGATATCATTGTGGCGGGAGAAATTCTCCTCCAGGTTGAGATCGGTATCGCCAAGCCCGAGCGTCAACGCCTTGTCCGCGCCCAATAGTTCCAGTGCCGGATCGTAGAGCAGGCCGGATGTGTGGGTCAGCAGATTCCGGATGGTGATCGGCGCCTGCGCGCCAGAGGCTGTCTTCGGACGGAACCAGGGAATATGATCGACCGCCAGATCATCGAGCCCGAGCAGTCCGGCATCGATCATCGCCAGCGCCGTGGTCGCAACGATCGGCTTGGTGACGGAAGCATAACGGAAGATCGTGTCCAGCTGGACGAGAATGCCGGCTTCGCGGTCCGCAAGCCCTGCAGCGCGCTCAAGCAGCGGCTTGCCATCCTGATAGACCAGCACCACCGCGCCTGTAGTGCGCTCACTGCCGATGCTCTGGTCGATAATACGGTTGACACGTTCGGCAATGGTCATCGGCAATATCCCTCACATAAAAAATGCGGACCATGTCGCCATGGCCCGCATCCTTATGCGAAGGATTTATGCTGCGATCAAGCGACCGCGCGGGCGAGCGCGCAGCGCGACCAGAGCTGGTGCAGCGAATGCACCAGATGCTCGAGATCCTCGTCCGAATGCAGCGGCGTCGGCGTGATGCGTAGGCGCTCGGTCTTCTTCGGCACCGTCGGATAGTTGATCGGCTGGACATAGATGCCGCAATTGTCGAGCAGCAGATCGGAGATCCACTTGCACTTGGCGGCATCGCCGACGATGACCGGCACGATATGGCTCGGATTGTGCAAATGCGGGATGCCGGCGGCATCGAGCATGTTGCGCAGGCGGCGCACACGTTCCTGATGGGCGAAGCGCTCGATCTGGCTGGTCTTCAGGTGGCGGATCGAGGCGACCGCGCCGGCTGCCAGCGACGGCGGCAGCGCTGTGGTGAAGATGAAGCCCGAGGCAAACGAGCGAACGAAATCGCACAGCGCATGCGAGGCCGCGATATAGCCGCCCATGACGCCGAAGGCCTTGCCAAGCGTGCCTTCGATGACCGTCAGGCGGTCCATCAGGCCTTCGCGTTCGGCAATGCCGCCACCATGGGCGCCGTACATGCCGACCGCATGCACTTCGTCGAGATAGGTCATCGCGCCATACTTGTCGGCGAGATCGCAGATTTCCTTGATCGGGGCGATGTCGCCATCCATCGAATAGACGGACTCAAATGCGATCATCTTCGGCGCACGCGGATCGGCGGCAGCGAGCTTGGCTTCCAGATCCTTGACGTCGTTGTGCTTCCAGATGACGCGTTCAGCCTTGGAGTGGCGAATGCCTTCGATCATCGACGCGTGGTTCAAGGCGTCGGAAAAGATGATCAGACCGGGGATCTTGGCGCCGAGCGTGCCGAGCGCTGCCCAGTTCGAGACATAGCCGGAGGTAAAGATCAGCGCCGATTCCTTGCCGTGCAGGTCGGCAAGTTCGCGCTCGAGCAGGACATGGTAGTGATTGGTGCCAGAGATATTCCGGGTGCCTCCAGCACCCGCGCCACAGTGATCGATCGCGCCCTTCATGGCCTCGATCACCTTGGGGTTCTGGCCCATGCCGAGATAGTCGTTCGAACACCAGACGGTGACGTCCTGGGTGCCTTTTTCGGTGTAGCGGGTGGCGCGCGGAAAATTGCCCTGCTGACGTTCAAGATCAGCAAAGACACGGTAGCGCCCTTCCTCGTGAAGCCCTTCAAGCTCGCTCTTGAAAAACGCCTCGAAATCCATGCCTAAACTCCAGCTTTTTGACTCTCTTTTGAAAGTCTCCGGCGTTGCGGTCAACCCCGGTTTTGTAAATTCATTCTAAACTGCGACAAATGGCGCGAGTTTTAGAACCGTCGCATATAAATACTAATGGATCGCCCTCTACGAAACTTGATCTGCGTCAAGCTGCAACAAAAAGGACGGCCAAGGCCGCCCTTTTCGAGATTTTCGGTCAAGACCGGCAATCACGCAGCCTGAACGGCACGTTTTGCCATGACGCGAACGAGATTGGCCCGGTATTCCGCCGTGCAATGCAGGTCCGACATCAGGTCTGCCGAATCAATTGGCACACCGGACACGGCCTGCGGCGACCAATCGGCCGCCAGCGCCTGCTCGAGACCGGCATGGCGAAAGACCCCCGACGAACCGGCACCGGTCACTGCAACGCGCACACCACCCTCGCCCTTCGAGACGAAGACGCCGGTCATGGCAAACCGGGAGGCCGGGTTGGCGAACTTCGCATAACCGGCTTTTTCCGGTGCCTGGAAGCGCACGGCGGTGATGATCTCGTCGTCCCTGAGCGCGGTTTCGAACAGGCTGACGAAGAAATCGTCGGCCGCGATCTCGCGCCGGTTGGTGACAACAGTGGCGCCGAGCCCGAGCACGGCGGCCGGATAATCGGCGGCCGGGTCGTCATTGGCAATCGAACCGCCGATCGTGCCCATGTGGCGCACATGCGGATCGCCGATCAGCGATGCGAGATGCGCCAGGGCCGGACAGACGCCGCGGATGGAGGCCGAGTTGGCCACCTCCGCATGGGTGACTCCGGCACCGATCGTCACCTTGCGACCCTCGACGGCAATGCCCTTCAGCGCTGCGATATGGCGCAGGTCGACGAGATCCGACGGCTGCGCCAGCCTTTGCTTCAAGGTGGCAATCAGGGTCTGCCCGCCGGCGATGTATTTGCCATCGTCGGCGCCGGAAAGCAGTTTTCCGGCATCCTCGAGCGATGTGGCGCGGTGATAGTTGGTCGAATAGAGATGCATGGTTATTCCTCCCTTATTCGGCCGCTTGCCGGATCTGGCCCGCTTGAAGCGCAGTCCAGACGGCGAGCGGTGTTGCCGGCATGTTGAGCTTGTTGTTGCCGATCGCATCGGTGATCGCATTGATCAGCGCCGGCGGCGAACCGATGGCACCGGCCTCGCCGCAGCCCTTGATGCCGAGCGGATTGCCCGGACATGGCGTGTTCTGGTGCGAGACGCTGAACGATGGCAGGTCGTCCGCGCGCGGCATGGCATAATCCATGTAGCTGGCCGTCAGAAGCTGGCCATTCGCCGGATCGTAGTGCACGCCCTCGAGCAGGGCCTGGCCGATGCCTTGCGCAATGCCGCCATGCACCTGGCCTTCGACGATCATCGGGTTGATGATATTGCCGAAGTCGTCGGCCGCGACGAACTGGACGATCTCCGTCTTGCCGGTTTCCGGATCGACCTCCACTTCGGCAATGTAACAGCCGGCCGGGAAGGTGAAGTTGGACGGATCGTAGAACGCGCCCTCCTTCAGGCCCGGCTCCATGCCCGACGGCAGGTTGTGCCCCGTATAGGCGGCCAGTGTCACCTGGAACCACGGCACGCTCTTGTCGGTACCGGCGACCTTCATCTCGCCATTGCCGATGACGATATCGCTTTCGTCCGCCTCCATCAGATGCGCCGCGATCTTCTTCGCCTTGGCCTCGACCTTGTCGAGCGCCTTGACAATCGCCGACATGCCGACGGCACCGGAACGCGAGCCATAGGTACCCATGCCCATCTGAACCTTGTCGGTATCGCCATGCACGATGGAGACATTGTCGAGCGGTACGCCGAGGCGTTCCGAGACAAGCTGGGCGAAGGTCGTTTCATGCCCTTGGCCATGGCTGTGCGACCCGGTCAGCACTTCGACGGTCCCGACCGCATTGACCCGCACCTCGGCCGATTCCCACAGGCCGACGCCGGCACCGAGCGAGCCGACGGCCGCCGACGGCGCAATGCCGCAGGCTTCGATATAGCAGCTCATGCCGATGCCGCGCAGCTTGCCGCGCCGGGCGGCCTCGGCCTTGCGGGCGGCAAAACCGTTCCAGTCGGATGCCTGCAAAGCCGCATCCAGCGACGCATCGTAATCGCCGGCATCATAGTTCATGATGACAGGCGTCTGATGCGGGAACGAGCGGATGAAATTCTTCCTACGCAATTCGACCGGAGAGATACCGAGCTCGCGCGCCGCCGTCTCGACGGTCCGCTCAAGAAGATAGGTCGCTTCCGGTCGCCCGGCGCCACGATAGGCATCGACCGGCACCGTATTGGTATAGACGGTGCGCACATTGCAGTGGATGGCGGCAATGTCGTACTGGCCCGACAGCAGCGTCGCATAGAGATAGGTCGGAACGGCCGACGAAAACAGCGACATATAGGCGCCGAGATTGGCGATCGTATCGACCTTCAAGCCGATGATCTTGTGATCCTTGTCGAAGGCCATCTTGACCTTGGAGACATGGTCGCGGCCATGCGCATCCGTCAGGAAGGCTTCGGTGCGATCCGACGTCCACTTGACCGGAACGCCGGTCTTCTTCGACGCCCAGAGACAGACGATCTCTTCCGGATAGATGTAGATCTTCGATCCGAAACCGCCGCCGACATCTGGCGCGATCACCCGAAGCTTGTTTTCCGGCGCGACATTGTAGAAGGCGCTCATCACCAGACGCGCCACATGCGGGTTCTGCGATGTCGTGTAGCAGGTATAGTGGTCTTCGGCGCCGTCATAGATGCCAAGCGTGGCACGCGGCTCCATCGGGTTCGGCGACAGCCGGTTGTTGAAGATCTCGATCTCGGTGACATGCGCCGCCTGCGCAATCGCCGCATCGGCAGCGGCACTATCGCCGATCTCCCAGTCGAAGATCAGATTGCCGGGCGCTTCGGGATGAAGTTCGGGCGCACCCGGCTTCAACGCATCGACGGCAACGGTCACCACCGGCAGCTCATCGTATGAGACCGACACCGCTTCGGCCGCATCGCGCGCCTCGCCGAAACTGTCGGCGACAACGATCGCCACGGCATCACCGACATAACGCACGGTTTCATGCGCCAGAGGTCGCCAGCCACCCATTTTCATCGGCGATCCGTCTTTCGAATGGATCATCCAGCCGCAGATCAGATTGCCGATGCCATCCGCTAGCAGCTGCTTTCCGTCCAGCACATCGATCACGCCCGGCATGGCTTTCGCGGCCGAGGCATCGATGCCGGCGATACGGGCATGCGCGTAAGGCGAACGGACGAAGTAGGCATATTTCATTCCGGGAACGACCATGTCGTCCGTATACCGGCCCTTGCCGGTGAGGAAGCGCTTGTCTTCCTTGCGCGCCACGCGCGCGCCAATCCCTTCAACACCCATTTTCATCTCCTCCAGAGATCAGGATAAAGGCACTAAGGCAGTGGCAGCAGGCAGGGGTGGTGTCGCGGCAGCGATGGCCGACACCCTTCGATTGTCTGCTGCCCGTTGCTTACTCGGCGGCCTGGCGGCCGGCGTGCATTTCCGCATTGGCAGACAGGACCGCCTTGACGATGTTGTGGTAACCCGTGCATCGACAGATATTGCCCTCCAGCTCGTGGCGCACGGTTGCCTCGTCAAGCGTCCCGTGGTGACGACCGATGATGTCGATCGCGGTCATCACCATGCCCGGCGTGCAGAAGCCGCATTGCAGGCCGTGATGTTCCTTGAAGGCCGCCTGGACCGGATGCAACTCGCCGTTGACTGCCACGCCCTCAATGGTCGTGATCGTCGATCCGGTGGCCTGCACGGCCAGGATCGAACAGCTCTTGATCGACTTGCCGTCCATATGCACAACGCAGGTTCCGCATTGTGTCGTGTCGCAACCGACATGCGTGCCGGTCAATCCAAGTGTCTCGCGAATAAAATGCACAAGCAGCGTGCGGTCCTCGCATTCGCCGCTCACCGTCCGGCCATTCACCGTCAGCGTCACTTTTGCCATGGTGTTCCTCCTCGTGTCTCTCCCTGACACCAAGGCATCGTGGGTCTTTTCTCAGACACGATCAACAGTCCAGACCTGCCGAATTGAAATAAATCTATGCCGCAACGCAGCATTGAGGCCTTGTTTTCCAGGCATCCCACACATTTGCCTAATGGATTGAAATTTGGACCTATTGCTGAACGCGCAGCGCATGGACTTTCGCGAATTGACCGCTATTCTGCGGCTTGCCACCGCCATATTAGAAAAACCTGAATGCGGATGGGTGTTCTCGATCAAGACCGGCTGGACCGGATGCGTAACAGTGGAGAAAACAAGATGAAAAAAGCTCTCATGCTTCTATTGGTCGGCCTGTCGGTCGCTGGCTGCACCCAGACCGAAAAGGGCGCCGGCATCGGCGCTGTCGGCGGCGCAATCATCGGCGGCGCCATCACCGGCGACGTGCGTGGCGCAGCAGTCGGCGCAGCCATCGGCGGTGTCTCCGGTGCCATCATCGGCAACGTTTCGGACCAGCCGGGCCAGTGCTACTACCGCGACCGTTATGGCCGCCGCTACATCGACAGCTGCCCGCGCGGCTACTGACCCCAACGACTGGGACGCGCGATGAGCGCGTCCCTTTTTTATAGAATTTTAAGAAAAGGGTATGCCTTTTTTAGCATTTTCTCCTAAGTTGCCCCATGGCGGGGGTGCACCAGCCAGGTCGCGATGAGCGAAAATGCGTATGCCGAGTGGATTTGTATTGCCGAAAATGAGTGTCGCGTTCCGGCTCGGTATGGCTCTGTTGACCGTGAGCCCCTTGCTGCTCGGGCCTGCTCTTGCTTCAAAAGCAGCAGCCTTCGAGCTTTTCGGGATTCGGCTCTTCGGCAAGGACGATGAGCCCAATGATGTCATCGATCCCGTCTCCTATACCATTGCCCTGACGACCGGGGACGCCGACCGGGCCTTGACCAAGTCCCTGCGGCGAACCTCGCTTCTGCTCGCGGGTGAAGACGAGCCTGTCTCCGGCGACCTGGGACTGGTGATCAAGGCCAAGGACGATCGCGACCGCCTTCTGGCCACCCTTTACGAGAATGCCCGCTATGGCGCGATCGTGACCGTTCTGGTCGATGGGCGCGACATCGACAGCCTGCCGCCCAATCCGACCTTCGACAGGTCAAGACCGATCCCGGTCGCGATCACCGTCGAGACCGGTCATGTTTTCGCGCTTGGCGACGTTACCCTGGAGGGCGACGCCGCACGGCTGGACCCGGCCGATTTCGAACTGACGCCAGGCGGCGCAGCCGGCTCTTTGACAATCCTCAAGGCCGCAGCACAGATCGCCGACACCTTGAAATCGGAAGGACGGCCGCTGGCTGAACTGACCAAGCGCGAGGTCGTCGCCGACCATGACACCAACACCGTCGATGTCACGATCGCCGTCGAGGCTGGCCCTGTCGCCCCACTTGGCGACGTGACGGTCAAGGGCGCGCGGCAGGTCAATGCCGACTTCATCGAACGCTATTCGCGCCTTCGCCCAGGCCAGCCCTATTCACCTGAGCAATTGCGCAAGGCTGGCGAGCGCCTGCGGACATTGGGGGTATTTTCCTCCGTCACCATCAACGAGCCGGAGGCGCTTGCGCCTGATGGCTCGTGGCCGCTGGCCATCACCGTCGCGGAAGGCAAGCACCGCTATTTCGGCTTCGGCGCCAGCTATTCCTCGATCGACGGCGGCGGGCTCGAAGGCTATTGGGGCCACCGCAACCTGTTCGGCAATGCCGAATCGCTGAAGCTCGAAGGGGCGGTGCGCGGCCTTGGCGAAATCAGCGATGTCAGCAACCTCTCGGATCTCGATTATTCGGCCGGCATCACTTTCATCAAGCCCGGTGCCTTCTTCCCTTCGGCAACACTGGAGGCGAGCATCAAGGCCAGCACGCTGGACAGCGAGCATTATGATGCGGCCTCCATCACCGGCAAGGTCGCGCTCGCCTATGAGTTGAGCGATATCGACACGGTGAGCGGTGGCGTTTCGCTGACCTATGACAGCATCGAGGATGCCTTCGGCGACAACGAATACCTGACCTTCGGCGTCCCCCTCGGCTATACGCGCGACACCCGCAACAACAAGTTGAACCCGACCGAAGGCTATTTTGCATCGGTATCGACCACACCGAGCTACGAAATCAACGGCAGCACGGTGTTTGCCTCCGTCGAAGGCTCGGCGTCCGGCTATCTCGGCCTTGGCGCAGAGGATCGCATCGTGCTCGCCGGCAAGCTCTCTGCCGGCAGCCTGTTCGGCGGCAGCGGCCTGGCATCGATCCCCGCCACACGCCGTTTCTTTGCCGGCGGCGGCGGCTCGGTGCGCGGTTATGCCTACCAGGAGATCTCGCCCTACAATGACGCGGGCGACGCCACCGGCGGCCGGTCCTATGCAACCGGCTCGTTCGAGGTCCGGATGCAGGTCACGGAAACGATCGGCATCGTGCCGTTTCTCGATGTCGGCAGCGTGTCGAGAAACAATGTCCCGAATTTTTCCGACCTGCGCATGGGCGCCGGCGTCGGACTGCGCTACATGACACCTTTCGGGCCGCTCAGGCTCGATGTTGCCGTTCCGTTGCAACGATATGACGACGGTAGCCGTTATGGCATTTATGCCGGCATAGGTCAGAGCTTCTGATCCGCGCAGATCCGGCAGGACGAGGACCATAAAGACAATGATCTGGCTGAAACGCATCATCGGATGGACGCTCCGGATTTTTGCCGGGCTGCTTGCGACCCTCGTGACGCTGACCATCCTCGTCATCGTGATCGGCGGCCTGTCGGCAAGTGGCAGCCAGTTTCTGGCAAACCAGATTGCCGCGCTGATCTCGAAGGACAATCAGCAGATCACCATCGTCGCGCCGAGCCCGTTGCTTAGCCAGACATTAACGGTCGAGCGCATTACCGTCGCCGACAACGGCGGCACTTACGCGACGATCGAGGGACTGGCGCTCGACTGGACACCCCTGGATCTTCTGTCGCGCCGGTTTACCGCGGAAAAGCTCAGCGCCCGGTCGATCCGCATCGATCGCGCGCCGGAGCCGAGTGCAACGCCTGAGGTCAAATCGGATGAGCCGTTCTCGCTGCCGATCGGTATCGACATTGCCGCGATCGATCTGCCTTCGATCAAGGCGGGGGCAGCCCTTGCGCGCCGTGACGTGGAAATCGCAGCAAAGGGCGCCGCCCAGATCATCGGCAGTAATATCACAAGCCAGTTGACGGCAACCCTGCTGGGCGAACCTTCGGCCGATCTTGCCGCCGACGTGCTCTATGCGCCGGACGACGACCGGCTGCGCCTGAAGCTCGATTATGCCGAACCGAAGGGCGGGGTTGCCGGAAGCCTGCTGCAATTGACGGATCAGGCGGCGCTGGATCTCAGCATCGATGGCGACGGCGCCATCAGCAACTGGGCCGGCAAGATCACCGCCGCCCTGGATGGCAGGCAGACGATCTCCGTCGATGCGACGCACCGGCTGGCGGCGGAAGACAAGCGCGACATCACGCTGGTCGGCGGCGGCAATTTTGCCAGCCTGATGCCGCCGCAGTTGCGCGACCTGTTTGCCGGGGAAACGGCAATCGATCTGGCAGCCCGCGTCATCCCCGGTGGTGCCATCGAGATCAGCAAGGGCGATCTTTCAACCGCCGCTGCGCGGATCTCGGCATCGGGCCAGTATGATCCGAACGGCATCAACGATCTCGCCCTTGTCGCCGAGGCCAATGCGACACCCGTGCGGCTGCAATGGCAGCAGGACAAGGCGATCTACGGCGTCGCCGTGCGCCGCGCCAATCTGACGCTGAGCGGCAATGCACAGACGGCAGCGCTGAAGGCAGCTGTCGATCTGGCCACCCTGTCGGCCCCGCAGGGCACCCTGTCCGACATCGGGCTGACGGCAGAAAGTTCAGCCTTCGATATCGCCGATCGCCAGGGACCGGTCGATCTGCAGCTTGCCGTACAGAGCGCTGAATTCTTCGATGCGCAACTGGCCAACTATATCCGCGCGCCGCTGAAGATCGTCGCACCGCTGACGATCGAAGAGGATGCGGTCACCACTGAAAATCTGACGCTCGAGAGCGCCGGCATCGGCGGGGAGCTGAACGGCCGCTACGGGATTTCGGCGCAGACCTTTGCCGGCGCGCTGAAGGCCTTTGTCCTGCCCGACCTGTTGCCGCCGGCACTGGCGGAGAAGCTGACAAAGCCGGCCGCAATCTCGACACGGATCGATTTCGCCGCGCCCAAGGCGGTGAGCTTGCGCGACATTCAATTGCAGACCGACCTTGGCTCTGCCGAAGGCACAATCTCGCTGGCGCCCGACGGCATTCTTGCAGCCGACCTGACCGGCCGGTTGAACGACGTCGCCAGCCTCCAGCCGCGCATCAGCGGTGCAGCAGCCTTCGACCTCTCAGCATCCGGTCCGCTGGACGCGATCGAAGGCAATGTGAATGTCGTCATCGAAGAGGGCAAGGCAGCCGGCTACGATCTGAGTGACCTGTCGCTGCAGATCGAGGGGCTTGCCGATCGCAATGCGCCGCGCGGCCAGTTGCGGCTGACCGGGCAGATCGATGCCCAGCCTGTCGACATCTCTGCCGACGTGGTGTCGGAAAACGGCGCAACGAAAATACCGGCCCTGACACTCAATGTCGGCGAAAACCGTCTCTCAGGCAGCCTGGCGCTGGACAAAGCCTTCCAGCCGACCGGCGATCTCAGCTTTGACTTCCCGCAGCTTTCGCTTCTGGCAGCGCTTGGCGGACAAAGCGCCAGCGGCGACCTGGCCGGCACAATCGCGATCACCTCGGCGAGCGGTCGCATTGCAGCCAGGATCGATGCATCAGGCAAGGCGCTGAGCCGCGACACCCTGCAGATCGAAAACCCGGCCATCGATCTTGCCATCAGCGACGTGGCCGCGCTTGCGGTCGAGGGCACTGTTCGGGCCGCAGCACTGGTCAGCGGCGCCAACCGCCTCGAAGCCGCGGAGTTGACCTTTGCCCGGGCGGGAAATCGCACCGATTTCCAGGCAAGCGCACGATATGACGCAGCACCGCTCGAGGCAGCCGGCAGCATTGAGCAGCAAGCCCAGGGACTGTCTATCGCGCTGGACCGGTTTACCGCCAAGCCGCGCGGTATCGCGCTGGCGCTGGCAGCACCCGCTCGCCTCACCGTGACCGACGGCACCGTGCAGATCGGCAAGACGGTGATCAACGCCGGTTCCGGCAATGTCACCGTCACCGGCAGCGCCGGTCAAACCCTCGACATCAGGGCAGACATTGCGGCGCTGCCCGCTTCCCTTGCCGCAACCGTTGCTCCCACTCTTGCGCCCGCCGGGTCGATTTCCGGTGTCGTCGAGGTCAAGGGCACGTCGTCGGCTCCCGACGTCACCTATCAGCTCGACTGGCGTGATGCGGAACTGGCGCAGACGCGCACAGCCGGACTGGCTCCGCTGGCCATCAGCGCCAATGGCCGCTTCCAGAATCAGACACTGTCGCTCGACACCCGGCTTTCCGGTGGCGGCGGCATCACTCTCAATGGCGGCGGCCGGCTCAACCTGTCCGGCATGGGTCTGGACATGCGTTTCCAGGGCAGCCTGCCGCTGGCGGCCGCCAATACCGTCCTCGGCCAGCAGGGACTGGTGGCGCAAGGCAATGCCAACGTGAACGTGAACATCCAGGGAACCGCAGCGACGCCGGCCATTGCCGGTTCGATCACCACCAGCGGCGCCCGCGTCGTCGATGTACGCCGCAACCTTGCTGTCGAGCAGATCACAGCGACGATCAATCTGCGTGACAACCGCGCCGAGATCACCAGCCTGACCGGAAACTTCGCCTCTGGCGGTCGCGTCTCGGCGAGCGGATCGATCGACATTCTCGGTCAGGGTATGCCCGCCGATCTGTCGATCAATCTCGACAAGGCCGTCTATGTCGATGGCAACACGGTGACGGCAACCGCCGATGCAAGACTGACGCTGCGCGGCCCTCTTTTGGCCGGCCCGACGCTGGCCGGGACAGTGGACCTGTCGCGCACCTCGATCACCCTGTCGGAGCGCCGCCCCACCAGCCTTTCGCAGCTCGATATCCAGCACCGCAACGCCCCGCAAGCAGTCACCCAGCAGTTGCGCACCATAACGCCGGCTACCGGCAGAAGCTCCAGCTCGCCGATCCAGCTCGACCTTCGCATATCCTCGCCCTCCCAGACTTTCATTCGCGGCCGCGGTATCGATGCGGAACTCGGCGGGACGCTGACATTGACCGGATCGGCATCGGCACCCAATGTCTCCGGCGGCTTCGAACTGCGCCGCGGGCGCATGCAGATCCTCACCAAGCGTCTGGATATTACCCGGGCCGAGATCACCTTCGGCGGCGACCTCATTCCGATCATTGATCTTGAAGCCACCACCACATCCGGCAGCTCGACCGTGACGATCAAACTTTACGGATTTGCCAGCGACCCCGAAGTGACCTTCAGTTCATCACCGACCCTGCCGCAGGACGAGATCCTCGCCCAGCTGATTTTCGGCCAGTCGATGTCGCGGCTCTCAGCCCTGCAGATTGCCCAGCTGGCCGATGCTGCCGCCCAGCTGGCCGGTGGCAATTCGACATCATTGTTTCAGACGCTGCGTTCGACGCTTGGCATCGACGATCTCGACATATCCACCGACTCGACCGGCCAGACCAGCATCAGCGCCGGCAAATACCTGAACGACCGCACCTATATCGAACTGCAGCAAAGCGGCAGCGGCGGCGGCAAGGCGGTGATCAATCTGGATATCGGTCGCGGCGTGAAACTGAAAGGTGAAGCCGGTGGCTCGGGTGCCGGTGGCGGCATCTACTACGAGAAGGAATACTGACCGCTCAGGACTGGCCGCTCAGGCGACCTTGCTGGTTTTGAGCAGAATACTGGATTCGGTGCTGTTGATCCCCTCGATAAGACGGATGCGCCGCAGCGTTTCGTCGAAGCCGGCCAGATCCCGATCCTCGAGTTCGGCAATGAAGTCCCAGCGGCCATTGGTGCTGTGCAGCGACTTCACCTGCGGAATGCCGTGCAACTGCTGCGCCACCCGATCGGCAAACTTGCCGACGACTTCGATCATGATGATTGCCCTGACCCCGGTCGGTTGGATTTCCCGTCCGGTCAGGATGGTGAAGGCGGCGATCGTGCCATTGGAGACAAGGCGATCGATCCGGGCCGAGATGGTTGCACGCGATGCGCCGGTCATCGCGGCAAGCGAGGCAACGGGTATCCGGGCATTTTGCCGAAGAGCGCTCAGAATATCGCGGTCGAGATCATCCATCGTTACACTTCGTCATCATATGGTTGCGATTTGCACAAACTATAGTGCTTTATGACGATGTTCCAGCTTTTTGCCAACGCAGACATGGCGCATCATCGGCTCTCAACCATTTCCAAGGATCACCCATGGCCAAGCAAACCAGAAACGTCACACTGATCGGTGTGCCGCTCGAAGAAGGATCCGGACGTGGCGGCTGTGCCATGGGACCGGCAGCGCTGCGTATTGCCGGCATTGCCCCTGCCCTTGTTGATCTCGGTTATGACGTCACTGACGCAGGCGACCTTCGCCCGGCGCCTGCGTCTGATCTGCCGATCATGGACAAGGCCAAACATCTGGCGATCGTCGGGGCCTTCACCCGCGCAGTCGAGGCTGCAACCTATGAGGCCGCGGCCAAGGGCTCGGTGCCCGTGCTGCTCGGCGGCGACCACAGCCTTTCGATGGGCAGCGTCTCCGGCATGGCGCGGCACGCCCACGAAAAGGGCCGCCCGCTCTTCGTCCTCTGGCTCGATGCCCATTCCGACTTCAATGCGCCGGCAACGTCCCCCTCCGGCAATATTCACGGCATGCCCGTCGCGTTTTTCTGCGGCAAGGCCGAATTCGCGCCGATCCTTGATCCGGCCCGTCCGCTGGTCAACCCCAGCCATGTCTACCAGGTCGGCATTAGGTCCGTGGATGACGAGGAACGTCGGCTGATTTCGGAAAATGCGGTCAATGTCTACGACATGCGAGCGATCGACGAAGAAGGCATGGCCGGTATCCTGAAACAGATCCTCAAGGACGTCCGCCAGGCCAATGCACTTCTGCATGTCAGTCTCGACGTCGACTTCCTCGATCCGGGCATAGCACCCGGCGTTGGCACGACCGTGCCCGGCGGCGCGACCTTTCGCGAGGCCCATCTGATCATGGAGCTTCTGCACGACAGCGGCCTGGTCTCGTCGCTCGATCTCGTCGAACTGAACCCTTTCCTCGATGACCGCGGCCGCAGCGCCCATGTGATGGTTGATCTGGCCGCAAGCCTGTTCGGCAAGCGTATTCTCGACCGCCCGACACGAGCCGGGTAAATATGCAAAGCTTAATTTAGCACTTCACTAATACGCTTCTTTTTACGTGACTTCGGCCGTCCTGATCGTCAAGCCGGTTGTAAAATTTGCACAAAATGACGGGCAAATGATCAACCGTTGCGCGAAAGCCATGATATATTTGAGCCTCTCTTAAGACTTGATAGCCATAATTGACCCCTAGAAATTGGCGGCTTCCCTCAATGGAGGCCGCCAATCTGTATCGAACCTTGGTCGACCCGGAGGGCAATATGGCATTTCTATTGGCAAATGCAGGCGATTCAAAATCGATCCTGACGGCATTGGGTCGATCCCAGGCGATCATCGAATTCAGCCTCGACGGGACGATCCTGACGGCAAACGAAAATTTCTGTCGCACGCTGGGCTACAGCCTGAGCGAGATCAAGGGCAAGCATCACCGCATGTTCTGCGAGCCGGCCTATGTGGCCAGCCCGGAATATCGCGAATTCTGGGCAAGCCTTGGGCGGGGCCAATTCGACAGCCGCGAATACAAGCGCATTGCCAAGGACGGCTCGGAGATCTGGATCCAGGCCTCCTACAACCCGGTCATGCGCGGAGGAAAGCCATACAAGATCGTCAAGTTCGCCACGGACATCACGGCGAGAAAGCAGAAGTCGGCGGAAGACAGCGGCAAGCTGGAAGCCATTTCCCGCGTTCAGGCGACCATCGAGTTCACCCCCACCGGCGAAATCCTCACCGCCAATGAAAACTTCCTCAAGACGCTCGGCTACAGCCTGACCGAAATCGTCGGTCAGCACCATGCGATCTTCTGTGAGCCGGACTACACACGCACGGAAGACTATCGCAAGTTCTGGCAGACGCTGGCGTCCGGTCAATATGTTGCCGAGGAATTCAAGCGCATCGGCAAGGGCGGCAAGGTCGTCTGGATCCAGGCCTCCTACAATCCGATCTTCGATGCCAATGGCCGCGTCTTCAAGGTGGTGAAATATGCAACCGATGTGACCGAACGGGTCCGCGCCGTCGATGAACTGGCGCATGGGCTGACCGCTCTTGCCAATGGCGACCTGACGGCGCGCATCGACAATCCTTTCATGCCGGCGCTTGAGAAGACCCGGGTGGATTTTAACGCTTCGATCGAAAAGCTGCATCAGGCGATCCGCACCGTCAACACCAATACTGAGGCCATCGCTGCCGGTTCGTCCGAGATCCGCACAGCTTCCGACAGCCTGTCGAAACGCACAGAACAACAGGCCGCCGCGATTGAGGAAACCGCGACCGCGCTGGAGCAGATTACCCAGACCGTGTCCAACAGTTCCAAGCGGGCGATCGAGGCGGGACAGATGGTCGGTCGTACCAAGGCTGCGGCGGAGCGATCCGGCGATGTCGTCAAGAAGGCGATCGGCGCCATGGACCAGATCGAAAACTCGTCGCGCGAGATTTCCAACATCATCGGCGTCATTGACGATATTGCCTTCCAGACAAACCTACTCGCCTTAAACGCCGGTGTGGAAGCGGCTCGCGCCGGCGAAGCAGGCAAGGGCTTTGCCGTCGTCGCGCAGGAAGTGCGCGAACTGGCGCAACGATCGGCCAACGCGGCCAAGGAGATCAAGGCGCTCATCACCACATCGTCCGGCCAGGTGAAGAACGGCGTTGATCTGGTGGGAGAAACCGGCAAGGCGCTGGAGCAGATCGTATCGGAAGTCCAGGATATCAACCTGAATGTCATCGCCATCGTCGAGGCATCCAAGGAACAGTCGACCGGGCTCTTGGAAATCAACAAGGCGGTCAACGCGCTGGACCAGAACACCCAGCAGAATGCCGCCATGGTCGAGGAATCGACCGCCGCCAGCCATAGCCTCGCCCGCGAGGCGGCAACGCTTCGCAGTCTTGTTGCGCAGTTTAGAATTGGGCAACACTCTTCGCATATTATACACCAAGCGCGTCCTGATGCCCCTCCTGTTGCATCGCCGGCACGCAAACTCATGGCTCAGGTCGCTCGCGCCGCAGGCGTAGGTGCATCGGCCAAGGCACAGGAAGGTTGGGAAGATTTCTAATGGCAACCACGATCAGTTCGACAAGTTTCAGCGGGGAAACCCTCGAGATCATCGCTTTCCGGCTTCATGATCAGGAATTTTGCGTCAAGACGACCACGATCCGCGAAATTCGCGGCTGGGCTCCGTCGACGCCGATCCCGCACGCACCGGCCGACGTCATCGGCGTGATGAACCTGCGCGGCTCGGTGATCCCGATCATCGACCTGGCCTACAAGCTGGGCATGAAGTCGACGGTTGCCAATGAGCGCTCTGCCATCGTGGTTGCGGAAGTGCACAACATGGTCATCGGCATGCTGGTCGACCGTGTTTCGGACATCCTGACCATTCCGTCCAGCCAGGTTCAGCCGGTGCCGGAAATCTCCGCCTCCTTCGACAAGACCTTCTCGGAAGGCATCATCGCCAACGAAAACGGCATGATCTGCTTCCTGAACCTCGCCAAGATGTTCAAGGGCAGCGACTTGGAAGATCTGGCGGCGTAATTGCCGGCCATCTGCGGTCCAAGATGACGAAAAGCGGCCACTGGCCGCTTTTTGCGTTTCGGGCTTGCCTTCTAGGCTTGAGTGCCCAGGCTACCAGGAAGCTGGTCATCACCCGATCAGGACGACGACATCTCGGCAGGATTGTGTGCCGCCACCGGATCAGGGCGCTCGATCTTCACAGCTGCCTCGACGACCAGCGGCAGGAACCCGTCTTGATGAGCATCGATCATCTCAAAGAAGCGGCGCCGCATGCGCTTCTCCCAGAACTTGTTGATGTGCAAGGCCACGCCATCCACCCGAACCTCCAGCGGTTGCGACAGAAAGAAAGTGGCGATCTGGTTTGCCATCCGCACGAGCTTTTCGTCGGTGCCGCTATGAGACATGGTGGAACACTCCCTGGACCACTTTTTCAGACCCGGTAAAAATTTCGAAATCATCATCGCGGGCAATGCCGATCAGGGTCATGCCCGCTTTTTCTGCCGTACGGATGGCGAGAGCCGTGGGCGCTGAAATCGCGATCAGCATCGGACTGCCAAGCGCCGCCGTCTTTTGCACCATCTCGACCGAGAGCCGGCTGGTGACGACCACCGCCCCTTCGGCCGGCGACCATCCACCCAGCAACACTGCACCGGCAAGCTTGTCGAGCGCATTGTGCCGCCCGACATCTTCGCGGATCGCCACCACGCCTTGGCCCGGCACATAAAAACCGGCGGCATGAACCGCCCGCGTTTCCCGATTGAGCCTTTGCCCCTCGCCCAGAAGCCGCATCGCCTCGGCGATCTGTGCGGGCTGAAGGGCGAAGCCACTGTCTGCAATCGCCGGCACCACACGCGTCGCCTGCTCGATCGATTCGATGCCGCAAAGACCGCATCCGACGGGGCCAGCCATACGCCTGCGCCGTGAGGTCAAGGCTTCTGCATTGGCATCCACCAGCACCACCTGCACATCGATCCCGTCACCGGCCTCGACCACCTCGATATCAACGATTTCGCGCGCATGTCCGATAATGCCTTCGGCCAGGGAAAACCCCACGGCGAAATCCTCGAGATCGTCGGGCGTCGCCATCATCACGGCATGGGTGCTGCCGCCATAGGAAAAGGCGATCGGCACTTCTTCCGGCACCAGACGGTTTGCCTCCGTCATCAGTCCACGGCGACTGCGGATTTCCCGAACCGCAAGGCTCACGTTTCGCACAGTCATGCCGCCAGCCCCTTGCTACCGTTGCTTGCCTGCCAGCGGCCGCACAGTGCAACTCGCATCAAGACCAATGGCCAGAAGCCGGACGATACCGCCATGCGTCACTCCGCAGCCTCGAGCTTGCCGACGATACGACGCGAGCGACGCGACAGTTCGTCATAGTCCTCCTGCCACTCGGTCGGGCCGTTCGACGGCGAAACCTGCACCGCGGTCACCTTGTATTCCGGGCAATTGGTCGCCCAGTCGGAGAAGTCCGTGGTGATGACGTTGGCCTGGGTGTCGGGATGGTGGAAGGTGGTGTAGACCACGCCCGGCGACACCCGGTCTGTGAGCAACGCGCGCAGCGTCGTATCGCCCGAACGGCTGGTCAGCTTGATCCAGTCGCCATCCTTGATCCCGCGTTGTTCGGCATCATGCGGATGCACTTCCAGCCGGTCCTCGCCATGCCAGACCGTGTTTTCCGTCCGCCGCGTCTGCGCGCCGACATTATACTGCGACAGGATACGGCCGGTGGTCAGAAGCAGCGGGAAGCGCGGTCCGGTGCGTTCGTCGGTCGCGACATATTCGGTGCGGATGAACTTACCCCTGCCGCGCACGAAACCATCGGTATGCATGATCGGCGAGCCCTCCGGATGCGCTTCGTTGCAGGGCCACTGCACCGATCCCATCTTCTCGAGATAGGCATAGGAAACATTGGCAAAGCTCGGCGTGGTCGCGGCGATCTCGTCCATGATTTCGGACGGATGGCTGTAGGTCCAGTTGAGCCCCATCGCCTGGGCAAGCTTCTGTGTCACCTCCCAGTCGCTGTAGCCGTTCTTCGGGCTCATCACCTTGCGCACGCGGTTGATGCGGCGTTCGGCATTGGTGAAGGTGCCGTCCTTTTCCAGGAAGGTCGAACCCGGCAGGAAGACATGGGCATAGTTGGCCGTCTCGTTGAGGAAGAGGTCGTGCACCACGACACATTCCATCGCGGCAAGGCCGGCCGACACATGTTTGGTATCCGGATCGGACTGGAGAATGTCCTCGCCCTGGATGTAGATCCCCTTGAACGTGCCGTCGACGGCCGCATCGAGCATGTTGGGAATGCGAAGGCCCGGCTCATCGCTAAGCGTCACGCCCCAGAGTTTTTCAAAGGTGTCGCGCGTGGCGTCGTCCGACACATGACGGTAGCCGGGAAACTCGTGCGGGAAAGAACCCATGTCGCAGGAACCCTGCACATTGTTCTGCCCGCGCAATGGGTTCACGCCCACTCCGGGACGACCGATATTGCCGGTCACCATGGAGAGGTTGGCGATTGCCATGACGGTTGTCGAGCCCTGACTATGTTCCGTCACGCCCAGACCATAATAGATCGCGCCATTGCCGCCGGTCGCATACAGGCGAGCGGCCCCGCGAAGGTCGGCAGCCGGGACGCCGGTGAATGCCTCGGTGGATTCCGGGCTGTGCTGCGGCTCGGCGACGAACGAGGCCCAATCCTCGAATTCCGACCAGTCGCAGCGTTCGCGAATGAAAGCCTCGGCGAACAGGCCCTCGGTGACAATGACATGCGCCATGGCCGTCATCACGGCGACATTGGTGCCAGGCTTCAGCGGCAGGTGGAAGGCTGCCTCGATATGCGGGCTGCGGACAATATCGGTCCGACGCGGATCGATGACGATCAGTTTCGCGCCCTGGCGCAACCGCTTCTTCAGCCGCGACCCGAACACCGGATGGCCGTCCGTCGGATTGGCGCCGATAACCACGACCACATCGGAATGCTCGACACTGTCGAAATCCTGCGTTCCTGCCGACGTACCGAAGGCCTGGCCCAGACCATAGCCTGTCGGAGAATGGCAGACGCGGGCGCAGGTATCGACATTGTTGTTGCCGAAGCCGGCGCGGATCAGCTTCTGCACCAGATAGGTTTCTTCGTTCGTGCAGCGCGACGAAGTGATGCCGCCTATCGCCTCGCGCCCGTACTGATACTGGATGCGCTTGAATTCCGCCGCGATATGGGCGAAGGCCTCGTCCCAGGTCACCTCACGCCAGGGATCGCTGATATTCTCGCGCACCATCGGATTGAGGATGCGGTCCTTGTGGCTTGCGTAACCATAGGCGAACCTTCCCTTGACGCAGGAATGGCCGCGATTGGCCTTGCCGTCCTTCCACGGCACCATGCGCACCAGTTCTTCGCCGCGCATTTCCGCCTTAAACGAACAGCCGACGCCGCAATAGGCACAGGTGGTCACCTCGGAATGTTCCGGCTGGCCGATGGCGATGACCGACTTTTCGGTCAGCGTTGCGGTCGGACAGGCCTGAACGCAGGCGCCGCAGGAGACGCATTCGGACGACAGGAAGTCTTCGTGCGCACCGGGTGACACACGGCTGCCGAAACCGCGTCCCTCGATGGTCAGCGCGAACGTACCCTGCACTTCCTCGCAGGCCCTGACGCAACGCGAGCAGACGATGCATTTGGCCGGGTCATAGGTGAAATACGGATTGCTTTCGTCCTTCGGCATGTAGCGGGCATTGCTTTCACCAGCACCCGAGCGCGCCTTGACGTGATTGTCGCCCTCGTAGCCGTAGCGCACGTCGCGCAGGCCGACAGCGCCCGCCATGTCTTGTAGCTCACAGTCGCCATTGGCGGCGCATGTCAGACAGTCGAGCGGGTGGTCGGAAATGTAGAGTTCCATCACCCCCTTGCGGATCTGCTTCAGTCGCTCCGTCTGGGTGTGCACGACAAGCCCGGCCGCAACTGGGGTCGTGCAGGATGCGGGCGTGCCATTGCGGCCCTCGACCTCCACCAGACAGAGGCGGCAGGAGCCGAAGGCATCGACCATGTCCGTGGCGCAGAGTTTCGGCACCTGGATGCCGGCCTCCATCGAAGCGCGCATGATCGAGGTGCCGGCGGCAACGGTGATCTCGCGACCGTCGATGGTCAGCGTGACGGTCTCGGTCGCCAGGGACGCAGGTGTGCCAAAGTCAATTTCCGGAACGAGACCCATCAGAAGGCTCCTTTGAAATCGAAGGAAGGATTGCGCATGTTTCAGATCCCTCCCGCTTGTTTCGTTTCGGCCAGCGTATGCGCCACAAGCGCGTTGGCATGACCATGCCCCAGGCCGTGTGTCTGCTTGAGCCAGTTGACGATCTGCATATGCGTCAGCCCGGCCTGACCACGGATCAGCGCGACCCAGTGGTCTATTGGCTGACCATAGGTCTTTTCGATCGACGGAAAGTAGGACGCGGGACCTTTGACCTTGTTCGCTTCGTTCATTCCGCCGCCTCCACCAGAGGTGCCGGCGCAAAGTCGTCCGGGAAATGCGTCATCGCGCTCAGCACCGGATAGGGCGTGAAGCCGCCCAGCGCACAGAGCGAGCCGAATTTCATCGTGTTGCAGAGATCGGTCAGCAATTCCCGGTTTTTCTCCGGCTCGATGCCCTGAGCTATCCTGTCGGCCGTCTCGACGCCACGCGTCGAGCCGATGCGACAGGGCGTGCACTTGCCGCAGCTTTCGATGGCGCAGAATTCCATGGCGAAGCGCGCCTGTTTCAACATGTCGGCCGTGTCGTCGAAGACAACGATGCCGGCATGGCCGATCAGTCCGTCACGCGCGGCGAACGCCTCATAGTCGAAAACCGTATCGAACAGCGCGCGCGGAAAATAGGCGCCGAGCGGGCCGCCGACCTGAACCGCCTTGACCGGACGGCCGGACAATGTGCCGCCGCCGATCTCGTCGATCAGCTGGCCAAGCGTCAGGCCGAATGCCGTCTCGTACAGGCCACCATGCTTGATATTGCCGGCAATCTGGATCGGGATCGTGCCATGCGACCGACCGACACCGAAATCGCGATAGAATTGCGCGCCCTGGTCCATGATGACCGGGATCGAGGCGAGCGACATGACATTGTTGACCACGGTCGGCTTGCCGAACAGGCCTTGCAGCGCCGGCAGCGGCGGCTTGGCGCGCACGATACCGCGCTTGCCTTCAAGGCTGTTGAGCAGCGAGGTTTCCTCACCACAGACATAGGCACCCGCGCCTTCGCGCACTTCCATGTCGAAAGCGTAAGCCGAACCCAACACGGAAGTCCCGAGAATGCCGGCGTGGCGGGCGATCTCGATCGCCTCGTTCATCATCGCGATTGCATAAGGATATTCCGACCGGGTGTAGACATAGCCCTTTGTGGCACCGGTGGCGATGCCGGCGATAACCATGCCTTCGATCAGCACGAAGGGATCCCCCTCCATGATCATCCGATCCGCAAACGTGCCGCTGTCGCCCTCGTCTGCGTTACAGACGATATACTTCTGGTCCGCCTTCGCGTCAGCCACCGTCTTCCATTTGATACCGGTCGGAAAGCCCGCCCCGCCACGACCGCGCAGACCGCTGTTCGTCACCTGGCTGACAATCTCTGCCGGTGGAAGCGCAATCGCCTTTTCCAGACCCTTCAGGCCCTGATAGCGCCGATAGTCATCCAGCGACAGCGGATCCGTCACGCCACATCGCGAGAACGTAAGCCGTGTCTGACCCTTGAGGAACGGAATTTCTTTCGTTTCGCCATGACAGAGCGGATGTGCACCACCGGCGAGAAAATCGGCATCGAACAGCGCCGGGACGTCCGAAGGCGCAACCGGGCCGTAGGCGATACGCCCGGCTTCCGTGCGAACCTCCACCAGAACTTCAAGCCACAGCATGCCGCGCGAGCCGTTGCGAACGATCGTGACGTCGAGCCCGCGCGCTGTGGCTTCCCGCTCGATGGCCGCCGCAACCCTGTTGGCACCAACGGCAAGGGCTGCTGAATCATGGGGTACAAATACGGTGACGCTCATCGGCGTGCCTCCGCAACGATGTCGGTCAGACAGTGTTCGTCAAGTCTTGCATGCAATTCGCCGTCAAGCATGGCGGCCGGCGCCTGGGCACAGAGCCCGAGACAGAACACCGGCTCGACGGTAATCGCCCCGTCGGCTGTGGTGCCGTGCCAGTCGATGCCCAGCCGTGACAGCAGTGTTTCCGCAAGAGGCTCGCCACCCATCGACTGGCAAGCCTCGGCGCGACAGAGCTTCAGCACATGCCGACCGGACGGATGATCGCGAAAATCGTGATAGAAGGTGATCACGCCATGCACTTCGGCACGCGACAGGTTGAGCGCCGTGGCGATGATCTGCTTGGCACTTTCCGGAACAAAGCCGAACGTCGCCTGGATCTCGTGCAGGATCGGCAGCATTGGGCCTTCCAGATGCTTCAAGTCCTCAATGATCGCTGAGATGCGGCTTGCCTCATCCTCGGCAATCGCCCGAATATTCATGTGCCAGTCCTCCCAAACCGACAAGCCGTCCAGATCGCCATGCGCGGGGCTTGCCGCCTCGAATTGTGCTTGAAGCCTTCCGCAGCGAAATCGCCAGCGATGCCTCCCTCAAGGATGATCGTGTTGGGAGGATCAGGTCAATGCAGCTGTTTCGTCGGTCGATAGAAAAAATCTATCGAAGGCCTGTGCGGCGACCAGCAATCGGGCTTCGTGCAGCAATCCGGACACCAGCGGCGTATGCGGTTCGCGATGCGTTGCGACGAGCCCGACCAGATGTTGGGCATCCGGGTCCGTGATCGGGATCATCCGGATCGCCTCGGTGAAACCGAAGGATTCAGCCACGTTGCGCGGCATGATCGAAGCCCATTTTCCGGTGCGGATATGAGAGAAAAGCACGATCATCGAGTTGGATTCGAGCGTCGGTTTCGGGGTCACCCCCGCCTCGGCCATATGCTGGTTGATGATCCGGCGGTTCTGCATGTCCGCGGTCAGCAGACAGAGCCGAAGATCGGCCACTTCGCTCCAGGACACCGTATCCCGATCGGCAAGCGGCGTTCCGGCAGCGGTAATCAGATGATAACGCTCGGAGTAAAGCGGCACGCTCGTGACCCGCCCCAGCGGCTCATTGTCGAGATAGGTAATGCCCGCATCGATCTCGAGATTTTCAAGCAGGCTCAGCACCTGCAGCGAAGTGCGCGACAGGACGGAAAACGTGACATTCGGATGCCGTTGCTGAAAAGGCTCCGTCAAACGCTGGACCATCGCCAGGGCCGTCGGAATGACCGCCAGCCGGATATGCCCGGCGAGGCCATGGCGGGTGGCCCGCATCTCCTCGCGCAAGGTGCGTGCGTCGCCGACAATCCGCCGCGCCCATTCGAGCACGCGCTGCCCCTCCGGCGTCAGGCCCTGATAGCGCGAGCCGCGCTGGACCAGCATCACGCCGAGTTGATCCTCAAGTTGGCGAATCGCCGCCGACAGCGTCGGTTGCGTCACGCCGCATTCTTCAGCCGCCCGTCCGAAATGCTGCTCGCGGGCAAGCGCAATGAAGAATTCAAGCTTATCGATCATTGCCAACCCTCATCCGCGTTCCATGCAAGCCGTTCATGCCCCATCGGACGCATCGCCATCGGCCCCAACCGGAACCGCACCAGGGCCCGGTTCGCAATACATCTTGTAGAGAACGGAGATCAACTCGTTGAGCTGCGGGTCTGCGATACGATAATAGATCTGGCGGCCATCGCGGCGGGTCTCGAGGATCTTGTCGGCGCGGAGCCGGGCAAGCTGCTGCGAGACGACAGCCTGCTGAAGCCCAAGAAGCTTCTCGATTTCGCTGACGGTCTTTTCCTCGCGGCTGAGCATGCAGAGGATCAAAAGGCGGGTCTCGTGCGACAAGGCTTTGAGCAGGCCACTCGCTGCGCGCGCCTTCGACCTGAAGTCGGCCAGTTCACCGCCCCCGACAACCTGTTCATCCATCTTCATGTTCGTCCAGACATTAAAAAATCACTATAGGGCAAATGCTGGCTGATCAAAACCGGATGCCTGCCAGAAGGCAAATGCTTCGCGACAGAAGCCAGCCCCCACTTAAAGCCGAACGGAATCCGCCAGCGCCTTTAGGAGCGACGCGCTGCGGTTCAGCGCGCCATATTCGTGTTCGTCGAGATCCGGGAACAGATCGGTGATCACACCCGCCCGCCCGATAACCCGTGGAATGGACAGGGCCACGTCGCGAACGCCGGTGACCTCCGGCGTGACGATCGAGACCGACAGCACATCACGGTGATCCTGCGCGATCGCCTTGACGATCCGGGCGAGTCCCGCACCGATGCCATAATAGGTCGATCCCTTGCCATTGATGATCTTGTAGGCGGCATTGCGCACGCCGTCGTCTATCGAAGCCCGAACGTCTTCCGTCAGAGGGTGATCGACCTGCTCGGCAAACGATTGCAGCGAAATGGAGCCGGCTCGCGCGCTCGACCAGGCCAGCACTTCGCTATCGCCGTGTTCGCCCAGCACATAGGCATGCACCGACTGCGGCGAAATGCCGAGATGCCGGCCGACCAGGCTGCGAAAGCGCGCCGTGTCGAGGATCGTGCCCGAGCCGATGATGCGCTGAGGCGCAAGCCCGGAAATGCGCGTGGTGATCTGCGTCATGATATCGACGGGGTTGGACGCGATCAAAAGGATCGCGTCCGGTACAACCGGCAGCACTTCGCTCAGTACCGCGCGAAAAACGGCGGCGTTGCGCTCCAGCAGTTCCAGCCGGTCTCGCCCGGCTTT
>NZ_AHZC01000145.1 GCF_000247475.1 Rhizobium sp. PDO1-076 | reverse complement strand
GAGTGATGGAACCCATTGCTTCAGCTCTCCTGCCAGCACCGACCCGAAAATCATATCAACCTACGCGAAATCAGACCCGCTACCCCACCAAACGGTGGCCGGATCAATCGAGCCGATGGTAGCCACCATCGACATAAGCCAGGGACACCCCTTCGCTGGAATGAACAGCGAGGACTCGCCCGATGATGAGCACATGACTGTGCCGTTCGATCGCCTCTTCCACTTCGCAATCGATCGCAGCAACCGCATCGCCAAGGACGGGCGCACCCGACACGAGACTAGTCCAATTGGCTCCATTGTAGCGTTCCGCGCCTTTCAGTCCACCCACCCCGGCGAACTGGTTGGCGAGTTGCTGGTGGCGCGCACCAACCACATTCACGGCAAAGGTACCGAATTTTTGCAAAACGGGCCAGGTTGACGACGTCTTGTTGAGGGAAACCAGCATACGTGGGGGGTGAACCGACAATGCCGTCGCTGACGTCACGGTGGCACCCGTTCGCTCCAGGTCGGCACCCGTGGTGATGATAGAGACCCCCCCCGCCAGCTGGCGAAGGGCTCCTTTGAGGGACTGCGGATCAACGTCCGATACCGGTTCGATCGCGGGATCATTCCTCAGGTTAAACAGGTGTGCAGTCTGAATTGTCATCGTCGCACTTTCGAAGGATTGAGACAGGCTAGGAAGGGAAAATCAGCTTGCGGATGCAGTCTTCACGTTGCCACCATGGCCGCCGCCGCCAAAGACCTGATGCTCACCAAAAGACGAGCGGAGCTGGCCGTGCGGACCGGGTAGACCAATCTCAGGGAAGAGCAACTCAGACACGCGATACGCCTCCTCGAGATGAGGGTAACCCGAGGCGATAACGGTATCGATACCGAGCTCCTGGTATTCCCGCAGCCGTGCAGCGATCGTCTTGGGAGAGCCGACCAGCGCTGTGCCGGCACCAGAGCGGACCAAACCGATCCCAGCCCAGAGGTTCGGAGAAACTTCGAGCCTGTCACGCCGCCCTTGGTGAAGAGCGACCATCCGCGCCTGCCCCACCGAATCTGAACTTTTCGCGAAGACTTCCTGCGCTGCAGCAATGGTTTCGTCCGAAAGTTTGGAGATCAAACGGTCGGCTGCTGCCCAAGCCTCCTCATCGGTTTCGCGCACGATGAAATGGAGACGGATGCCAAATGTAACCTTTTTGCCGCGCGCTGCGGCAGCCTTGCGCACTTTTGCGATTTTCTCCGCCACCTGCGCAGGCGGCTCACCCCAGGTGAGATACTTGTCGGTAATGCCGCCGGAAAACTCGACCGCCGCGTCAGATGAACCGCCGAAATAGATCGGTGGCCCAGGCACCTGCACCGGGGGAAGCCCAAGCTTCGCACCGATGGCTTTGATGTACCGCCCGTCCAGATCGGCCTTGCCGGTTGCGATCAGGGAGTTGAAGACCTGGAAGAATTCGTCGGCATGGTCATAGCGCTCGTCATGCGGCAAAAAGATGCCATCCCCTGCCAACTCCTGGGCACTGCCCCCCACAACAATGTTGAGCAGGAGACGACCGTTCGAAACGCGATCGAGCGTTGAGGTTAAACGGGCATAGTAAGCTGGAGAAGCAGTGCCGGGACGGATCGCGACGAGGAACTTGAGACGCTCAGTATGGGCTGCCAGGTCCGCCGCCAGAATGAAGGACTCTTCGCAAGCGACGCCTGTGGGGATCAACACACCTGAATAGCCTAGCCGATCGACCGCTTTCGCGATCTCGCGGAAATAGCCGGGATCTGCCGGGCGGCTGAGATCATCGGACCCAAGATAGGCGCCGTCGCCTGAGGATGGGATAAACCAGAGGAAGTCGAGAGGCGTATCAATTGTCATCGTTTCATTCCTGTAACAGACGGGCTCAACCGTCACCGAGACCTAAATTCTATGAAATTCTATAGGATTTATAAGGAATAAAATTCCAAGTATACGGCGATGACGAAAACATCAGTCCATCGCAGCTTAAATCACGACGCCTTCGAGAGGGGTCCGGAAGAACCGGTACGGTCCGCAACCAGCTGTGCAATCCGATCTGCAACAAATACAGCGTGCTCGGTCACCTGAGGGAGCCCCATTAATTCGCCATACGTTCCTCGCGCCAAGGGGCCGGCAATGAGAATATCGGGTAGGGATTCATCATTGGCCGAGATCGCGTGTGACTGCCGATCACAGGCGATGCCCAGACCTGTCGGACAAGGTTTCAGGAAGCCTTCAGCCTTTAATGTCCGGAGGAAGGCTTGGCCTTCGAGAACATCGCCATGAGATGGTCCCGTGGTCACAACAATGGCATCGACGTTGATGCTTCGCACGCCCCGCTGGTACCGATTTCTAAGGGAAACCTTGTAGCGCGTACCGCTTCTCGTAGCAGAGGTTACTGAGGAGGCCAGGACATCGAGCCGACCCTGCGCGATTGCCTCATCGACGACGTCCTCGACCTGCGGAGCGATGCGGAACCGATGGACGTCCCAGAAGGGTCGCAGATGGCGGACAATTCGAATGCGCTCGCCCAGTGGGAGGTTTTTCCATATCGCCTGGCCTTGGGTTCGCACAGCGTCCAAAACACTATGCCAGGTGCGTCCCTGGGCCTGAGCCTCGCGAACGGATCGGCGAATCTCGCGCAACAACCCCACAGCGCTTGCCGCGCGCTCTATCGTAAAGTCTCCATAACTTTCCTGACCTGCAGGACCATGCCCGCGGGAACGCAGACCTCGTCGCGATATGGAGGTTATCTGTCCGCGGTGACCGCGTAGCGCCAGGGATGCAACGACATCGGCCGAAGTCAGCCCGTTGCCAATGATCAAAACCCTATCATCCTGGTCGATCGGCTCCAGGGCGTGCTCGGTCGTGACATCGGCAATGAACTTCGGGGCATACTTCAACGTCCGAAGTTCGGCTGGCACCGCAGGTGCCGGATGGCTGACGGCGATCACGACGAGATCAACGGTCTCCATGTGACCATCACTACCGATCAGCCGGTAACCTTTAACTTGTTTCTGCACCAAGCGGATTCTGGTGCGCCAATGCTCGAGCTGGCCGCTTGCAATCAACGGCTGAACCTTCGACACGACATAGTCACCGAACGCCGCCCTACGCGGATAGGGCAATCCATCTCGACCAATGAGCGAAGGATCAGCAGCCAGGAGGTCGGCGTCGTCCGTATACGCCGCAAAGTCATCTGAAGCTTCAGGAAAAATGGTCATTTTCCCCGCCGGAACATTGATGCGATGCGCCGGGTCAACTGTGCCGTAGGCAAGACCCCGACCAATATCTTCGCGCGGCTCGACAATCAGTAAGCGTGCGTCCGGCGGCAAACGTCGAGCCTCTGCGAGATGAATCGCAACGGCCGCTCCCGTAAAGCCTCCGCCGATAATAGCAACCGTCGGATGAGCTCGAAGTTGTTTCCCTTGAATGCTCATAGGCCCGCTCTCAGATTGAATGGCGGCCTCAGAGACCAAAGATGACAACTGCAATGAAAAGGAAGGAAGCGCCGGCAGCGACACGGCCGGCCCAAACGTTGATATCGCTGCCACGAATGACCGAACGGCGCGAGACCGCAGTATGACGATTCAGGTTGCCAATGTAAGCCATGAGATCACCTCAAAGGATAGGGAAATAGGCGAGACCCCAATAGAGCTTGTCTGCAGATTCCTTCCGCAAGCGGTCCTCTTCTTCCTCGTCGGATAACGTCGACTGAGGCGAATTGTTGCGTTTGTCGTCTTGGTCAAACGCCTCATCCTTGTGGCGACGAAATGCTTCGAACAAGTCAAACGAAAACAGATTGAATCCTATCGGCATGTCACGTTCCTCCTTCTTCGTCTGGACCAGCTAAGTTTCGCTCCCAAATCCGACACAGTCAATGTAATCTACAAAATTAGTATTCTATTTTCCGGATGGTCTGCGCAAATCGGTTCGCCTCAGAACAGGTTCCATAGAAGTAGCGTTATTCCTGCGCTGCACACGACCCAAGTGAGAGGCCGCCATATGGTTGCGCCACCACCATCGTGGGTAAGCGGTTCCCCCGCACATTGACCAAGCCCGATTGGCCATTCGTAAAATGCCGCTACGACCTTGATCGCAAGGATCGCGCCAACAGCATGTGTAATCGGGCGGTCCCACAAGGGGCAAGCTCCCACTACAATCCCGGCGTTGCCGAGATGAAGGGAGAGAACCATGTTTTATGCTGCTTTGGACGTGTCACTGCGCTCAGTGGCAATCTGCATCATCGATCAGGACGGGAACGTTCGATTTGAACGTTCCGTTCCTTCTGACGTGCCCGACGTGGTCAGGTGCCTGTGAGAGTTTGGTGAGCCTATTCACCAGGTCGGGCTGGAAGCGGGTACACTGACCCAGCATTTAACCTATGGACTCAGAGAGGCGAGGTTTGACGTGGTGTGCATGGAGGCCCGCCAGGTCAATGCTGCCCTCTCGGCGATGCGCAACAAGACGGACAAGCATGACGCCCGTGGCATTGCCCAGATCTTGCGTTCAGGATGGTACAG
>NZ_AHZC01000146.1 GCF_000247475.1 Rhizobium sp. PDO1-076 | reverse complement strand
GGTCGCCAAGAACTTCCTGCTTTCATCCGACCAGACGATGGACCGCAAGATCAAGGAAGCCATTCTGTCCTTCCGCATCGAGCAGGCCTATTCCAAGGACAAGATCCTCGAGCTCTATCTCAACGAGATCTTCTTCGGCCTGAATGCCTATGGCATCGCCGGCGCGGCACTCACCTATTTCGACAAGTCGGTCACCGAACTGACGATTGCCGAGACGGCTTATCTGGCAGCCTTGCCCAAGGGGCCGAACAACTATCATCCCTTCCGCAGGGAAGCCGCTGCCATCGAGCGCCGCAACTGGGTCATCGACCGCATGGTCGAAAATGGTTTTGTGACCAGCGAAGAAGGCGCCGAAGCGAAGAAGCAGCCGCTCGGTGTCAATCTGCGTCGCACCGGTTCCTCCCTGTTCGCATCCGACTACTTCTCGGAGGAAGTGCGCCGGCAGATCATCGAACGGTTCGGCGACAAGTCGCTCTACGAAGGTGGCCTGTCGATCCGCACATCGCTCGATCCCGAGATGCAGATCCAGGCGCGCAGGGCCCTGCAGTCGGCGCTTCTGACCTATGACCAGCGCCGCGGTTTCCGCGGTCCGATCAAGCAGATCCCTGTCGAAGGTGACTGGGGCGTGCCGCTGGCAGACGTCGCAGGTCTTGCCGACGTCCCGGAATGGAAAATCGCGATCGTGCTCGATTCCTCGACCGACGGCGTCGACATCGGCCTGCAGCCCGCCAAGGAAGGCGGCGGCAAGGTTGTCGCTGAGCGCGCCCGCGGTCGCATCGAACCGGACGACATGGAATGGGCCTATCGCTCGGCCTCGGCGGACCGCAAGTCGGCAAAGTCGCCGCAGGGCGTCCTGTCGGTCGGCGACGTCGTCTATGTCGAGCCGGTCGCCGGCGAGAGCAATCGCTATCGCCTGCGCCAGCCGCCCAAGGTCCAGGGTGGCCTGGTCGCCATGGATCCGCATACGGGCCGTGTTCTGGCCCTGGTCGGCGGCTTCTCCTATGCCCAGTCGGAGTTCAACCGCGCCACCCAGGCCATGCGCCAGCCCGGTTCGTCCTTCAAGCCCTTCGTTTATGCAGCAGCCCTTGATACCGGCTACACGCCGGCCTCGGTCATCCTCGATGCGCCGATCGAATTCGTCTCCGGCGGCCAGGTCTGGCGCCCGCAGAACTACGGCGGTGGCTCCGCCGGTCCGCAGACGCTGCGCATGGGCATTGAAAAATCGCGTAACCTGATGACCGTGCGCCTTGCCAATGACATGGGCATGAACCTGGTGGCGGAATATGCCGAACGCTTCGGCGTCTATGACAAGATGAACCCGGTTCTGGCCATGTCGCTGGGCTCCGGCGAAACGACCGTTCTGCGCATGGTCTCGGCCTATGCCGTGTTCGCCAATGGTGGCAAGCAGATCAAGCCGACGCTGATCGACCGTATCCAGGACCGCCACGGCAAGACGATCTTCCGCCACGAGGATCGCATTTGCGAAGGCTGCAACGCCGACAGCTTCGGCGGCCAGCAGGAACCCAATATTGTCGACAACCGCGAGCAGGTTCTCGATCCGATGACGGCCTACCAGATCACGTCGATGCTCGAAGGCGTCGTCACCCGCGGTACGGCTGCCGGCAAGATCAAGCTCGACCGTCCGGTCGCCGGCAAGACCGGTACCTCGAACGACGAAAAGGACGCCTGGTTCGTCGGCTATACGCCGGACCTCGTCGCGGGCGTCTTTATCGGCTTCGATACGCCGGCACCGCTTGGGCGCGGCTCGACCGGCGGATCGCTGGCTGCGCCGATTTTCAACGATTTCATGCAGGCCGCCGTTGCCGGCAAGCCGGCGGGCAAGTTTCTCGTGCCGGAAGGCATGAGCGTTGTCGCCGTCAACCGCACCACCGGCATGTTTGCGCTGGAAGGTGAGCCGGATACGATCATGGAGGCCTTCAAGCCCGGAACCGGCCCGGCCGACACGCTGTCCGTCATCGGCATGGACGGCTACGCACCACCGGAGGAAATTCTGAAGGCTTCGCCGCAGGCAAACCAGGCCGTGACGTCCGGATCCGGCGGCCTGTTCTGACCCATTGACCCTGGATGCTTGCGCCCGGCCCTTTACAGAAAGGCCGGGCGCAACTATTCGAGGGCCACGTTTTTTTAACCGTTCCCCATCGGACCCGTTTTTCTTCGAGGTTGAGAACCAGACTTATGCGTAATGAAATCGAGAATGTAGTCGACGAAATCAAGCAGGCCATAAGCCTGCTGAGGAGGCATCTTTGACTGGGATCAGGCGGTAAGACGACTGGACTGGTTGAACAACAAGGCCGAAGACCCGAACCTCTGGAACGACGCCCAGGAAGCCCAGAAGCTGATGCGCGAGCGCCAGCAGCTGGATGACAGCATTTCCGGCGTCAAGCGTCTCGAACAGCAGATGTTGGATAATATCGAGCTGATCGAGATGGGCGAGGAAGAGGGCGACGAAAGCATCGTCAAGGATGCCGAGGAGCAGCTGAAGCTGCTCAAGGTCGAAGCGGCCCGCCGCCAGGTCGAAGCCATGCTGTCGGGCGAAGCCGACAGCAACGACACCTATATCGAAGTGCATTCCGGCGCAGGTGGTACCGAGTCGCAGGACTGGGCCAACATGCTGCTGCGCATGTATATCCGCTGGGCCGAAAAGCAGGGCTTCAAGGTCGAGGTTCTCGAAGTGCATGACGGCGAAGAAGCCGGCATCAAGTCGGCGACCGTGCATATCAAGGGCCACAACGCCTATGGCTGGATGAAGACCGAATCGGGCGTGCATCGTCTTGTGCGCATCTCGCCCTACGATTCGAACGCCCGCCGCCATACCTCGTTCTCGAGCGTCTGGGTCTATCCGGTTGTTGATGATTCGATCCAGATCGACATCAACGAAAGCGATTGCCGTATCGACACCTATCGTTCGTCCGGCGCCGGCGGCCAGCACGTCAACACGACCGACTCGGCCGTGCGTATCACGCATATCCCGACCGGCATCGTCGTGCAATGCCAGCAGGAACGGTCGCAGCACAAGAACAAGGCCAAGGCTTGGGACATGCTGCGTGCCCGCATGTACGAAGCCGAGCTGAAGAAGCGCGAAGATGCCGCCAATGTCGAAGCCGCCTCGAAGACGGATATCGGCTGGGGACACCAGATCCGCTCCTACGTCCTGCAGCCCTACCAACTGGTCAAGGACCTGCGCACCGGCGTTGAAAGCACGGATCCGGACTATGTCCTGAACGGTGGCCTGAACGAGTTCATGGAAGCAGCTCTTGCCCACCGCATTAGCGGCAAGGCGGATGCCGTCTCCGATATCGACTGATCGGATTGACTGAAAGGTCACCGGGTCAAACAAAAGAGCGGCGGGGCCTTCACCCCGCCGCTCTTTTTTGTGCTTCTTCGGAATACTAAGGTGTTTCGCTAATTACTTTAGGAGCTGTCTCCGGCTTCGGTCTTTCCCGCAGCGTCAATGTCGCAAGCACAAGCACCGCCATGGCGCAAACGGTGACCGTGGTGACCATCGGCAGCGCCGTGCCGTCGGCGAAGACGCTGGCAATCCCGATCACGCTTGATGCCGTGACGAACTGCAGCGTGCCCATCAGGGCGGAGGCCGTGCCGGCGATCTTGCCGTGACCGTCGAGCGCCAGGACCGCCGAGGTCGGAATGACCATGCCGAGGAAACCATAGGCGACAAACAGCAGGGCACACATCAGCGGCAGGCTGCCGAGACCAAGCTGGAACAGGGCAAACAGGGTCAGTGAGGCCAGAGCGAAGCCGGTCACCGCTGTGCGGATCAGCCGCTTGAGGCCAAACCGCCGCGACAGTCGGCCGTTCATCTGCGAGGCGCCGATGAAGGAGACGGCGTTCAGCGAGAAGACGACGCTGTAGAGCCGCGGCGACAAGCCGTAGTGGTCGATCAGCACGAAGGACGAGTTCGCGACATAGATCATGTAGCTCGACATGCCGAAGGAGGCGATGAACACCAGCCCGAGATAGTGCGGGTCGCGCAGCAGCGTGCCGTAGCTGACAATCGCGCTTTTGAAGCTGCTCTGGCTGCGTGCCTCGGCGTTGCGTGTTTCCGGCAAGAGCGTCGCCACCAGCGCGATGCCGAGGCCGGCCGCCAAGACCATCACCCAGAAGATCGCTCGCCAGCTACCGACGGTGGTCACAAGGCTGCCGGCAAGCGGGGCGAGGATCGGCGAGACGCTGAACACCAGCATCAGCCGCGACATCAGGTGTGCAGCCGCAACACCGGTCAGAAGATCGCGCACGATCGCCCGGCACAGAACGGCACCGGCGCAGGCACCGACACCCTGCAGGGCGCGAAACGCAACCAGCCACTCGATGCTCGGCGCAAGCGCGCAGCCGACACCGGCGAGAGCAAACAATGCCAGCCCGAAATAGAGTGGCTTCTTGCGGCCGATCATGTCGGACACGGGTCCATAGATCAGCTGCGACAGGCCCATGGCGACGAAGAAGGAAATCAGGCTGGCCTGCACGGCGCTGTCGTC
>NZ_AHZC01000147.1 GCF_000247475.1 Rhizobium sp. PDO1-076 | reverse complement strand
TGATGAACAGATTGAGTGCCGGCGACTGGCGGATCGGATCGGTTGCCGCAGACAAGAGATGCAGCGACAGGAGCATGAGACCGACACCGACAAGGGCGGTTCCTGCTCCCTGCTTTGCAGCCGAGGCCATCCGCATCAAAACCACGCCGGCAAGGATCAGAAGCGGCGACAGCCAGCCGAGCCCCAGCGCAACAATCCAGGCCGTGGCAGCGGTGCCGATATTGGCGCCGAGCATGACGATCTGGGCCATGGCCGGCACGATCATGTCCTTTTCGACGAAGGAGGCAACCATCAAGGCGGTGGCAGTCGAGCTCTGTAAAGCGACTGTGGCGAGGAAACCGGCGGCAAATGAGCGAGGCCCGCTGCGCGTCCCGGCAGCAAGGCCGGTCCGAAGCCTGGCACCGAGCGCACGCGACATGCCGTCCTTGATCTGGCGCAGGCCGAAGAGCAGCAAGGCGACGGCGCCGAACAGATTGATGCTTACGATGGCCGACTGCATGCACTTACCTCACGTCGACAATTATGCAGGCACAACATCCCCGAGCACTGGGAAGGGAAGCGTCAGGCATTCTGAACCGCCTTCGGCACGATCGAGAAACAGTCCGAGTGCGCCGAAGAATATCCCGAGAAAGCTTGGAAGCGAACCATCGTGCGTGCTCGGTTCATGCCCAAGCCTCAAGGCCAGCGAGCGGTAGAGGATCAATCTCTCCGGCTCGATATGCGCCAAAGCCAGCGATGCGCCCTGTCGCAGGCAGTACCAATCGGCGATCAACTCGAACATCGGCAGGTCCGCTGCGCTGTCAAACTCGGCTGCAACTCCACCGCTCGAGCCAACGAGCGGCGCGATCATCTCGAGCACGCTCTTGTCGCCAATCGCCCTGACGATGTCCGCCGGCCATTCCTTGACAAAATAACGGTGGCGAACGAGCGCTCGCTTGTGCTGCCGCAGGAAGGTACCGTAATCGCCGGCAGAGAAAGCCGGATCGACCTTTTCCCGGCTGACCTCGGTTTCCCGATAGTATCCTTCACACAAGCGATCATTGACCGGCAAAGCGGACAACTCGACGGTTTCGACCGTGATTTCCTGCTGTGACGCCTGAACCACCTTAAATGCAGGAGGAAAGGCAACGAGCGAGGGAACCGCGATATTGGTCACAGAGCGGTCGGACGACCCTCGACGCGTCACACCCTCCACATGCAGATGTCCGCTGAAATGAACCGTCACCCCGGCCGCAATCAAGGCATCCCCGACCGCCTTGACCGGGGTCCGACGCACGACATTGGTCTCGCCGAAGAGCACGCCCTCGGCACCGGTCGCACCATCGAATGGATCGAGCGCCGGGTAATGGGAAAATGCAAGCAACGTCTTTCCCAGTTTCCGCGCCCGCAGGCTGACATCGGTGATCCAGTCGAAAATGAACCGCTTGCTGCGCAGCATGCCATTCCAGCCGGCGGCCGTGCTGTCGATGAAGGCCGCTTCCTCGACCAGTTCGAAGCTACCGTCACGTGGCTCGAAGACATTGGCATCGATCATCAACAGCCATAGACCCGGCTCCGGCTCGACGAGATAGGAAGCGTCCATGAGGCTATAGGCATTGCGGCCATCGGGCGACGTGACCGTGTAGATGCGGTCCTCGACCGCATCGCTTGCGCCGAAGGGCGTTTCCCAATGCCGGTATTCCGGCTGGCGAAAATAGCCGAAAGCCGCCATAGGGTTCAGCCCGCGTGGATAGCCCTCGCAATACATGTTTTCGCTGACAATGATGTTTTCACCAGCTATGGCGGCGTCGCTGGAGACCGAGAGGCTGATCGCTCCCTCGCCGAGAAATTCTTTCGTATGATGACGGCCTGCCGGGCCGAAGATATCATGATTGCCGGGCAGCGCATAAAACGCGGTTCCGTGGCTATCCGAATGGACTTGCAGCAAGCCTCTGAGCGTTTCCGTCGTCGCCCGCTGGCCATCGTCTGTATAATCGCCCAGCAGCACCACATGGCGGATTCCGCGCCGCGCCACCTGATCCAGCGCAGCACGAAGCGCGTCGGCGCTCTCGTTGAAAACGCGGGTCGACTGGCGCGTATCGGACCAGCTTCGCATGGTGATGTGGTGTCCGCCCATCTTGATGCCGGCAAAACCAAAATCGGCTCCGGTGTCATGGAAGTGGGCATCAGCAATAACGGCAACGGCTGGAAAGCTTCGTGGCGCCATGATCAGGACTTCTTTCGGCCTTCGATCATGTCGATCCAGTCGGAGGCCCGCCTTGCGGCTTCGTAAAGGCTCGGCTTCGGGGTCTCGAACCACTCGTCCGGACGCAATTCGCGCCGTTCGCGGATGACAGCGACGGCGTCATCGAGCGTCGGATAGCGGTCGGGCTGCTGCTTGTGCAGGTACAGGGCCACCAGCGAAACCGAGCGGCTGCGGCCGCTGCGGCAATTGACCAGGACATTGCCACCATCCGGAAACGGATAAGTCGCACGTTTCGGCATGGTCTGCCGCAGCGCCCCATCAAGAATATAATAGGCCCCCAGCATCATCGTATCGGGGCTACCCTCGCCATCGATCAGGCCGAGCTTGTAGTAACGGATCTCGCCATAGCCGGTTGCGCAAAGATCGCCGTCCTCGGCGGCATCCCGCACCAGATTGATGTCGAGATTGACGGCGCAGTTGACGACCGTGGTGATGCCGTGTCGGCGCAGCAGCCCAATGTCCCGCGCCCCATCGCTGCCACCGATGTAAAGCGTTGCATCATGCGGTCCGAGCCCCTCGGCAATCTTGCTGATTGCGGGTCGCGCGTAAACCGGTCCATCCATAGTCCATTCCTCCACACGGCAGTTGCGTACCGTCATCCGTTTCCCTGCAAATTATGCCTATGCAACCGAAGAGGCCTTCCGCTCACCCGCCGCATCGAGAATGGCCAGAGGAATAGCAGAGGCTTTGCTGACCCCGGCGGCAACGCCAGGGGCTGCAGCCAGAACAGCTCCGCCATCCCTTAGACTGCCGATCTCGAAGAACGGGCAGACATCACCACCGGCTTCGCTGACCAGCAGCAGCCCGGCCAGGCAATCCCACGAGTTCATGTGCAGTTCGATGTAACCATCCGAACGGCCATCGGCGACATAGGCAAGCGCGAGCGCGCCTGAACCAGCGCGACGCACATTTGTGCCCATGTCGAGCAGATTTTTGACGACGCCGAGATAGGTTTCGTTCGCGACCCGGGTCGACCACCCCATCTCGATAGATGCGGCATCGAAGCGCTGCGTTCCGGCAACCAGGATCGGCTTGCCGTTCAACGTCGCGCCGTCACCACGGCGCGCGAAATAGAGTTCGTCGAGGGCCGGACTATAGATCGCGCCGATTTCAGTCCGGCCATTCTCGACATAGGCGATCGAGATGCAGAAATGCGGGATCCCGCGCGCGAAGTTCGCCGTGCCGTCGACCGGATCCACGACCCAGACCCGGGCGCCGATCTCTCCACCGCCCTCTTCGCCAAAGAATGTGTCTTGCGGAAAATGTTGTTCGATCATGCTGCGGATATGTGCTTCGGAAGCCGCGTCCGTCTCGGTGAGGAAATCCTGCGGCCCCTTCATGGATATGCTGCGCTCTGCGTCGCCGTAGAAGCCCTTCAGCACCAGCTCTCCGGCAGAGCGGATGACCGCGCGGCAGAGGTCGGCGCGAGCCTGAAGCGTATCAGCATAATGCAAGTTTTCCACCGGACCACCATCAAATCGTTTTGAACACGCGTGCATATTTGCACGCGTGTTCAGTCTTTGCAAGCCGTTCATGCTGGACATTTGTCTGAAGAAATCCATCTGCTCGCAAGACACAACCGCCGCATTCTTCGACGACACGGTGCATACATTTCTGGACAATTATGGGGTGTACATCAACAAGCGGAGCGTCTCTCTTCCAGCGGGACTGGATCTTCTAGAGGGCCTTTCCAAAGCACTCAATGTGAACAACGCCCCTTACCGTGAGTGAGTGACCCCGCTCCTCCCACGGAGAAGATAGATTTGGTCCACGCCACAGGTCGTTTTGCTCTCTCTTAAATGCGTTCCATAGCAAACAAGTGTGCCGGTGGCACGCATAAATTCCCGCGACAACCAACCGCTTAAGCGTCCCGTAGTTGATTTCGGGAATGGTGCGGAGGGTGCAGCACGACATCCGTTGTCTGACGGCTCTGCATCGACCATGCCTGAATCAGGGCACGCCCAAACGTCTGTAACAACATCCTGTGCACAACGTCTGATTTAGCGCCTCAACCGATTACTAGCGTCCGAACATCAAGTATATTTTTGGACATCTGATGGGGAGAATGAGCGTGACCGAACTGTATGTTGCTAAAGTACCGGATAAAACCATTCTCGATATGTTGACCGATCTAAAGCAGAAATTCGGTGACGCCAGTATTAGTGTGGATGTTGGCGGCGTAGCTGTAAGGGAAACTGAATACGAACTAATGCGCAAGAGGAAGGGAGGAGC
>NZ_AHZC01000148.1 GCF_000247475.1 Rhizobium sp. PDO1-076 | reverse complement strand
TTGAAGGCTTTTCAGAATCTGACTCTCAGGCTGCAACAAAATAACTCTATCTGATCTTGAACCGATCGGAAAAAGAATGGAAGATGCCGCCCAGGGAATGGGCGATGGCGAAGTCCCAATTCGCAGTTCTCTTCGCGGACCGTTTCCAGCCCGCAAGGGCGTAAACAGAAATGTTCAACCGTAAGCCCATACACGAAATTCCTGACAGTCCAGGCCATCGTGACCTCCATCGAATCTTTGAAAATCCGAAGGAATCATTACCTGCCGAAATCACCCCCTGGTTTTGAGACAGCCTCTGAGCACGCCACTCCGATCGCACAGCCGGAATTGTACTTAAAGACCGATTGAACCTTTTCATTCAGACCGCCAGGAAGGGGAAATTGCATTCACGTCGTGCCGAAAATGAACGACCTTTCGATGCCGCGCTACGTGGGATGGCCTACCCGCTTACGATCCATGCCCAGACGGGCATTTTATGCTACCAGCCAATGTGTCGCTCTTGCCGATACGATCACAAGGCTCGGACGAAACGACACGAAATCGGGAGCGCCTCAATTGTTTCGACGCGAATCGGGTGAGCCCGGCATTGCCCGCCATGGTGGTGGCTTCAAAAAGATGGTGCATCGGTTGCGCCTGGTGTCCGGGTTGACGCTGCTGCTGTTTACCGCCATGCACCTTTGCAATCTTGCCTTTGCCCTTCGATCGATCGAGGCGCTGGACGCAGCAAGCCGCTACCTTCTGGCTCCATGGAACACGCACGCTGGCAGCCTGCTGCTGCTTGGTGCGGCCGTGGTCCATACCTGCATGGGTCTGGTTTCGATTGCACAGCGCCGCAGCCTTGCGATGAGCCGTACCGACTGGGTGCAGATGATCCTCGGCGTCGTGACGGTGCCGCTTCTGATCAGCCATGCGCTCTTGGCTGGCGTGCTCCGACATATTTATCCACAGTTCCAGCCCAACTACAGCTTCTTCCTGCTTTTCTATTGGAAGTTCCTACCCGTGGCTGCCGTACAGCAGATCCTCCTGCTGGTTGTCTTGTGGGTCCACGGCGCCATCGGCTTTTATCATTGGCTGGTGTTACGGCCGATCTGGACGCGCATCGGCGCGGTGCTCATGCCGGCGCTGTTCATGATCCCCATCCTCGCCCTTCTTGGCTTTGTGGAAGGAGGAAGAGATGCCCTGCTGCGACTGGAGACCGCCCCGGATTGGCAGGCAAAAGTCAACAATCTTCTCCTCCTGACCGAAACGGCAGCAGCAAGGCTCAATGCAATCCAGAACCGGGTTATCTTGATTTACGGCATTCTTCTGCTTGCCGCTCTGGCGGTGATGGCCATCAGGATTCTGCGCCATCGCGACACACAGGTTACAATTACCTATGAGGGGGAGGCGACCATCGCCGGACGGGCGGGCCTGTCGATCCTTGAGATCAGTCTTCTCGCAGACATGCCCCATGCGCATGTCTGCGGCGGGCGAGGACGATGTGGAACATGCCTGGTTGCCGCGCAATCCGAGCACGGCGTTGTCAGTCCAGTTGGCGATATCGAGGCCCGCACACTGGCCCGCATCGGCGCACGCCAAAACGAACGGCTCGCCTGTCAGGCGCGCCTCCTCCAAGGGGCCATCCACGTCACCCGGCTTCAGCCGGTGCACGTGGATGCTCAGGTCTCCCGTTTTCCCCATCGCGCGAACGATCAATCCGTTAACGTCTCCGGGGACTTGCCATGAGCATGTTCGCCGAGCGCGTCAGGGCAAGTTTGGTGTTTTTTTGGGCCATTGCCTTCATTGGGGCGATCGTTTGGCCCCTGTCTATTGATGCTGCCCAGGCGACAGACATGCCGCCGCCGCCGAGCATCACCGCATTTTCCGAATTGTTTCGGGATGCAAATATACATTTCGCCGGTCTTGGACATGCGCTGATGCGGGCACCCGCCCAAGCCAAACAGCTATGGACAGATTTTGCGGAATACACGATCAGCCGGGAAGGCATCACCACGATTGCCTACACATTGATCGTGGTGATGATCGCAACCGGGCTGGAATGGCTCTTCTGGACCTATGCAGGGTCGGCCCGCCGTGCGATTGACGCGGCGCAGATCCATTCGCGCCAGGAAGGTTTCCGGATGGCATTCAGGCGCCTGACATTGCTGATGTGTGGATTTACCCTGTTTGCGCTCTCCATTCTTGGCAGCATGGGTTTTTTCGTGTGGCCAGAAAAAGGCGAGCATACGGTACTGGCTTTGATCCTTCTGATCGTCTTCGTACGTCTGGTATGGATCCTTGCAGACAGCATGCTTGCCCCCGGGCGTGCTCGTCATCGCCTGCTGGACGTCAGTCTATCGACCAGCCAGGTCTGGGTCACCGCCATTGTCTGTCTGGCGTTTCTGGCCTCCGTTGCTGTCGTCGTCGTCCCTCTGATTGAAGCTGTCGGCGCGGCAGACGTGGCGCAAACACTCAGAATTGTTGTGGCCACGCTCAGTGCGGGTTTGACCCTCGTGACCATTGTGCGGCCTTGGAAGACAGGCAAACGGCCTGACGCCAATAAATGGGCGCGGCCGCCGATGCTGCCGCTTACGTTTCTCCGTACGACAATTGTCTTGTCAATCTATGGCCTCTGGCTGTTTTGCGGGACGGTGCCGGCCATTCTGGCCATCATCTTTTTGCTCGCTTTCGCAACGCAGCGGCGCCTGCGATCCGTGGTTGTTTTCCTTTGTACTGACGAAAGCTATGCACGCACTTGCCTCCCTGAAAAACCGCCCGAAACCGAGTTAGCCGTTAAGCTGCCGGTCAGCCTTATGTCATCCATCATCCTGATGCTTGCGCGCTACACGGTCGTGATCGTGGCGATCGCAGGTGCGCTGATGGTTCTTAATGTCCCTATTCTGGAAACCGCCACCACCTCTACCCCGCTAAGGCTGCTCATCGGCCATCTATTGGGCTTGGCGGGACTTGCACTGGTCGCACATATCGCCTGGCTCGCCGTGCGCTTACCGATCGACCTGCGTCTAAGGGACCTGGTTGAGAACGCCGATCCACTTCACGGACTGGGTTCGAATGCGCGGCTCGTAACGCTGCTCCCGCTGATAAGATCGGCGTTTGGCCTGACCCTTCTCCTCCTGTTCGCTATTCTGGCGCTTTGGTCTCTCAATGTCGACATCGCACCGCTCTTGGCGGGTGCCGGTGTCTTCGGGCTGGCGCTTGGATTCGGCGCACAGGCTTTGGTCCGTGACGTCATTTCCGGTATTTTCTACCTCGCCGACGATGTCTTGCGGGTCGGCGAGTATATTGAGGGCGGCGGCGACACCCGGGGAACGGTTGAGCGCATCACCTTGCGAACCGTGGCCCTCCGACACCACAACGGGCCACTGTACTTTGTCCCTTTTGGCATCCTGGGCTGCGTCAAGAATAACTCAAGAGACTGGGCGATCGACAAATTCAACATTCCTTTGCCTGTCAGTGTCGACAGCGAATTGGTACGCAAGGTGATTAAGAAGGTCGGCGAACAGATGCTGAATGATCCAGACATTGGACCCGGTATCGTGGAGCCGCTGAAGACCAGGGTCCACAGCATTGAACCAGGGATCAAGATATTCCGCTGTAAATTCCGCTGTGCTCCCGGCAACCAGTTCGACATTCGCATGCAAGCGTACAAACGCATTGAAGTTGCACTAAAAGCGGCCGGCATTCCCTTCGCTGCCGGAACACAGGTGTTGATGGCACATGAACACCCACCAAAGCCCGCCGCGTGAATTCAGATGGACGCGGCGGGCTTGCGTTTTTTTGTTTTTATTGCATGCCGTTATCCCGAAACCACGCCCCTTTCGGCGGCATGCATTGACAATGTCGAGCGACCTCCCTCTCCGGCTGCGCAATGACGGCACGTCGGATATCCGTCCGGCCTTGTGAGCACAGCCGTTGTCAAGGATCGACATAACGCCCTTCATTCCGGGTGGCAACCACGGGCGACGCTGGGCAAAAACTTTTGACAGAATGTGTAATGAACGTGACAGGCGGCGGCGCCCAGATGCGATAGCTCCGCAAACGGAGTTCGTGCCAAGATTGGCTTTTGGCGGTTTCAGGCAGGAGCCGTACAGCTAAAGAGGTACAGCTAAAGAGAAAGAGAGAGATAATGCCCGGAATCGAGACCATTGCGAACAAAGCGTCACAGCCGGCTACTATTACGCCAGCTGAGGCAAATATGAATGCCCCCACGCCCCAGCCCGCAACGGTTTCGGGCAGGACCGTTAGTAAGTGGAGTATCGATGGTATATCTTTTCCAAGCATCGCCGGTAGAAAGAATATGTTCGATCCTAACTCCCCAAAGGATCCTCCTAAGGGGACTGCGTCTCAAAAAACACAGGTGGTGGGACTGGGTACGAAAAAATTCAAAAGCTTTGCCGCGCACTTTGATCGAAGCTCCGTCTCAAAACCGAAAGTTGACGCAGGCGATAACTCTCTTGGCT
>NZ_AHZC01000149.1 GCF_000247475.1 Rhizobium sp. PDO1-076 | reverse complement strand
CAGGTCTCCATTGATTTCCGGACACTCTGATCGACTGCAGAACCGGGCCGCGAAACAGTGTCTCGATTGGGTAACTCACGTGCGTCGCCTCCGATTCTGCTTTCATGAGTCGCGCCATTCACCGCAATCACCCCCATCGTTGACCGCTCTTCAGCCTTATCGACTCATATTTTTCGCTACTTTCGCGAACAGGATCCTTTGACAAAAATCGTCTAGATCCTTGTTATATCAGGATGTTTTCGTCCAAGTTCGCCAGCGAAGAGTCGCGTTAAGCTTCTGTTAACCTTAAAGAGCTTGCTCAGCCGTCAGAATCGAGGCTTATTGCAACAGCGGTTGAAAAAGGGTTTTGCCGCACAGAACCGCTGTTACTGAATTTTGGGCCAGACATGAAAACCAAAGCTGAAGCGCAGGCACCATCACGGGAGACTCTCGTAAGTCTCATAGACCGGCATTCATCGGCTCTTGCTGTTCAGTTACAAGCTCATCATGTGAGCACGTTCTCGCCGACGGCGCAAAAAGGAATACGCTATTTCCAGCCCTCGGAAGCTGCAAAGTTCGTGGGCGTGAAGGAGGTTTATCTCCGTCAGGTCTCTAATGATATTGACGATCTAGAGGTAAGTACAACCCCCGGCGGTAGGCGCTCCTATTCCGTGGATGATATCGACAAGATTCGCCGACATCTCGACAAGGTCGGCAGAGCAGACCGCAGATATTTGCCTCATCGCCGCGACGGTGAAGACCTTCAGGTCATTTCCGTTATGAACTTCAAGGGTGGTTCGGGCAAAACGACAACGTCCGTTCATCTCGCCCAATACCTGGCGCTGAAAGGTTATCGCGTCCTCGCCATCGATCTAGATCCGCAAGCAAGTATGTCCGCCCTGTTTGGACATCAGCCCGAACTCGATGTGCATCCGAATGACACGATGTACGGTACCATACGGTATGACGAGAGCCGTCGTCCGGTAAAGGATATCATCCGGAAAACCTACATTCCGGGCCTTGAGCTTGTTCCCGGGAACCTAGAACTGATGGAGTTCGAACACGACACCCCTCGCGCGCTGATGACGCGGCAGCCGGGCGATGTAATGTTCTTTCAACGTCTCAGCGATGCCATCGATGATGTGAGTGACGACTACGATATAGTCATCATCGATTGCCCTCCTCAGCTGGGCTACCTCACGCTGTCTGCCCTCACCGCGGCGACATCGGTTCTCGTGACGGTCCATCCGCAAATGCTGGATGTCATGTCGATGAATCAATTCCTCGCAATGGTTGCTGATCTGCTGCGAGAAGTCGCCGCCGCCGGCGGCAATGTTGATTTTGCCTGGCTGCGCTACCTCATCACCCGGTTTGAGCCGTCCGACGGACCTCAAAATCAGATGGTCGGCTATCTTCGGTCTATTTTCGGCGCTCATGTGCTGAATTTCCCGATGCTGAAGTCGACCGCCGTGTCAGATGCGGGGCTCACGAATCAAACACTTTATGAAGTTGAACGCGGCCAGTTCACACGCAGCACCTATGACCGAGCGATTGAATCGATGAACAGCGTCAATGACGAGATTGAAACCCTGATCAAGAAAGCTTGGGGACGAGCGACATGAGCAGAAAAAACCTCCTGAACCTGATCCAAGTCGACGCCGACATGCCCGTAAAAGCTGCGACATCAGACAACAAGCTTGTCGGGCAAGTCGCCAGCACGATGCGCGAAGAAAAAGCCCGGCAGGCACGCGCCGACGATATCGAGCGGCGGCTTGCCGAGGGTCTGGCTGTCATCGACCTGGACACAGCACTCGTCGAGCCGTCGTTCGTTCGTGACCGCATGCCCGGCGATATCGATGGTCTGCTTTCGTCAATCCGAGAGCAGGGTCAGCAGGTGCCAATCCTGGTCCGTCCTCATCCTGAAAAACCGGGACATTATCAGGTCGCCTTCGGTCATCGCCGTCTGCGCGCCATCCAGGAACTCGGCTTGCAGGTCAAGGCGGTAATCCGTGCCTTGACGGACGAGGAACTGGTGATCGCCCAGGGGCAAGAAAACAACGAACGCGAGGACCTCTCCTACATTGAAAAGTCACGGTTCGCGCAGCGACTGAAGGAACGTTTTCCCCGCGAAGTGATCACATCCGCGATGTCTATCGACAAGGCCGAGTTGTCGCGAATGCTTTCCGTCGTTGAAGCTATTCCCGCTGATCTGATCGATGCTATCGGACCTGCCCCCGGCATTGGGCGGCGAAGCTGGCAAGAGCTCGCGGATTTGATCCATAAGGACGAAAAAAAGAATCCTATGGACCTGGCACGGTTGGACGAGATGCAAAGCATGACCTCGCAGGATCGGTTCAAGGCGCTTCTGACCGCCATCAAGCCACGCCGCGTTGTTCGTGGTTTGCCCGAAGTTCTCTCGACGTCATCCGGTCAGCGACTGGGCCACGTCAAGCTGAGCAAGTCAAAGATCGAGATTACGCTCGACAGGAAGGAGGCGGGGGAGTTCGCGTCTTTCCTGCTCAATGACGCGGTTGCTCTTTTCGAAGAGCGCCGTGCGAAGTCCATTGGAAAAGAGGAAGCATAACCGCAAAAGAAAAGAGCCCCCAAAACGTCGCCGTCTCGGAAGCCCCTATCTGTCTAAGCACCAGTAGAATCGCATTTCCGGGATTCATCGTCAAGAGTCTAGGCGTCGTTTCGGCGAACGAATTTCTTTTGCCTGTTTGAAGGTGAAGAACGATGCATACGGAAAGTGTGACGACGCCCTTTGGGCGGCGGCCGGTGACGCTTGCCCTTGTCAGGCGGCAACAGGCGGTCTGCGAAATACCGATAAGCAAATCTGTCGACAAGTGGAAAGTCTTCCGCGATGCGTCTGTAGCGATGGAACTGTTGGGGCTGCAGTCAAGTAGCCTCTCTGTCCTTGACGCGCTGTTGACTTTCTTCCCCGAAAAAGAACTACGGGGGAATGCGCAGTTGGTGGTTTTCCCGTCGAACATTCAGCTGTCGCTGCGAGCGCACAGCATGCCTGGATCGACCTTACGCCGCCATTTGGGTTCGCTGGTCGACGCCGGCCTGATCATCCGCAAGGATAGCGCCAACGGCAAACGCTTTGCGCGCAAGGGTGCGGACGGGGATGTTGAAAGCGCGTTTGGCTTTGATCTTTCTCCTTTGCTCGCCCGTGCCGAGGAACTCGCGCTGCTGGCCCAGCAGGTGATCGCGACGCGTGCAGAATTCAGGAAAGCCAAGGAAAAGCTCACAATTTGCCGACGGGACACCCGCAAGCTCCTAACGGCAGCCATTGAGGAGGGTGTCGATGGGGATTGGCAGTCGGTCGAGGACGGTTATGTCGGACTGGTGGGCGGCTTCCCGAGGACGCCGACGCTAGTCGAGGTGACGAAAGCGCTTGAAAGCATGGAGATGCTGAAGGAAGAAATCCTCAATCGGTTGGAAATAAACGAAAAAGCAGAATATAATAGCACCAATGATGCCCAAATCGGGCGCCACATACAGAATTCAAATCCCGAATCCACCACTGTATTTGAACCGCGATCGGAACAAGAACAGAGCGAAAGGTCGAGCAAACCCGCGACGCCGAGTGAGCCGCTGAAGGCTTTTCCCCTCTCCGTCGTGCTGAAGGCTTGCCCGCAAATCTCTGACTATGGACCGGGCGGAGCCATCGGGAACTGGCGAGACCTCATGTCTGCGGCGGTGGTGATTCGCTCAATGCTTGGCGTCAGCCCCTCGGCCTATCAGGAGGCCTGTGAAATCATGGGACCCGAAAATGCGGCAGTGGCGATGGCCTGCATCTTCGAACGGGCGAACCTGATCAATTCTGCCGGCGGCTATTTGCGCGACCTCACGAGACGCACCGAGCAGTCGGAATTCTCGCTCGGTCCGATGATCATGGCGCTTTTGAAGGCGAACGCGGGCGGGCAACTGAAGACGGGATAACGCGACTGGCCCTTCCCGCGGCTTGTCACGGCAACGTGTATTCCCGCAGCTGCAGAATGCTCTTGACGTCTATCCCCGTCCAAGTTCGTCAACCGACTGGCATTATAGAGTTGATCAATGAGGCGGCCGTCGCGTCTCGCGGTTGCCGTCGGCGATTTGATCGTCATGGCCGACGGCAACTGTCGTGTCTGTATCGATGGCACAATGGCCACGAGTAGCACTTGGTACTGCATTGCTTTTGTCCCGTTTCGACACGATCGTTAAAATTCGACGAGAGCGGTTTAGGCGTGGTTTTGTTTTCTGCATTATGCGCGTCACATGGTTTGAATGTGAGGAGATTAAATCATGCGGGGCCTGACGCTTGCATTTGGTAGGCATTCAAGCGGGGAGATTTTGCATATCTCCCAGGCCGCGAACGGCAGCAATTGCTTCTGTACTTGCCCCACGGCGCTGAATCCAGGTTAACGGTCAAGCGGCGATGATTTCGG